>CAZPGF010000019.1:0-36183 GCA_964586025.1 uncultured Planctomycetales bacterium
GAGTGGTAGCGGGGCGGGGCGGACGGTCGCCATGAGCGTCGCGCTGCTGCTGTTGATCGCCGTCTTCCAAGGGCTGACCGAGTTCCTGCCGGTCAGTTCGTCGGGTCACCTGACCCTCGCCGCGGAGGTGTTCGGGCTCGACGTCCACGGCCGCGAGCGCGAGGCGCTCTTCGTGCTGTTGCACGGCGCGTCGCTGCTCGCGGTGTTCGTCGGGCTGGCCCCGACCTGGCGGCGACTGCTCACCCCGAAGGCGCTCCCGCGCGCACTCGGGATCGCCCTCCTCGGCAGCGTGCCGGCGGGCGTGGTCGGCGTCGGCCTGCATCGCGCCGGCGCGACGGACCTGTTCGACTCGCCTTCGTTGGTCGCGGCTGGCTGGCTCGTGACGACCGCGCTGCTGCTCTCGACACGCGGGCGCAACGGCTCGCGGGACCCGTTCGAGGGCGCGTTTCCGATGGCGCTCGTGATCGGCGTGGGATTGGCGCAGGCCGTGGCGATCGTGCCGGGGATCAGCCGGTCGGGCACGACCATCGCTGCGGCGCTCCTCCTCGGTTGCCGTCGCCGCGAGGCCTTCGAGATGAGTTTCCTCCTCGCCATGCCGGCGATCGGCGGCGCCCTGCTGCTCGACGCCCTCGATCTTGGGCGAGTCCCGGACCTCGGCAACCGCTTCGGCCTGCTGCTCGCACTCGGCGTCGCGTTCGCCGTCAGCCTGGCGGCGTTGCTCGTGCTACGTCGGGTCGTCGAGCGGGAACGCCTGCACTGGTTCGCGCCCTACTGCTTCGTCCTGGCGATCGTCACGTTCGCGTGGGTCGTCGCGCGCTAAGGGCCGATTCCGATCGGACGACGGCGCGCCGACGTCGCCTGTTGGAGGAAAAGACGCGATGCACCGATCGCGCGGCCGAGCGGCTCGAGCCACCGCAGCCACCGAAGGTCGATCGGGAGCGGCATGTAGCGCACGCCTCGGACGACCTCGAAGCCGGCTCGATCGAGGTGGTCGCGGGTCGTCGCGAGCGACCAGCGGTGCGCAAGCCAGCGCGGATCGAAGTGACCGCGTCGCAGGCCGAGACGCAGTCCGAACGGCGTCGGGTCGGCGACGACGAGCAGACCCTGCGGCTTCAGCACCCGCGCGGCCTCGACCAGGGCACGATCCGCGTCGGGGACGTGCTTCAGCGTCGCGACGAGCGTGACGACGTCGAACCGCCCGTCCGGGAACGGCAGGTCTTCGGCCCGCGCCTGGACGACCTCATGTCCCGCGGCGCGCGCCACCGAGACGAGTTCGTCCGACGCCTCGACCCCGACGGCGTCGCAGTTCGGGAACGCCTTCCGCATCGCGCCGAGCATGCGCCCGTCGGCCGTGCCCACGTCGAGCAGGGCGAACGCGGCCTCGTCGGCCGAGTCGCGTCCCTCGCGGATGAGCCGCACCACGGTCTCCGTTCGACGGCGAAGCCCGTCCCGAAACACGCGCGAGCGATCGCGCAGGTCGGCGTAGTCGTCGAATCCGTCCGCGGCCATGCCGCCTCCCGGCGGGAGCGCGCCCCGCACTCCTTTCCCCATCGGTCGGCCCGGGTCAGCATCGGAGAGATGACGTCGCCCCGCCCCGTTCCGTCCATCCGCCTCGCCGACGAGCACGACGTCGCCTCGCTCGTCGAGGCCAACCTCGCGCTGGCCCGGGAGAGCGAGGGAAAGACGCTCGACCGGGCGGTGGTGGAGCGGGGGGTCCGCGGTCTGCTCGAACGCCCGCATGCCGGCTTCTACCTGATCGCCGGCGGGACCGCCGCGCCGGCGGGCTCCCTCCTGGTGACGCCCGAGTGGTCCGACTGGCGTGACGGCTGGTTCTGGTGGATCCAGAGCGTCTACGTCGCCCCGTCGTGGCGCGGGTGCGGCGTCTACCGCGCCCTCCACGAGGAGGTCGCGCGCCGGGCCCGTGCCGCCGACGGCGTCCGCGGCCTTCGCCTCTACGTCGAGCGCGAGAACGCCGCCGCGAGGGCGGTCTACGAGCGGATCGGCATGTCGGAGACGACCTACCGGCTCTACGAGGTCCCCCTGGATCGACCGGGGTAGGCTCGGCCACGGCTTCCAGCCCCCCCACCCCGGAACGAAGGAGTCCCCCATGTCCGTCGGCAAGGTCATCGAACTCACCTCCAGCAGCAGCAAGAGTTTCGAGAAGGCGATCGAGAGGGCGGTCGAGCGCGCCCACACCACCCTGAAGAACGTCAAGGGCGCCTGGGTCAAGGAGATGAAGGTGGACGTGGAGGACGGGCGGATCACCGCCTACCGCGTCAACCTCCAGGTCACCTTCGTCCTCGAGGAGTAGGGGCCGTCCGGGGCATCGACCCGGGGCATCGACCCGTGCCCCGCGGCCGCCCGCGGGGGCGGTCGGCGGGGTTCTCGACGTTCCCGGCCCGCCACGGGCCGTACGGAATTGGCGAGCCTTGTGGCCGAGGATTCGTGCCACTTCCGGAAAGGTGGGGCATCATCTCCCCGATGCACCCCTCAGAGGGAGGGGAGCGAACCGGTCTCGCGCCCGCTTCGCCGGCGCGCGAGTCTTCTCGAAGGAGCACCACCATGCGCACCATCCGTGCGTTCCTGATGATCGGGCTCGTTGCCGGCGTGCTGGGCCTCGCCGGCTGTCAGGGTTGCGGCTGCGATCCCTGCGGCGACCCCTGCCAGCCCGAGCCCTGCGGCTGCGAGAGCCCCTGCGGCTGCTAGTCCGCAACTCGGACATCCCTTCGACGGCGGGGCCCCGTGCCTCGCCGTCGTCTTTTTTGGACACCGCCCCGCGCCGAGGCCGTCCGCCGGTCGCCGCCGAGGCGTCGGGGCGCGAGCCCCGCGGCGGCCCCGGCGCCGCCCGGGCCCACGCCTTGCTGTACGCTTCGGCACCCGCGCGAGCGCACTCGCGCCCAGAGGAGTCCCCGCCTTGATTCGCACCGCCTTCCTCATGACCCTCCTGACGATGCTCCTCGTCCTCGTTGGCGGCGCCATGGGCGGGAAGAGCGGGATGATGATCGCGTTTGCGATCGGCCTCGGCCTGAACTTCATCAACTTCTGGTTCAGCAGCAGCCTCGTCCTGAAGGTGTACGGCGCGCGTGAGCTGCCCGCGGACAAGAAGTGGGTCGAGGACGACGTCCGCGAGATGGCCTCCAGGGCCGGTCTCCCGATCCCGAAGGTCGTCTGGATTCCGAAGGACGCGCCCAATGCGTTCGCCACCGGACGCAGCCCCCAACACGCCGTCGTCGCGGTCACCGAGGGTCTGCTGCGACTCTGCCCGCGCAACGAGGTGCGCGCCGTGATGGCGCACGAACTCGCGCACGTGCGTCATCGTGACATGCTGACGATGACCCTCGTGTCCGGCGCGGTGTCGGCGATCGGCATGCTCTCGATGATGGCGCGCTGGGGCGCGATCTTCGGCGGACGCGATCGCGAAGGCGGTCATCCGATCGCCCAGTTCGCCATCGCCCTGATCGCGCCGCTCATGGCGGCCATGGTGCAGATGGGCATCAGCCGCGCGCGCGAGTACGAGGCCGACCGCGGGGGCGCGGAGATCTCGGGCGAACCGTTGTCGCTCGCGAGCGCGCTCGCCCGCCTCCACGCGGGGATCCCCCATACCGAACCGCTGTCCGCGACGGGCGCGACCGCGCACATGATGATCGCCAACCCGTTCGCCGGCATGGGCCTCGGGAAGTTGTTCTCGACCCACCCGGATCCCCAGGAACGGATCGCGCGGCTGCGCGCCATGGCGGCCTGACCGGCGGAGAACGCGAAGCGAGGGCGGCGTCGGCGGATCGGATCGACGTCCGACGTGCGGGCGCGTGGGCGGGCACGAGCGAGTACGCTCCGCTCCATGCCGCTCCGACCCCGGTTCCCGTTCGCGCTCCGCATCCTCCTGCTCGCCGTCGGCGTCATGCCGCTCGCCGCTCCGCGCTCGGGCCGCGCGGACGGGCCCGCGGCTCGCCGCTCGATGACCGACGCCGAGGAGGCGGCGCTCGACCGCGCTCTCGACGCCGCCAACCTGGTCCGGGCGGACCTTCTGTTCGTGAAGGATCTCGCGCGAGGACACGGGGCGTTCCCGATCGTGCGTGCCCTGCTCGAGGATCCTCTGCGGATCGCTCCGACGATCGATGGGTTCGCCGATCGCGTGCGCCCCGACGACGGCGGCGCGTTCGCCCTCGAGAGCGTCCTCCGTACCGACGAGATCGCTCCGGACCGGACGGCGAACGACGTCGCGGAGATCACCCTCGGCGCAGCGGCCGCACCGGACGGGGCGATCGAGGCCCTCACGGTGCTCTTGGCCATCGATCTCGAGGCGCCGTTCCGGGGACTCGGCGGGGACGAGGTCGCCGACCGTGCGCTCCGCCGCCACCTCCCCTCCCGGATGGCGTGGCACGAGGTCTTCGCGTCGCCCTTCGACGCATCGACCGACGAAGCGATCGACGCGTGGACGAAGGACCGCGACGACGCCTGGCTCCACGATCGGATGCGCCGGCTCGACCTGGCGCACCTCACGACGATCGCCGAGACGCTCTTCGTCGCGGTGAGGCGCGGCGTCCTCGCGTGGCCGCCGGAGGCGTTCCCTCGCGACGCGGCGCTCGTCGTCGAGACCCCGCACGGACGCATCGGCCTCGGCACGCTTGGCGACGACGTGTGGCGAGGTGACTTCGCGATCGTCGTCGATCCAGGCGGCAACGACCGCTACGAGCAGGGACGGTTCGCCTCGCCCGTCGGACTCCCCGGACGGCGTCTCGGCCTGTTGATCGATCTCGCGGGCGACGACGTCTATGCGTGCGAGGAGTCGAACGAAACGCTCGGCTGTGCGATTCTCGGCTTCGCCCTGCTGTGCGACCTCGGGGCCGGCAACGATCGCTATCGCGCCGGGCACGCGAGCCTCGGCGCGGCGTGTGGCGGTGTCGCCGTCCTCCTCGACGACGGCGGCAGCGATCGCTACGAGGGCCGGACGTTCACCCAGGGGGCCGCCGGCTACGGAATCGGTGCGCTGCTCGACGGCGGTGCGGGCCCGCGCCCGACGCAATCGCGAGACGAAGGGACGCCGGATCCGGTTGCGGTCGCCGCGCTCGACAACGATCGGTTCGTCGCGTGGTCGTCGAGCCAGGCGTTCTCACGCTGCCGGGGGCTTGCGATCCTGGCGAACGCGCGCGGCAACGACACCTACGAGGCGGGAGGCGTCTACCTGCACGCGCCGCTCTTCGCGGACCGTTACCAGTCGTTCTCGCAAGGCTTCTCGATCGGCGAACGGGGAATCGATCACGCGGGCGGCATCGCGATCCTCCTCGACTACGAGGGCAACGACCGGTACCTCGGCGACGTCTACAACCAGGGCGTCGGCTACTGGTACGCCGCCGGGCTGCTCTACGACGGCGCCGGCAACGACCTCTACGAGATGACGCAGTACGGCCAGGGGAGCGGCATCCACCTCGCGGTGGGCGGCCTCGTCGATGAGTCCGGCAACGACACCTACGTGATGCACAGCGGGCTGGGCCAGGGATCGAGCCACGACTACGCCGGCAGCGTGCTCCACGATCGCGGCGGCAACGATCGCTACCTCGGCAACACGTCGTGCAACGGTTCGGCGCTCACGAACAGCGTCGGGTTGCACATCGACCGCTCCGGCGACGACCTGTACGCGGCGCGCCGGGAGGGCGGTGTGAACGTCGCACGACCCGCGCGAGGGTTCGGGAGCATCGGCGTCCTGCTCGACCTCGGGGGCAGGGACGACTACCTCGGAGCGCCCGCCGACGATGCGGGACGCCTCCACACCGACCTCGCGATCTCGCTCGACCTCGACTCCGCGCCGCCCGCGACGTCCCCGACGACGGATGCCGCGACGGCGGACGCCGACCTCGCGCCGATTCCGGCGATCTGCTCGTTCGAGGGAGAGTTGACCGCCGCCGTGTTCGACGAACTGTGGGCGCTGGCGGTGCGCTGGGAGGTCGGCGACAACCGCCGCATCGTTCCGATCGCCCGCGCTCGCATCGCTTCGTTCGGACCGGCCGCGCTCCCCCATCTCCACCGGGTGTTCGGGAAGAGCGAGGGAGGCCTGGCGATCCGCGGGTTCGCGGGGGTCTTGAGGCCTCTCGCCGAGGCCGGACACGAGGCGGGGGTCCACGACCTCCTGCGCACGAACCTCGCCTCGGGCGAAGAGGCCCGCGTGACGGTCGCTCTCCAGACGATCACCGAGGCGCGGTTCGAGCGACTCGCCGCGGACGTGGCGGCGTTGCTCGATGCCGAGGACCGTCGGATCGCTCGGCGCGCGGCGGGCGTGATCCGAGCGCTCGGCGCGACGGAAGGGCGCGAGACGTTGCTCGGGTGGCTCGATTCGGACGGCGACCCGCGCGACCTCGCCGCCGCCTTGGAGGCCCTGCTCGGTGGCGGTGCCGACGTCTACGCCGCCGCGCGACCGTTCCTGGACCATCCCGACGCCTCGGTGCGCGGACGGTTGATCGCGCTGCTCGCCGCGCGACCGGGCGACTACGCCGACGACGTGCGGGCGGACCTCGCACGCGCCGACCTGCCACGGCGCGTGCGACGCGGCTTGCTCGATGTCCTACGACGTGCCGACCTCGCCCCGACCGACGCGGACGTCGCCGGCGTGGCCGCGTGGATCGACGCCAGCGACGCGGGCATGCGCTCGGATGCCGCACGCCTGCTTCGCACGTGGGCGGCTCGAGCCGACGCGCCTGCCTCGCTCGGGCCCGCGCTCGCCCGGCTCGAGGCGGCTCTCGCCTCCGAGTCCGACTCGTTCGTGCGTGACGCCGGGGCGAGGTGAGGCGATGCGACATCGAGTGCGACGCTTCGAGGGAGCGATGCCATGAGCCCCCCTCCCGTGCTCGTTCGTGACGGCCTTCGGATGGGCGGCATCGCGTTGGACGGACCCTTCGTGCAGGCGGCGCTCAGCGGGTACAGCGATCGGCCGATGCGGCTGCTCGCACGGCGCCACGGTGCGTCGTACACGGTTCACGAGGTCCTGATCGACCGCTTCGTGCGCGAGGCGCGCAACGCGGCCGCACGGTCCCGACACTTCGAAGTCGGCGACGACGAACATCCGGTCGGCGCCCAACTGATGGGCTCGGAGCCCGCGTCGTTCCCGCCGGCGGCGCGGCGACTCGTGGATGCCGGCTACGACGTGATCGACGTGAACTTCGGTTGTCCGGTCCGCTCGGCGATCGGCGGCTGCCGAGGCGGGTATCACCTCGGACAGCCCGATGTGGCGCTGCGCATCGTCCGCGCGGTGCTCGACGCGGTGCCCGACCGTCCCGTCACCGTGAAGATGCGACGCGGCATCGACGACACCGAGGCCAGCCGCGAGGCGTTCTACCGGATCCTCGACGGCGTGTTCGAGGCGGGCGTCGCCGCCGTCACGGTGCATGGGCGGACGGTAGAGCAGAAGTACGTCGGACCGAGCGATTGGTCGTTCCTGCGCGAGGTGAAGGCCCGCGTCGGCAGGCGGGTCGTGCTGGGCAGCGGCGACCTGTTCACGGCCGACGACGCGCTGCGGATGATCGACGAGACCGGCGTGGACGGCGTCAGCATCGCGCGCGGCGCGATCGGCAATCCCTGGATCTTCGAAGCGTGCCGCGACCTCGCCGCGGGACGCGTGCCGACGCCTCCCGACCTCGCACGGCAACGAGCGACGATCGAGGCGCATCGCGACCTCCTCGCCGAGCACGTCGGGCCGACCGCGTGGCTCACGCCGATGCGTCGCCACGCGGTCAAGTACGCGCGTCACCACCCCGACGCCGACACCGTTCGGGCGGCGTTCGGGGGGGCGCGGACAACGGATGAGTTCGACGCCGTCCTCGACCTCTATCGCGCCGAGGAACGGCTGGGTCCTGCGCCGAGTGCGTCAGCGCAGGACTTTGAGGAGGCGAAGGATCACGATCAGTAGGACGGCGCCGCCCAGCGCGATGAGGATGCGGCCGACCCATCCGCCACCGAGGGAGATGCCGAGTTCGCCGGCGAGCCAGGATCCGAGCGCGCTGCCGACGATGCCGACGCCGATGTTGGCGAGCAGGCCCATCTGCCCGTCGGCCTTCATCAGGCGGCTTGCCGCCCAGCCGATCAGGCCGCCGATGACGATCATGACCACAAGCGACTCGATGCTCGAGAACACCTCCGACGCCGCGACAACCAGGGGGAACGACATGGTGGAACCTCCAAGACACCCTCCCGGATAGCACGGCCGGGCGGGAAGTCCTCGCGCGGATCGCGTGACGCCGCGGCCGTCCGCGTAGGTTTCGGCGGTGCCGCGGCTCGCCCTCTTCTTCGTGCTCGTGCCGTCGGGAGCCGCTGCGCTCCTGCACGAGAGCGCGTGGTTCCGGCTGCTCGTTCCCCTGCTCGGCGCGGGCTCCGTTCCCGCCGCGGCCGTTTCGGCGGGCGCCCTCTTGGGGACGGCGATCGGCTCGTGGATCGGCGGGCGCCTCGCCGACCGCACCGGCCGTCCCGGCGCCCTGCTCGTCGTCGCCGAGGTCCTCTCCGCATCCCTCGGTGCCGCGGTTCCTCCCTTGCTCGACGCGATCGCTCGAGGGAGGACCGGCCCGCTCTCGTGGACGCTCGCCACGGCGTTGCTGACGCTCGCGGCGGTGCCGTGGGGCGTGAGCATTCCGGCGGCGTTTCGGTGGATGCGACCCGAGCCGCTCGCGGCCGGTCGTGTCTTCAAGCGCCTGTACGCGCTCGACACGCTCGGAGCCGTTCTCGGCGTCACCCTCGGCGTGGCCTTCGCGTTCGAGGCACTCGGCAATCGACACACCGTCCTCCTCGCATCGGGACTCGAACTGTTCGCCGGAGCCGTCGTCGCGACGACGCTGTTCCGTCATGCCCGTGCGTCCCGTGAGGCGCCACCGGTCGTGGCGCGTTCCTTCGCGCCGTTCGTGCCGCGAATGAACGGTTCGGGCTGGGGGCTGCGGATCGCGGCCGCGCTCGGCGGCGCGGCAGGCGTCGGCATCCAGGTGGCATGGATGCGACGACTCACGCCGCACCTCGGGGCGACGTTCCCCGTCTTCAGCGCGGTGCTCGGCGTCCATCTCGTGGGCATCTCGCTGGGTACGTTCCTCCTCGGCCCGCGTCGCGCCCGCTCGCCGCACAAGGCCGTGTTCGCACTGACCTGGGCCGGCGCCCTGCTCACCATCGGCACCTCGCTCGCGATGACCCGGCTTCTCGACGCCGTCGCCGAACCGTGGTGGGATGCGATGGCGGCCGGCCGGCCGTGGGTCCTGTTCGCATGGCGCGGCGCGATCGCGGCCTTGCTCGTGCTTCCGGCGGTCGCACCCGGCGCGGCGCTGCTCGCGTGGTGGGTCCGGGTGCGGGAACCGGCGACCGCCGAGTCGGGCCGTGAGAGCGGCGATCTGGTCGCCGCCAACTCGATCGGCGGCGCGCTCGGCGGCTTCCTTTGCGCGCTCGTCCTCGTTCCGACGGCGGGCTCCCTCGGCGCGCTCGTCATCTGCGCCGGCGCGATCCTCCTTGCCGGCGGCATCTCGCTGCGCGGCCTGGCGCGGATCGCAACGGGGCTTCTCGGCGCGGCGTTGATGGTCATGACGCTCGCACGACCTCCGTCGGACGCCGCCGCGACGGATCGGATCGGACTCCTCTACTCGCGCATCGTGTGGCGGCCGGACGACACGCTCACGCGTCACGCCCGCGAAGGCGTCATGGCGAGCACGCTCGTCCGTGACATCGAAGGACGTCTCGAGTTCTGGGTCGAGGGGAGCCTCGAAGCGTCCACGGCACCGACCGATCGACTCCACCTGGGCCTGCTCGGGCACCTCCCGCTGGTCCTGTTCGAGGCGCGCACGGATCGCGCGCCGCACGTCGCGCTGATCGGTCTCGGCGCCGGCTACACCGCGCAGGCGGCCGTCAGTCACGACCCCGCGAGTCTCGTCGTGTACGAACTGGAACCCGACGTGATCGATGCGGCGCGCTGGTTCGAGTCGAACGGCGGCGGCGTCCCGGCCGCTGCCGAGGTCGTCGTCGATGACGGGCGACGCGCGGTTCTGAACGGCACGAGCCCGCTCGACGTGCTCTCGTCCGATCCGGTCCACCCCGCGCTGAACGGCAGCGCGTGGCTCTACTCGGAGACGTACTGGCGCGGCGCGATCGAGCGGCTCTCCGACGACGGCCTGCTGGTCCACTGGATGCCGCTCTACCACCTCGTGCGCGAGGACCTCGCCCTCGCGCTGCGCACGTTCGCCGCCGCCGTACCGCATCCCTATCTCTTCCTCGCCGGAGGCGACGCGCTGCTGCTCGGATCGCGCAATCCGCTCACGTTGTCCCTCGATCGGTTGCGCACCGCGATCGCGCACGAACGCGCCGCGCCGCTGCGCGCGCAGGGCTTCACGTCGCCGGGGCGTCTGCTCGCGCTCTTCGCGTTGGACGGACCCGCCTTGCGCCGACTCACGGGTCCGGGCGAGACGAACACCGACGATCGTCTGCTGCTCGAGCTTCGCTCGGGCTGGCGCGAAGCCGACGATCCCGCGGCGACGTTCGCGTGGTTGCGTACGGAGGCGAGCGATCCGCTCGCGCTGCTCGACGGCCAGCCGGACGAGTCGCTTGCGCTCGAGCTCGACGAGGGCCGCGCGCTGCGCGCCGCGTTGGAGTCGTGGTACGACGGCGACTTGGCCGCGTCGCACCGGCTTTTCGCGGCGCTTGCGGACGACGATCCCGACAACACCCTGGCGCGAAGCCTCCGTGACGACGCGGCGATCCTCCTCGCGTTCGAGCTCTTCGAAGAGGACGAGGAGGAGGCGCTCGCCCTCGTTCGCGACGTCCTCGACCACGGAGAGCCCGACGCGATGCTCCGACTCGACGCCGCCGAACTGTTCGCTCGCGCCGGTCTCGTCGATGAAGCCCGCGCCCTCGCCCGCCCCCTCGCCGAACGCCACGGCTACCCGCGCGCCCATCGCCTCGCGCGTGCGGCGAGGTAGACGGCACGAAGCCGGCCCGTCCATCGGCTGGGGGTGCGTCGGTCGGCGATGTGGACGGCAGGAACGGTTGCTCATCGAGGGACGTCGCGAAAGTCGCCGCTTAGGAGGGCCCGGGCGGCGGCGAGGCCGGCGCGGCTGCCTGTCGCAGCGGCGGCGGAGAAAGAGACGCCACCGAAGGCGTTGCCGGCGAGGAACAGGGGCGCGATGGAGCCACTCGCGCGATCGAGCGCGGCGGCGACGCGCGCGGCGCGAGCAAGATGACCGAGTTCCGGCTGCGGGATCGCACGCGGCCAGATGCGAATCGTGCGATAGACCGGCGGCGACGCGAGACCGAGCACCACGGAGACCTCGCGCTCGGCCGTTGCGATCAGCGCGTCCGCGCCGACGCCGACGACGTCGGGATCGGTCGCGCCGCCGAACATCGCGCGGACGAGCAAGCCTCCGTCCGGCGCGCGCGACGCGAAGATCCGCGACTCCCACGTCATCCCGAGCAGTCGCAGGCCTTCGCCGCGCGGAACGAGCGCGCCGAATCCGCGGGGACAGCGCGCTTCCGCTTCACGCCCGTAGCCGAGCCCGACGACCACGACTGGCGGCCCGCGCACCGCGTCCAGCTCCAATGCCGCTTCGGGCGCGATCGTGCGCAACACCGCCGTCGCGCTCCACGCCTCCGTCGCGACGATCAGCGCATCGGCGCGCAATGACTCGCCGCCGTCGAGGGACAGCGCGTACTGCGCGTTGTGCGGGTAGCCGGCGACGCCGTGCACCGCGACGCCGGTTCGCACGGCGATCCGCTCCGACCGCGCGAGCGCGCGCGGCAAGGCGGACAGCCCGTCGCGGAACGACGTCAACCCTCCCGCCGGCACGACAGGACCGCCCGCGTGCTGCGCGCGACGCCGGGCCGCGAGCGCCTTCGACAGCGAGCCGTGCTCGCGCTCCATCGCACGAAGCCGCGGGAACGCCGCATCGAGCGAGATGCGCGCCGGATCGCCGGCGACGACACCCGAGACGAATGGTCCCACAAGACGTGCGGCGACTTCGGCGCCGCAACGTCTTCGCACGAACGACCGCACGCTCTCCTCGGCGCCGTCGCGTCGCGGTCGCAGGAATCGTTCGCACGCGAGGCGCGCGACGCCGAGCGGCGACAGGATGCCGTTGCGAACGAGACCCAGCGGATGCGGCACGAGCTCGCGCGGACGACCGGCGCGAACGACGTAACGCCGCGCGGCGTCCCTGTTCGCGCGAAGCGGCTCGATGCCGGCGATCGCGACGAGCCGATCGAGCGCGGGTTCGCCGTCGAGATAGGCGGAGGGGCCGCCTTCGACCAACCAGTCGCCGTCCCGCGTCGCGACGGCCTTGCCGCCGACGAACGGCTCGCGTTCGAGCACGAGCACCGCGACCGAGCCGCGCGCCCCCGCCGCGACGAGCTCGTCGTGCGCGGCGTGCGCCGCCGCCAGCCCGGAGATTCCGCCTCCGACGACGACGATCCGTCGCACGCGATCACACCGTCCGGCTGAAGATCGGACGCGCGCCGTCCTCGCGCGGATCCCGTCGGTAGCGATCGAAGCAGATCGCGAGGTTGCGCAGGAGCAGCGCGCCGAGTGGCGTCGCGCGGATCTCCGTCCTGTCCATCTCGACCAGTCCCTCGTCAACGAGCGGCGCCAGACGCGCGAGGTCGTCGGCGAAGTTCGCGGCGAAGTCGATCCCGAAACGCGCCTCCGTCTCCGCGATCCGCACGCGCGCGTTGCACATCAGCTCCTGAATCACGTGGCGTCGCAGCCGATCATCGCTCGTCGCGACGACGCCGCGACGTATCGGCAACACGCCCGCCTCGACGGACGCGCGCCAACCGACCAGCTTCTTCTCGTTCTGGAAGTAGCCGCCTTCGACGTCGCCGATCGCGGAGACGCCGAGGCCGAGCACCGTGTCGCCGTCGACGACGGTGTACCCCTGGAAGTTGCGCCGCAGGCGTCCGGCGCGCTTCGCGATGGCGAGTTCGTCGTCGGGGCGCGCGAAATGGTCCATGCCGATCGGCTCATAGCCCGCCGCAAGGAAGCGCTCGCGCGCGAGGCCGAACAGGGCGAACTTCGCCGCGGCGTCGGGCAGGTCGCCCTCGTCGAGCGTCTTCTGGTGCCCCCGAACCCACGGTACGAACGCGAACGAGTAGACCGCCGCGCGATCGACCTCCATCGCGAGGACCTGCTCCAACGTCCGGTCGAAGGTCGTGAGCTCCTGGAACGGCAGGCCGTAGATCAGATCGACGTTGACGCCGGAGAAGCCCAGATCGCGCGCCGCATCGACGATCGCCCGGGTCTCCTCGACCGACTGTACGCGCTCGATCGCCTCCTGCACGCGCGGCGTGAAGTCCTGCACGCCCAGCGAGATGCGGTTGAAGCCGTACCGCGCCAGCACGACCAGGTGCTCCCGCGTCGTCACGCGTGGATCGACCTCGACGGCGAGCTCGGCGCCGGGACGCGGATCGAACCGCGAGAGCAAGCCGTCCAGCAGACGATCGAGTTCGCCCGGCGCGGCGAACGTCGGCGTCCCGCCGCCGAGATGGAGCTGCGATAGACCCCGCCTGTGCGGCAGGCGTTCGGCGAGGCGCTCTGCTTCGAGCAGGACCGTATCGACGTACGGCGCGGAGAGGTCCTTCCGCGGCGTCACGAAGACGTGGCAGCCGCAGAACAGGCACCGATGCTCGCAGAACGGGAGATGTACGTAGATCGAAAGGGGCTCGGCGGTCTTCTGACCGGCGAGCGCGAGGTGCCGCTCGTACGTCGCGGCATCGACGCCTTCGTGGAACTCGACCGCCGTCGGGTAGCTTGTGTATCGCGGCCCCGGACGATCGTGGCGCGCCAACAGCGCGGCGATCTCCTCACGGTCGCGGGGCGTGTCCCCCGGAGCGGCGTGCGACGTCATCACGAAGCGACCTCCTCGCCGCGGACGACGTGGACCAACGCGTCGATGCTCTCGAGCGGCGTCGCGGGCAACACACCGTGGCCGAGGTTGACGAGGTGCCCGCGCGCGGGCATCGCCGCGAACAACGCGCGCACGGCGCGCGCCGTCGCGTCCGGGCCGTCGAGCAGGACCGCGGGCTCGAGGTTCCCCTGCAACGCCACGTCCCCGGGCGCTCGCGCCCGCACCGCCGCGAGGTCGTCCAGGGGGCAGAGCGAGAGTCCGGCGCACGGCAGCCCGAGATGGTCGTCGGTCGAACCCGGCGCGCCGCGCGGGAAGTAGATTGTCGGAACGCCTGCGTCGCGCGTCGCTTCGAGCAAGCGGCGTACGTGCGGCAACACCGCGTCGCGCCACGTCGCCGGGGGAACCAGCCCCGCCCAGGTGTCGAACACCTGAACGACGTCGGCGCCGGCCCGATGCTGATCCACGAGGTAGATCGCGAGCGATTCGGTCAATCGCTCCATCAGCAGGTCGAACGTTGTCCGATCCTCGCCGAGCAGCGCCAGGAAGCGCGCGAAGCCCGCTCCGCCGCGACCTTCCACCAGGTACGCGCCGAGCGACCACGGCGAACCGGCAAACCCGATCAGCGCGACGTCGTGCGGAAGCCGCGCCTTGACGAGCCGCAGCGCACTGGCAACCTCTGGCGCGATCTCGCCCGCGCCGAGCCGCGGAAGCGCGCGCACCGCCGCAGCCGAGCGCAGCGGGCGATCGATACGCGGCCCCGGCTCGAACCGCACGTCGAGACCGAGCGCGGGCGCGGGCGACAGGAGATCCGCGAACACGATCGCCGCGTCGAACGGGAAGCGCTCGAGAGGAAGCAGTGTGATCTCGGCCGCGAGCTCGGGACTCGCACAGAGGGTCTCGAACGCGTACCGCTCGCGAAGCGCGCGGTACGCGGGGAGGATGCGGCCGGCTTGGCGCATCAGCCACAGCGGACGGCGCGGCGTCGCCTCGCCCCGCAGCGCGCGGAGGAACAGCGGTTCGCTCACGGTTGAAACCCAGGCTCCTTGGTGAAGCGATAGCCGATCCCGCGGATCGTGTGGAAATGCCGCGGGTCCTCGGGATCGCGTTCGAAGCGCTTGCGAAGTCGAAGAATGAAGTTGTCGATCGTCCGCGTGGACGGATAGACCTCGTAGCCCCACACGACGGTCAGGATCCGGTCGCGCGAGACCACCTCGCCCTCGCACTCCGCGAGCAGCTTGAGGATCATCGCCTCCTTGTGCGTGAGCTCGTGACGCCGCCCGTCCCGCGCGGTCGCGACGTAGGTGCGGAAATCGACCTCGGCGCCGCCGAAGCGCAGAAGACTGGGCGGGCCCGAGGGATCTTCGTACCAGCGGTAGCGCTTCAGGATCGCCGCCACGCGCAGCAGCAACTCGCGCAGCGAGAAGGGCTTGCCGAGGTAGTCGTCCGCGCCGCACTCCAAGCCTTCGATGCGATCGGCCTCCTCGGCGCGGGCCGTCAGGAACAACACCGGCACGCCAAAGCCCTCCGCGCGCAGGCGGCGGCAGACCGCGTACCCATCGACGCGCGGGAGCATCACGTCCAGCAGGACGAGGTCGTAGCGGTCCGTGCGAATGCGTTCGAGCGCGGCGAGTCCGTCGCCGACGACATCGACCTCGTAGCCTTCGGCGTCGAGGTTCTCGGCGATGCCCGCGGCGAGCGTGACCTCGTCCTCGACGATCAGCAGACGCGGCGTGGGGACCTCGCTCACGTCGTCTCCTCAGCCGCCGCCGGCCACCACACCGAGAAGCGCGCACCGCGGCCGGGGCCGTCGCTCGCGGCGTCCACCCGACCGCCGTCGAGACGAACGAGCCGCTCGACCAGATACAGACCGAGGCCCGTCCCGCTGGTACGGCGACGCAACTCGACTTCGGCCCGCCAGAAGCGCGTGAACAGATGCTCGCGATCGTCCGCGCCGAAGCCCAATCCGTCGTCCTCGACGTCGAGGCGGACATTCGCGCCGTCCCGGCGCACGGCGACGCGCACGTTCGCCCCGCCCTCGGCGACGGACGACTTCACCGCGTTGTCGATGAGGTTCGACAGAACGAGTCGAACGCTGCGCGGATCGGCGAGCGCTGCGATTCCCTCGGTCGCCTCGACGCGCACCGCGACGCCGCGCTCGCGCGCGAGAAACGTGTCTTGGCGCACGAGGTCCTCGGCGAGTCGCGCGGGAACGATCCGCTCGCGCCGAGCCAGCATGTGCCCCGCTTCGAGCCGTGCGACGCCGAGCAGGTTCTCGACCATCGCTTCGAGGCGGTCCAGGTCGTGCAGCATCCGCTCGCTCAACGCGGCGCGGCGCGCGTCGTCGGGGACCCGCCGACCGAGCGTTTCGCCTGACAGGCGCAGGCTCGCGAGCGGGCTCTTGAACTCGTGGGTGACCGCGGCCAAGAGATCCCGCTGCCGCGCGACCAAGCGCCGCCCCTCGCGAAGCGCCCGCCCGATGATCCACAGACCTCCGCCGAGCACGGCGAGGAAGAACGTACCCTCCCAGCCGTAGCGGTTCATCCGCCGTGCGCGCTCTTCGTGCAAGCGTTCGCGGTAGCCGCGTGCGACGACCACGCGGCCGCCGGTCGTGCGGAAGTCCAGGTGCGGCGCCCCCGCGGCGACCTCCTCGATCGACGCCCCCGCATCGATCTGCGCTTCGGCGAGATCGGCGTCGCGATCGAGGCGTGCGATCCGCTCGTCGCAGACCTTCGCGGAGAAGCGACCCTGATCCACCAGCCACCAGACGACCTGGACGATGCACGCGATCAGCAGCACGACGAACGCGACCTGGGTCGAGCGACGTCCGACGAAGCGGGGGCGTCCGACCCGGCTCATGTGACGGCGCGGCCGAGCGACTCGGCGAAGCGGTCGAAGTCCGCTTCGGTGTGGGCAAGCGAGACGAAACCGACCTCGAACGCGCTCGGTGCGAGCAGGATGCCGTCGTCGAACAGGCGCCCGAACACGGTGCGGAAGCGATCGGCCGCGTCGGCGCGCACCCCGTCGGCACGACGCGTCGGCGGACCCTCCGAGAAGTCGAGCCAGAACACCGAACCGACGCGAACCAGGCGCACGCCGCGGCCTCGGAGCACGGGCTCGACGCGCGCCTCGAGCGCCGCGCCGAGCGCATCGAGGCGCGCCCATCCGTTCGTGCGCTCGAGCAGGCCGAGAGCGGCGCGACCCGCCGCCATCGCGATCGGGTTGCCGGAGAGCGTTCCCGCCTGGTAGACGGGGCCTTCGGGCGCCAGGCGCGCCATCGTCTCGCGCGGACCGCCAAGCGCGCCGACCGGCAGTCCACCACCCACGACCTTGCCGTAGGTGACGAGATCAGGAACGATCCCGAACCGCTCCGCGGCGCCGCCCTGCGCGACGCGAAACCCGCTGATCACCTCATCGAAGATCAGTAACGCCCCCACCTTTCGCGTCAGCGCGCGCACCAGGCTCAGGAACTCCGGCCGCTGCACGAGCAGGCCGTGGTTCGCGGGGATCGGTTCGATGACCACCGCTGCGATGCGCTCGCCGTGCTCAGCAAAAAGGCGCGACGCGGCGTCCTCGTCGTCGAGCGGCAGGACGAGCGTCTGGCGCGCCAGCGCCGCGGGCACGCCCGCCGACGACGGAACGCCGGTCGCGCCGGTCTCGCGATACGTCGCCAGCCCCGACCCGGCTTCGACCAGCAGTGCGTCGGCGTGCCCGTGATAGCAGCCCGCGAACTTGACGATCGCATCGCGGCCGGTGACGCCGCGCGCGAGACGCACCGCGCTCATCACCGCTTCCGTTCCCGACGACGTGAACCGCACCTGATCGAGGAACGGACACAGCCGAACGATCGTCTCTGCGAGATCGACCTCGCCGGGACACGGAAGTCCGTACGTCGTCCCGCGCGACGCCGCCTCGACCACGGCCGCGACGACGTCGGGATGGGCGTGCCCGAGCGCGAGCGGCCCCCACGAACCGATGAAGTCGAGAAACGTCCGGCCATCGACATCCACGATCGTCGCGCCCGACGCGGATGCGACGAACGGGGGCGAGCCACCGACCGCGCGAAACGCACGCACCGGCGAACTGACGCCACCGGGCATCGCTCGCGCGGCACGTTCGAAGAGCGCCCGGGACGCCGCTCCGCCGGTCACAGCCATCCTCCTTCGAGCGCGGCGCGTGCGTGGTACGTCACGATCGCGTCGGCGCCGGCTCGAGCCATCGCGACGAGGTTTTCACGGACGACGTCCTTCTCGCGAATCCAGCCGCGTTCCGCAGCGGCGCGCACCATCGCGTACTCGCCGGAGACGTTGTACGCGAACAGCGGCAGCGCGCTCGTCTCTCGAACGCGGCGGATCACGTCGAGGAACGAGAGCGCCGGCTTCACCATGAGGAAGTCGGCGCCTTCGGCTTCGTCCAGGCGCGCTTCGCGTTCGGCTTCGCGTGCGTTGCGCACGTCCATCTGGTAGCCGCTGCGTTCCCCCTTGCCCGGCGCGGAGCCGGCGGCCTCCCGAAACGGTCCGTAGTACGCAGATGCGTACTTCACGGCGTGCGAGAGGATCGCGACCTCCCTCCGGTCGTTCGCATCGAGGCGCGAGCGAATCGCCGCGACGCGGCCGTCCATCATGTCGCTCGGCGCGACGATGTCGGCGCCGGCCTCGGCATGCGCGAGCGCGGTTCTCGCGATGCCATCGAGCGAGGCGTCGTTGTCGATGCGGTCGTCGCGCACCACACCGCAGTGACCGTGGTCGGTGAACGCACACAGGCAGACGTCGGTGGCGACGACGAGGTCGTCGCCGAATGCGCGCTTCAGCGCGCGCACCGCGGCGGGCGTCGCGCCCTCCGGCTCCCACGCCGCGGAGCCCGCGGCGTCCTTCGCGCCGTTCGCCGGAAGTCCGAACAGGAGCACCGCGCGAATTCCGAGCGCCGCGTCCTGCTCGACACGACGCAACAGGTCCGTTCGCCCGGTCCGCGAGATGCCCGGAAGCGACGCGATCGGCTCTTCGCCACGCTCGGTCGGAAGCACGAAGTGCGGCATCACGAGCCGCTTCGCGTCGATGCGGGTCTCCGCGAGGAGGTCGCGCAGCGCCCGCGTCGCACGCGCGCGGCGCGGACGAACGAGCGGAACCGGAACGTCACTCAGGTCGCGGTTCACGACGGCCCCCTCGCGTCGAGAGCCTCGCGCCACGCCGCGAGCATCCCCTGCGGATCGCGCGACCGACTCTCGGCGAACACCGTCGCGCCCGCTGCGCGCACTGCGTCCGACGTCGTCGGGCCGATCGTCACGAGCGGAACCGCCGGTGGCAGGAGCGTCGTCGCGCGAAGTCCCTTCCACGCGGACGGGCTGGCAAGGAACACCGCATCGAGGTCCTCGCCGCGGAGATCGCGGACGTCCGCCGCGGACGTGCATGCGCGGGGCGTGACCCGGTAGAGACCGATCGCCGCTGCGTCGATCCCGGCGATGCGAAGCCGCGCCAGATCGCCGGTCGCGCCGTTCGCCGAGCCGAGCCAGGTCACCGACCTGGGTCGCGGCGTGCACGTGAGCAGCGCGTCGATCAGCGAGCGTGCGCGACCTTCCTCCGAGACGAGGTCGCAGCGACCGTAGCGCCGGCGAAGCGCGTCCGCCGTGCTCGGCCCGACCGCCGCGAGCCGCGACGGGATTCGCCCCGATGTCGATCGTCCCTGCTCGTAGGCGACCGCGCGGGGCGACGCGAACGCCCAGACGTCGGTCGCGTCGCGGCGTTCGGCCAGCGCTTCGTCCGCGCCGGGATCGGGCGAGATCTCGACGCATACGATCGACGTAGACGCGACGCCGAGACCGGCGAGCGCGGCGGCCCACGCGTCGTTCTCGGGCGTGGTGCGCGTCAACAACACCCTCCGCGCGTGCGAGGCGGCGTGGGTCGTCATCGCGAGGCCTCCGTGACGGGCGCGCGCAGCACCTCATCGACGCGCGCAACGACCACCTCAGGTCGCGTACCGGTCGCGCGCGCTCGACGGATCACACCGTCGCGCTCGAGCAGGCCGTGAAGCGTGACGCGACCGTTCTCGTCCTCCTCGGCGAACGCGCCGAACGCGATCGCGCAGCCGGCGGCGAACCGCGCGAGCAGCGCGCGTTCGAGCGCGACGACGCGCGCGCTCGGCGGGTCGTCCAAGCGCGCGACGAGGGCGCGCGTCGCGGCGTCTCCTTCGCGAGTCTGAATCGCGAGCGCACCTTGCGACGGCGCGGGGACGAACGTTCGCGGATCGAGATCGCACGCGACGAGTCTCATGGGGAGTTCGAAGCCCGTCGTCGCGAGGCGATCGAGTCCGGCCGCCGCGAGCACGATCGCGTCGAAGTCGCCCGCAGCGAGTCGCGCGATCCGCGTCGTCACGTTCCCGCGCAGCGGCGCGGCGACGAGATCGGGGCGAAGGGCGCGCACGAGCGCGGCGCGCCGCGCCGCGGACGTGCCGACGCACGCGCCGTCGCGGATCGGCAAGCCCGTGCGCGCGGCGTCGTGCGCGGCGTTGCGCACGAGCAGCCGATCGCGCGGATCGGCGCGAGGCGGCACTGCGGCCACGACGAGCGACGCGGGCGAATCGGACGGCAGATCCTTGAAGCTGTGGACCGCGAGATCGATGCGCCCGTCGAGCAGCGCCGCCTCGACCTCGCGCACGAAGATTCCCGCGGCGCCGACGTCGGCGAACGCGCTGTCGCGGTCGCGGTCGCCGGCCGTCTCGATCCGAACGAACTCGACGCGCGCGCCGAACGACGCGAGCAACTCGGCGATCGAAGCGGCCTGCGCGAGCGCGAGACGCGACGAGCGGGTGCCGAGGCGCAGCGTCCCGCTCATACGGGCCCCCGGCGGGGCGGAAGATGCTCGCGCACTTCGCCCAACAGCCGTTCATCGACGTCGCGGAAGAACGTGCCGACCGGGTCCGTCCCCCACTCGGCGGCGAGGTTGCGCAATCCGCGGCACGGGATATGCGCGAAGCGCGCCGCGAGGGTCCGAGCCCATTCGCAGAGAACCGCCTCGTCGGACGGGGCAAGTTGCGAAAGTCGCTTCAGCAGACGCTCGACCCCCTCATCCGCGGTGTGGCGGTAGCGACGGTGCAGCGCCGCGATCAGCGGCTCGAGCGTTCGCTCGGCTGCGTCGCGACGGAACGCGGCGAGCGCTTCGTCGACGAGGACGCGTGCGTCGGCTGATTCGCGCAGGCGCCCGTCGCGGGTACGCGCGGTCTCGTCGGCGATCTCGTTCATGCCGATGCGCGGGAGCCCCGCGGCGGCGGCGTCCGCGGGAGCGACGTTCGCGGGCACGCCGAGATCGACGAGGAGCGGCGGTGCGCCGGACGGTGCGAGCCCGGCGAGCCGCTCGAGCGCCGCGCGTCCGAGCACGGGCCCTGGTGCGTTGGTCGCGAGGACGACGGCCTCGACGGGATCGGGTCGTTCGCGAAACTCGTCGAGGGGACGCGCGGCGCCGGCGCGCACGTCGGCGCAGAGCGACGCAGCGCGATCGAACGTGCGGTTGACGACGACGAACGGAACTCCGTCCGCGGCCAGGTCGAACGCGCAGCGGCGCGTCATCGGCGAGACCCCGATCAACGCGACCGCGCCCCCACGACCGTCCAGGCGATCTCGGACGTGATCGAGCGCTATCGACGCCAGCGAGAGCGCCCCTTCGCCGACGCGCGTCGTGCGATGGATGCGCCGCGCGAGGCGCAGCGCCTCCTCGCCCGCGCGCTTCAGACGCGGCCCGAGCAGGCCGAGCGACGCCGAACGATCGAGCGCTCGGCGCACCTGGCCGGCGATCTCCGTCTCGCCGACGCGGGCCGAGTCGAGCCCCGCGGCGACCATGAAGAGGTGCTCGACCGCGCCCTCGCCGGACCACGCGCGGAAGTGGTGCTCGGCGTCGCCGCACGAGGGAGGCAGGCCGAGCGCCGACCAGAGCGCGCGGCGCGCGCTGGCAACAGCCGCCGGCTCCTCGGCGACGAATGCGACTTCGACTCGGTGGCAGGTCGCGAGGTAGAGCAGTTCGTTCGAACCGAGCGCGCGCGCGATGCGCGGCAACGCCTCGTCGCGCGCGGCGTCCGGTACCGTCGAGCGGTCGAGCACGTCCTGCCCGCCCGTTCGCCATGTCGTTCCGACCAGGGAGATCCGCTCCATCGGGCGCGCACGATAGGGGGTGCGCACGCGTCTGTGTCATACGGGCGTCAAAGAGCGACCGTTCGTTCGATCGGCCGTTCGAGGAGGGACTCCAGCGCGTCCAGGACCTCGGGACGGCCCGCGGGTGAGGCGGCGACGGCGTACGCCTCGCCGCCGGCCGCCAGGAAGGCCTCGCGCCCGCGGATGCCCAGTTCCTCCAGCGTCTCCAGGCCGGGCGTGAGGAACCCCGGCGCGACGACGAGCAGGCGCCGCGACCCGCGGCGGGCGTGCTCGACGAGGCGGTCGGCGGTCGCCGGAGCGAGCCACCGCTCGGGCCCGAAACGGGACTGGAACGCGGTCTCGATCGCCCCCGGCGTGAGGTCGAGTGCGCGCTCGAGCGCGGCGGTGGTGCGGAAGCAGGCGTCGCGGTAAGCGTGCCGCTCGCCGCGATCGACGCGGGCGGGAATCCCGTGATACGAGGCGAGGATCTCGGGCGGCGAGCCAGACGGATAGGTGGCGAGAGCTTCGCGCACGCGTGCGGCCAGGGCGGCGATCCAACGGGATTCGTCCGGCGCGAGCATGCGGAAACGGAGCGGAGCGGCGGCGGGGTCCTCGGCGGCGACGGCGCCGACGAGGCGTTCGATCGTGCCGGTGCTCGACGCGGTCGGCTGCGCGAACAGCGGGACGACGGCGACCTCGCTCGAGGTTGCGCGGATCTCGCGAAGGACCGCCGCGAGGCCCGGCGTTCCGTAGCGATACGCGTGGACGACGCGCGCGCGACCGGCGAGTCGCGCGCCGAGATCGGCGGCGAGGCGGGCGGTCGAGACGGCGAGCGGCGATCCGTCCTCGGTCCAGATGCTCGCGTAGAGCAAGGCGACGCGCGCCGGCCGGCGTCGCAGCACGATCCGGCGCAGCACCGGCATCCAGATCCAACGCGGCCAATCGACGACGAGGGGGTCGGCGAGGAACTCGGCGAGGAACGCGCGGACCGCTTCCTCGGTGGGCGCGGCAGGCGTGCCGAGGTTGACGAGCACGACGGCGGGTGAGGTCACGCAGGGGTCCGGCGGTTCAGGCCTGGCATCCTGCGCCGAACCAGCGATGCGGGCGACTCCCCGGGGGGTCGATTCACGAAGTTGCCCGGAAACTCCGATCTGGGGAAGGGGGGCTCTCCGCCCGCGCGCGGCGGGGAGCTCCGGCCTCCGAAAGGGCGCACCCGATGATTCGCCTCGCCTTCCGTTCGACGCTTGCCGTGCTCCTCGCGGTCTTCGCCGCGCTCGCCGCGGCGCCCGCGCCGCACGCTGATGCGGCGCCTCCCGGCGCGGGCCACGCCGTGGCGCCGTTCCCGTGGGCCGCGAGTTACGACCAGGCCGTCGCGAAGGCGCGCGCGGAGCGCAAGGACCTCGTGCTGCTGTTCACCGGCAGCGACTGGTGCGGCAACTGCATCGTCCTCGAGCGCGAGGTGTTCCACGCCGCGGACTTCGCGCGCCGCGCGACGCAGCAGTTCGTGTTCGTGCTGTTCGACTTCCCGCAGAGCCCCGAGTTGCAGGCGCGCGTCCGCGACGTCACGACGCGCGACCGCATGCAGACGGATCTCGACGTGCAGGGCTATCCGACCGTTTGGCTGACGACGAGCGAGGGGATGCCCTACGCGACGGTCGGCTACGGGGGCGGCGGGCCCGATGCGTTTCTCGCGACGCTTCAGGACGCGCGCGCCCGGCGCGAGCGCCTTGCACCCCTGTTCCGCGCGGGTCGTCACGCCGACGCGGCGACGTTGCGCGCGACGCTGCCGGCCCTCGACGAGTCGGGCCTGCTCGGCCTCAGGCCGTACGCGTGGGTGTTGGATCGTGCGCGTGCGGTGGATCCGAGCGGGCAGTTGGGCCTGCGCGGCTACGCGGATCGCATCGGCGAGTTGACGAAGATGATGGCCCTGTTCGAAGGCCAAGCGTCGTGGGCAGAGATCCATCGCTTCCTGTTGTCGGCGCGGCTGATCACGAACGAGGAGAGGTACGCGAGCGGTCTCGCGCTGTGTGCGGAGCACTACCTTCTCGCGGAAGGCCGCTACGCCGAGGCGCTCGACTTCGTCGCACGCGCGCAACGCACGCCGCGTCTCCAATCGAACGAATACGCGCAGAGTTCGTTCCGCGCCCTCCACGACCGCATCGTCGCCGCCCGCGACGCCGCCCGCGCGCCTCTCCCGCGCTGACGGGAGCCGCGCGGTCGGATCGGGGCGTGCGAGCCCTCCGCGTCCACCGCCGGTCCGGGTGCGCAGGCGGGGGTCGCCGTGGAGGGCGACACGTGTGGTCGCCCATTCGAGCCCGACCCGGCGGCCTGAGCGCCCCCGATCTGCGAAGCCGCACGTTCGTAAGGTCCAAGACCCCCTGAACACTTGCGTTCGTCGGGCCCCCGGACACGTCACCGTCGCACGGAGACGCAGCGCGGCGGAGTGATACCGTGGCGCGGCGCCCGGCCGACCGGGCCGGGAGCCAAGCACCTTGACGCTCTACAACACCACCCAAAGCGACCAGGACCCGATCGAGACCGAGGAGTGGGTCGAGTCGTTGGAGGCGGTCCTCGCGGTCCACGGCCCGGATCGCGCGCGCTATCTGCTGTCGCGCCTGCTCGACCGCGCGCGGCACGGCGGCTTCGTCCCCGACCACCTGCTGAACACGGACTACGTCAACACGATCCCACCGGAGGCCGAGCCCCCGTACCCCGGTGACGAGGCGATGGAGGAGCGCATCGGGGACATCATCCGCTGGAACGCGGCGGTGATGGTCAGCCGCGCGAACGTGCGCTTCAACGGGCTGGGCGGCCACCTCTCGACCTTCGCGTCCGCGGCCGACCTCTACGACGTCGGCTTCCACCACTTCTTCCGCGGGAAGGAAGACGGCACGTCGGGAGACCAGATCTACGTGCAGGGGCACGCCTCGCCCGGCATCTACGCGCGCTCCTACCTCGAGGGCCGCCTGACCGAAGCCCATCTCGATCGCTTCCGCCGCGAGACGAAGAGGGGGGAGGGCCTCTCGTCCTACCCCCACCCGCGTTTGATGCCCGAGTACTGGGAGTTCCCGACCGTCAGCATGGGTCTCGGGCCGATCAGTTCGATCTACCAGGCGCGCTTCAACCGATATCTGGCCGCGCGCGAGATCGTGGACACGAGCGCGAGCCGCGTCTGGTGTTTCGTCGGCGATGGCGAGACCGACGAGCCCGAGACGCTGGGCGCGCTGTCCGTCGCGAGCCGCGAGGGGCTCGACAACCTCACGTGGGTCGTCAACTGCAACCTGCAGCGCCTCGACGGGCCGGTGCGAGGCAACGGGAAGATCGCGCAGGAACTCGAGACCGTGTTCCGCGGCGCGGGCTGGAACGTCATCAAGGTGATGTGGGGCAGCGAATGGGACGACCTCTTCGCGCGGGACATCCACGGACTCCTGCGCCGTCGTCTCACCGAGATCGTCGATGGCCAGATGCAGCGGTTGAGTGCCGAAGACGGCGGATACATCCGCAAGCATCTGTTCGGCACCGATCCACGCCTGCTCGAACTCGTCGCCCATCTCGACGACGACGCGATCGCGCGGATGCGACGCGGGGGTCACGATCTCCGCAAGATCCACGCCGCGTTCCGCGCGGCCGTCGACCATCGCGGCCGGCCGACCGTCGTGCTGGCGCAGACGGTCAAGGGCTTCGCGCTCGGCGAGGGCTTCGAGGCACGCAACGTCACGCACCAGATGAAGAAGCTCACCCACGACGAGCTTCGCGCGTTCCGCGACCGCCTGGGACTGCCGATCTCGGACGAGTCCCTGGTGGACGCGCCGTTCTATCACCCCGGGCCGAAGAGCCCCGAGGTCGAGTACCTGCTCGAGCGCCGTCGCCAACTGGGCGGCTTCATTCCGAAGCGTTGGCGCGATCCCAAGGTCAAGGTGCCGGTGCCCGGTCCGGAGCTGTACGACGAGTTCCGCCTGGGGACGAAGAACCCCGGCGGCGTCAGCACGACGATGGCCTTCGTGCGCCTCCTGACGAAGCTGATCAAGGATCCGCAGATCGGCCGCCGGGTCGTGCCGATCATTCCGGACGAGGCGCGCACGTTCGGCATGGAGCCGCTGTTCCGTTCGGTCGGCATCTACGCGGCGTTCGGCCAGCTGTACGAGCCCATCGACAAGGCGCAGTTGCTCCACTATCGCGAATCGCGCGACGGCCAGGTGCTCGAGGAAGGCATCACCGAAGCCGGTTCGATGGCGTCGTTCACCGCGGCCGGCACGGCGTACGCGACGCATGGGCAGCCGATGGTGCCCTTCTACCTCTTCTACTCGATGTTCGGATTCCAGCGCGTCGGCGATCTTGCATGGGCCTTTGGCGACATGCGCGGCCGTGGGTTCCTGATGGGCGCGACGGCCGGGCGAACCACCCTCAACGGCGAGGGTCTCCAGCACGAGGACGGGCACAGCCACGTGCTCGCGACGGTGATCCCGAACCTGATCTCCTACGATCCGGCGTGGGCGTACGAGATCGCCATCATCGTGCGCGAAGGCCTGCGAAGGATGATCGCCGAGGAGCAGGACGTCTTCTACTACATCACGCTTCAGAACGAGAACTACGACCAGCCTCCGATCCCGGAGGGCGTGGACGACGGCGTGCTGAAGGGGCTCTATCCCTATCGCCGCGCCGAGAAGAAGCGCAAGCGGCACGTTCGCCTGTTCGGAAGCGGCAGCATCCTCAATCTGGCGATCGAGGCGCAGCGGATCCTCGCCGAGTCGTTCGACGTGTCGGCCGACGTGTTCAGCGCGACGAGCTACCAACAGCTCCGTCATGACGCGCTGACCGTCGAACGCTGGAACCGCCTCCACCCCGGCGAGCCCCGGCGCGTCGCCTACGTGCAGTCCGTCCTCGAGGGTGACTCGTCACCGATCGTCGCGGTCAGCGACTACATCAAGCTCGTCCCCGACCAGATCGCGCGATGGGTGCCGGCCCGCTACGTCACGCTCGGCACGGACGGCTTTGGGATGAGCGACACGCGTGAGGCGTTGCGCGAGCATTTCGAGATCGATGCACGGTTCATCGCCGCCGCGGCGCTCTACACGCTCGCCGAAGAGGGCCTGCTCGACGTCAAGGTCGTGACGAAGGCGTTCGGCGACCTCGGCATCGACCCCGACAAGCTGCGCCCGACGAGCGTGTAGCCCCCCCGCACGGTCCAAAAACAGACCCGGGAAGGCCTCGCGGCCTTCCCGGGCGGGGGAGTTCGGTGGGAGGGAGGGATTGGGAGGAGGGAGGGCAGGAGATCGAACTCGACCCCCCTGACGAACGCCGGGTCATCCCCGAACGCCCGCCAGGACAGTGGATCGTTGGCGGCGTGCGCCACGGCGCGTCGGGGTCATCCCCGCCACGCACCCGATCAGACGCGGAATGGTGGGCGCGGGTTCCACGCGCCCACCTTCGTATCGCCTATCGGATGCGCCAGAGTCCGCCCAGCCCGATGTGGATCGAGCCGAACGGCCGCGGACGGTAGTAGACGCGCCGCGGGGCGGGCACCCAGACCTGGCGCTGGACCAACTGGTAGTGGCCGGCGGTCATGATCGGATGGCCGAAGCGGTCGTAGCCGATCACGTGACCGGGCACCCAGACCTGCTCGGTGATCGTCGTCCAGTAGCCGCCGTGCGAGTGCGCGGGGTAGGCGACGCGGGATCCACCGATCGGGATGTCGACGCCGACTCCGCCACCGACGTGGACGTGGCCGCGGTAGAGGGCGCCGGTCGGCGCCGAACCCACCGGAGCCGCCGCCGCGTCGGTCGCCGCGAACGCGAGGCCGGCGACGAGAACGACCGGGAGGATGAGGTTGCGAAGCTTCATGGTGGGACTCCTCTCTCGTCCCGAGTCCGCCTGGCGGCCGGGTCGAGGCCGGGGGAATCACAACTGCCGTGCCAGACGACCGGGAGTACGGCCAGGGTACCGCAAGGCTAGGCCCGACGGGGACTTGGGGACGGTCACCGGCTCCTGACGACACGCCGGGCCCTCCGTCTGTCCCCGGCCGGGGACAGCGGCGAGGACGCGGCCGTTCGCGCGCCCCTATCCTCGGCGCGATGCCCTCCGATCCTCCTCGCGCTCTGCGCGCCCACATGGTGCTGTGCCTGCAGGGCTTCCGCGGGAAGGGCTACAGCCCCGCCTTCGTGGACGCGATGCGCGACGTCCAGTCGTCGCTCCGGGAGGAGCCGAAGCGCACAGTCCGACTCGTCGCCGAGCCGGACGGCCTCTGTGCCACGTGCCCGAACCTGAAGGGCGGATGCACCTTGGGCGGGCCCGGCCACGAGGCGCACATGCGCCTCCACGACGAAGCGGTGCTCTCCCGTCTCGGTCTCGAGGTCGGAGCGGTCGTGGCATGGAACGAGGTGCTCGCGCGCGTCGCGGAAAGGATTCGCGGCGAGGATCTCCCGGCGATCTGCACGACCTGCCCCTGGCTGCCGCTCGGCGTCTGCCGCGAGAGCGTCGATGCGCTGCGCCACGGAGGTTCCGGATGTCATTGACGAATCGCGTCGCGGCGGCATGCGTGCTCGTCGCGGCGACGCTCCTGCCCGGACGCTCGAACGCACGGGACTCGGCGCCGGTCGCGTTGCCGATCCTTCGGGAGGCGAGCGCCGTGGACCGGGCCGCCGCGAGAACGAGGGCGTTCGCCGACGACGTCCGCGCCCTCGCGATGCGGTCGCCCCCTCCCGGCGACGCGGCCTCGCGCGAGCGCCTGGCGGGGGTGGTCGCCCGGCTCGGGCCGCACCTCGGCGCCGAGGTCCGGGCGATCGCGAGCGCGGCGGGCATCCCCGAGGAAGCCGTCTGGCGCGCGACCCTCGAGCGACATCTCGACGGCGACGGAGAGATCGCCGCGGCGGTCTTGGGAAGCCGTTCGGTGACCGGGGAGATCGACCACCGCGCGCATCTGCGGACGGGCGCCGGCATCGAGGACGCCCTCCGGACGGCCGCGTGGGTCGTCGAGGCGCCCGGCGAGACGCCGTACCTCGGGATCGGTTCTCCGCTCGGCGTCGGATGCGTGGCCGGCGTGAACGTCGCCGGTTTGGCGATCACGGCGAGTGTGTTCGCCTCCGACGAGGCGCCGGCGCCGGACGGTCTGCCGCTCACGGTCCTCGTGCGCGATCTCCTCGCGTCCGCCCTCTCGCTCGACGCCGCCGTCGAGCACCTGCGCACCGCGCCGCTGCTGACCGGAATCAGGGTGCTGCTGACCGACGGCGAGCGGCTCGAAGCGCGCATCGTCGAACGAACGCCGACCCTCTCGCGCGTGCGCACGGCCGAGGACGGGTGGGCCCTCCTCGGAGATCCCGAGCCCGAACCTTCGTGCTTCCTCGGAGCGTGCGATCCCGCCTTTCCCGATCCGTCCGCGGCGACCATGGACTTGGCGCGCGGGCTGGCGACCCGCCTCGAAGCCGAAGGACGGTGGATCCACGTGGCGCGCCTTGCCACGGTGTTCGGCGCGCCCTCCGAGGGGATGGTCACGGTCGGGCTGCGCCCGGCGACGCGGGAGGCCTTTCTCCGCACCCCCACCGGACCCGAGCGGACGATCGCCTGGATCGGCCATCTCGATCGGTGGCGCCTCGGCGCGTACCACGTTCCGCCACTCGTCACGGGGGAGATCGCGGCCGAGGCCGTCGGGCCCTCGCTCGCGTTGCAGGGCGTCCGCCACCTTCGCCTGACCTTCGCCAGCGCTCGGCCGTCGGGATTCGCGTTCAACGACCGCGTCCCCCTCGAGCTCTTCCTTCCGGAGGTGGGCGACGCGCGCGGCGTGCTGATCCAGCTTCCGGCCTGGAAGGAGCGGACGCTCGTCGGCCATCGCGCGCTCGCGTTCGCGAACGCGCGAAAGGGTCTGGCGACCGCGATCCTGCCCCTCCCGTACCAGAACGGGCGCGAGCCGCCGGGGGTCCGGGCGGGCGTGTGGACGCTCTCGGCCGACCTCGCGAGGACGCGCCAGGCAGCGCTACAGGGGCTCGCCGACATCGCCGCCGTGTCGCTGGTCCTGGAGAGGCAGTTCGGGTTTCCGCCGGAGCGGCAGGCCATCGGGGGCATCAGCCTCGGCGCGCACATGGCGGCGACGGCGTTGGGGCTCTACCCCCATCGATTCCGGACCGCGACGCTCGTGCTCGCCGGAGGTCGGGTCCACGAAGCCTTCGTACGACCGAACTCCGTGACCGGGCGGGTGCAGGAAGACCTGCTGGCTCGGGGCGTCACCCCCGAGGAAGCGGCGCGGTTGTTGGCCCCGCTCGAGCCGCTGGCCGTCGCCGACGCGGCCCTCGGGAAGGCCGTCCTCCTGATCGCGGCGGAGGACGACGACGTGGTCACCGCCGAACGTGCCTCGGCCCTGGCGAAGGCGTGGGGCAACACGCGGCTGGTCTGGCTGAAGGGCGGCCACTACGCCCCGGTGCGCCCCGACCAAGCGGTGCGGGTCCTCGAGGAGGTAGGCGCCCACCTCCTGCGATCCTTCCCGGAGCGATGAGGAAGCGGACGGCTCGCTCCGGGCTCCCGCCGGACGGGAAGCCGCCGGCGATCGAGGCGTCCAAGCCCGCTGCCGCACCGGAGGGTCGAGCTGCCGTGAGCCGCACCGCCGCCCCGACCCGTCCACCGAGTGTGGGAAGCGAATCCCCCGGCATCGATCCGACACGGCCCGATCGTGCCACGCAGGACGCGTGGGTCGCGCGATTGAAGGCCCGCGACGCCGAGGCGCTGCGCGAGGTGGTCGCCGCCTTCGGCGAGCGGCTCACGGCGGTCGTGTCGGGGTTGCTGCGGGATCGCGGCGCGGTCGAGGACATCGTGCAGGAAACGTTCGCCAAGGCCTGGTTCCGGATCGGCGCGTTCGAGGGCGGATCCAGCCTCTACACCTGGCTCTACCGCGTCGCGGTGAACGGCGCCAAGGACCACATGAAGTCGCGCGCGCGACGCCCGGCGACGTCGTTCGACGAACTGCCGAGCCGCGCCGGACTCGCCGAAACGCGCACGGCGCGCCTCGAGGGCGTCGAGCGGCGCGAACTCCGTGAGCTCGTGCGCGACGCGATCGCGCGCCTTCCCAGGAAGTTCCGCGAGATTCTCGTGCTGCGCGAGATCGAGGGCATGTCGTACGGCGAGATCGCCGAGACCCTCGCGTTGAGCCTCGGCACGGTCGAAAGCCGGCTCTTCCGCGCGCGCCAACGCCTGCGCGAACTGCTCGACCGGGGCGACCCGTCCGCCAAAGGCCGATCCGGGAGACTGCCGACATGAGCCGCCGATCCGACTCCGCCTCCCTGCCGCAGGGCCTGGGACGGCTGACGGCCGACGAGGCGCGTCGTCTCGACGGCACGCTCCCTGCGGACGACGCACGCCGACTGGATCGCGTCCTCGCGGCCGATCCCGAACGGGCTCGACGACTGCGGCGCGATCGCGCCGCCCTCGACCTCTGGATCGACGAGACCCGCGCGGAGGCGTCCGGTCGAGTGGACCATCTCGCTGAACGCGTGCTCGCGCGCATCGAGAGCGGCGGCCCGACGCGCCGCCGTGAGTTGCGCGGCGCCATCGGCGAGGTGCTGGCGCCGCGCGTCGCCCTCGGCTACGCGGCGGCGGCCCTCGTCCTGATCGGCGTCGGGCTCGTCGGGACGTGGGTCCTTCGCCACGACCGGGCCGAAGCGGTCCTTCCGCCGTCCGGCACGTCCCCCACCGGGGCCGAAGCCGATCCAGACCTGCCGCTTCTCGACGGCGTGCGAAACGCGGTCCAACGCGGCATGCTCCGGCGCCCCGCACCGGTCCACGAGTCCGACCCGATCCCCGCCGCAGCACCCGAGGAGGCCGGCCGATGAGGGCGCCGCGGTTCCGCACCCTCGCGCTCCTGCTCGTCTTCGCCGGCGGATGCCTCGGCCTCTTCGCCGGGACGATGCTCGCCCGGGACCGCACCCCGGCGGCGACGCGGCGCGGCGATCCCGCGGTCGAAGCGCAGGTCGCCGAATACATCCGGCAGTTCGGGCTCGGGCCGGACGCGGCGGCCCAGGTGCGATTCGAACTCGAACAGATGAAGGTCGCGCTGCGGGCCCGCCGCAACGAGATCCTGCATCGTCACCGTTCCGAGTTGGACCAGATCTCCGAGGCCACCGGCGAGCGGATCCGTGAGATCCTTGCCCGGTCGCGCGAGGGCGGCGGGAACGGAGGCACGGAGCGAGCGCACGGCTCCTCCGCGGACTAGGGGACCCCCGCCCGATCCCTCGAAACCTCCCACGGACCCTATACTCCGGCCCCGGCGAACGCCGACCCCCCGAACGAACCCCGAGAGAACAGGCAGGTAAGCGAAACAATGCCCAGGGCGATCGGGGTCGATGTCGGCGATCACTCCATCAAGGTGGTCGAACTCACCGGGAACGCCCGTTCCTTCAAGGTCCAGCGCGTCGCGATCCGACCCATCCCGGAGGACGCCGAGGCCGACGACGCGATCGTCGCGGAGATCCGCGAGGGCGACGAGACCGAGGAGGCCCCGCCGAAGCCGTCCCGCGACGAGCGGGTCGCCGAGGCGATCGCCGGCATCTTCAGGGAGTTCGCCCTCCCGAAGGAGGACGTGTGCGCCGCGCTGCGCGCACGCACGTCGATGATCCGCGAGATCAACGTGCCGTTCTTCGAGGACGATCAGATCCGCAAGGTCGTCCGCTTCGAGGCGGAGAACCATCTCCACAGCCAGTCGATCGACGATGTCGTCATCAACTGGGTGAAGACCGGCGCGACGAAGGACGGCAGCCGCCTGACCGTGTTCGCCTCGCCGAAGGACCGCCTCGCCGAGTTGATCGCGGTCCTGCGCCGCGGCGGGGTCGATCCGTCCGCCGTAGACCTCGACTCCACCGCCGTCTACACCGCGCTCGACGCCGCCGGGATCTTCACGGCCCACCCGACCTGCGTCGTGCTGCACGTCGGCGCGACCTCGACGAATCTCGTTCTGGTCGTCGAGGGGCGTCCGCGGGTGTTCCGCGCGTTCCCCCTGGGAACGGGCACGCTCGAACGCACGATCGCACGCGAGACGGAGGGCATCCGTCATGCGCCGCGACGCGACGACCTGTTCGTGCGTGCGGGCGACCTGCCGGCGCCCCCGGGCACGCCCGAGACCGCGAAGAGCCTCGTCCAGCACGCGACGGATCTCGTCGCCGACGAGCGCGAGGCCTTCGTCCAGAAGCTCCACCGCGAGGTGATTCGCTCGCTCGCGGCGGTGCGGACCGAGACCCCGCCGGATCGCCTCCTGCTGACCGGCGGCGGTGCGCTCGTCGAGGGCGTCGCCGAATCCCTCGCGACCCGGTTCGGGCTGCCGGTCGAGCGTCTCGACATCCTCGAACACATCCCGGCGAAGGATCGCGGGCCCGATCCGGTCTACGCGGGGGCGGCCTTGACCCCGGCCATCGGGTGCGCGCTGCGGATGCTCGGCCGCAATCCCCTCCGCATCGAATTGCTGCAAGACGAGTTCGCGCCGCGCAACGCGTTCGACGTGATCCGGACGGCGCTCGCGACGTTCCTCACCCTCGGCTTCTTGGCGATCGCGTTCCTGACGTGGTCCGCCAAGCAGGAACTCGTCGCGGAGAAGATCAAGTTCAACGATCGTCTGGCCGTCGCCAAGCACATCTTCCGCGGCGCGGAGGGCCTCTACCTGCGCCAGGTCGATTCCCTCAGCGACCAGGAGTCCGACCAACGGGTGCAGCGGCAACTGGCGCAGTGGGAGGGCGAGCCGAGCGCCGTCAAGCGGATCGCGAGCCACCTGATCCGCCGACTGGACTTCCTGCGGGATCAGATGGGTCTGTCCGAGCGGATCCCCCAGTTGCCGAGCGCGCTGGAGGCGATGACCGCGGTCTATCAGGCGCTCGGACCCGCCGAGAGCCAGTTCCCGTACCTGCGGATCAACAAGATGCAGATCCGCGCGACGAATCTGTCGCTCACGGTGTTCGCCGACAGCAACGAAACCGTGGAGAAGGTCCGCGAGTTGCTCGCGGCGTCCCCCTACGTGAAGGAACGCGCCACGGGACGTGGAGCGACCGTCGAGGCCGGGAGCCTCGCGCGCGAAGGCGATTACTTCCGCCAGGAGTTCACGATCAACTTCCGAGAGGACGACTGACGATGGCCGACGTGGAACAGCCCGCTTCCGGCGATCCGCTGAAGTACTACTGCATCGTCTTCGGCCTGCTGATCGTGGTCATTGGCATCGTGTACGTCCAGATCCGCAAGCAGCTCGACGCGTACCGCACGGAGTCGTTGGCCGCCGAGCGCATGCTGACGGCCGACAAGAACGCGGCCGACAGCCAGAACCGTCCCCGGCAGCTGGCCGAACTGGGCATCGCGACGCAGCGCCTGGTGGCCGGATACCACGCCGCGGTCGGCACCGACGGCGACTCGAGCGGCAACACGATCAGCGCGTCGCGCGTCACCGCGCTCGCGAGCGAGGCCGGCCTCACGCTCAAGAACGCCGATCGCGAACACACGGCGGCCAACCGCAACAAGGGCTACGAGCAGGTCGAGCGGACGTTCCACTTCGACGAGACGAACGTCGCGAACTTCGTGACGATGCTCTACAACATCGAGGCCGTGACGCGCTACCGCGTGTTCGACGTAGCCTGGTCGATGAAGCCGTGGAAGGAGAACTCCGCGCCTCCCCACCACGCGATCATCAGTCCCAGCGTCAAGCTCGGCTTCCGCCGCCCGATCGCCAGCGGCGCGAACAACTGATCGACGGCCGGCGCGCCTTCGCACCCGGAGGGTGGGCCAGCCCCGAGATCGTGGCGCGGCGCAGCCAGCCCGCGGCCGTCGATCGGGGCACGCCGACGCCGGTAGCGATGGTGACCGTGGTGCATCGCGAACTTCGCTCCGCCTGCGCCTCGATGCGGACGCCGACGACCGGGAGGACATGACGCGGCCCCTCCCACACATGGCAGCCCTACTTCCACGGCGACGACAGGGCCTCCCAGGTTGCTGGGAAACCCTCTCGGTTGCGTGCCCCGCCGTCCGACTCCGCTGGGCCGGAGGTGCTCGGGTGACTGCCACCCCTCCGATGGTGCCTTCCGCCATTCCGACGACGTCGGCCCCACGACGATTCACTGCTTCCGGAGCTCGATCACGCGGCCCGCACCCTCGCTGTCCACGCTTCGCCCCACGGGTTGCCCATACAGGACGCAAGACTCGCTACCGGCTGCCTCAGCCAGGCTTGTCCGGACCGGATTGGATACCCGCTGGGCTTCACTACGAGGTTTCAGGTCAGGTCATGATCATCCTCCTCGTCCAGGCTTCGCCTGGCGCACCGGAATGCTGTGACACAGAGCAGGAGCTACGACCGGTCCTCCTCGTGCTCAGCGCTGCGAGCATCCTGTTCTTGGCCGAACAGCGCAAGCGCCTCAGGGAACTGCCGGACGGCGTCGGCTCGCTCACGCTCGAGCAGGTCACCGCGACAACGTGACCTGCGATGCCCCGACCTCCTTGGCAAGGGCCGTCGCGCTGATGGACTCCGGTCCCGCCATGCGCTGGACCATGCGGGCCTTGAAACCTGCGGTGTAGGTCGACATGCACGTCTCCATCGCCCCCTGATAATCGTTCTCAAGACGTCGCCCCCCATGGGGGGCCTGCCCTACGGGCAGGAAAGGGGGAGGCCGTGCCCTACCAAGGCTTCGCCTTGGCAGGGGCCCCACGGCTCCCCCAGAGGCGGGCGACAACTACGCTGACGCCGGGGGAGAGCAGGGCTGGCGAGAACTCGACAGCGTTCGTAGGAGTGCTGTGACACGGAGATGGCGTCAATCCTCGAGACGTGCACGTAGTGACGCCAAGAGCGTACGCGGGCGAAGCGTAATGACCAGCGGATCTCGCCACCCGTCGGTCAGGGTGTCGGGCCCAGGTGACCGGCCGACGACGCGCCCTTGCCCGCCCGGGGGGCCGATCGCAATGCTCCATGCTCCCACGCTCGCCTCGGCTGAACCAAAGTCGTGCTGCGACCACCACTCGGCGAGTCCACCATAGTCTGACGATCCGAACTCGTAGCGTACCACATGCTCAGGCGCCACGTTGAATAGCGCATCGATAGCGACCGCCGCGTGGGGCACTCTCGCCAACTCCCAGGCCACACCCAGCCACCAGCCGAGCAGGACGAGAAGAGGGACGAGCAGCGCCCGAGCCTTCATGCGCCGCCACGAGCCAGCGGCAGCCACTCCCGCCTCAGCCTGGATTTCCCATCCCGATGGGTGATCTGCGTCGAATTGGCAGCCTGTG
>CAZPGF010000020.1:0-34902 GCA_964586025.1 uncultured Planctomycetales bacterium
ACCTGCTTGCCCTCTCCAGCGCCTCGTACACCGAGGGCTTCTACTACGTTCCGCGGATCGACACGGACCTTCTGGCCCGCCACGCGGACGGACTCCTCGCGACCTCGGCGTGCCTGTTCGCCGGCGAGCCTGGCCACTACGCGCAGGCCGGCGATCGAACCGGCGCCACGCGTGCGATGGGGCGAATCCGCGAGATCTTCGGCGACCGCTATTACGTCGAGATCCAGCGGACCGGCGCAACCGGCGAGCGCGCGATCGGCGAGATGCTGCTGGAGATCGCGCTCGCCGAAGGCGTGCCGGTGGTTGCGACGCAGGGCGCCCGGTACCTCTCGCCCGAGGACGCCGCCGCACACGAGGTGCACGTCTGCATCGGGCAGGGACGAACCCTCTCCGAGCGGCGTCGCCGACGCCAGGAGCGCGGCGAGACGGCGGGCGTGCTGTCGTTCGACGACACCCCGACCATGGTCGAGCGGTTCCGCGACATGGAGTTCGCGATCGACGCGACGATGGAGATCGCGTCGCGATGCGATCTCGAACTGCCGGAGGCGTACCACCTTCCCCGTTACGAGCCGCCCGAAGGACACGACGACGTCTCGTGGTTCCGCCACCTCTGCGATCGCGGTGCCCGCGAGCGCTACGGCGATCCCCTGCCGACGGCCGTCGCGGAGCGCCTCGCGTACGAGCAGAGCGTGATCGAGCGGATGGGCTTCGTGCCCTACTTCCTGATCACCTGGGACTTCGTCGACTATGCCAAGCGCCACGGGATCCCGGTCGGTCCGGGACGCGGCAGCGCAGCGGGCAGCCTCGTCAGTTACTCGCTCGGCATCACGACGATCGACCCGCTCGCCTACGACCTGCTGTTCGAGCGATTCCTCAACCCCGACCGCATCTCGATGCCGGATATCGACATCGACTTCTGCAAGGACGGACGCGAGCAGGTGATCCGCTACGTGCAGGACAAGTACGGGGGGTCGGAGTGCGTCAGTCACATCATCACGTTCGGCCGAATGGCGGCTCGGGCGGTGATTCGCGACGTCGGGCGTGTGCTCGAGGTGCCGCTTTCGGACGTCGACCGCCTCGCCAAGCGGATCCCGAACGGTCCAGGCGCGACGCTCGAAGGCGCGCTCGAGAGCGATCCCGACCTGCGTCGTGAGGTCGCCGCCAACGAGGCCTACCGCGAACTCGTCCAGGTCGCACGCCGCCTCGAAGGCCGCATTCGCAACCCGGGCAAGCACGCGGCGGGCATCGTCGTCTCGGACGGGCCGTTGACGCGTCACGTCCCGCTGCTTCGCGTCGGCGAAGACCTCGCGACCCAGTACTCGATGGATCTCCTCGAGGACAAGATCGTCGGCCTGCTGAAGATGGACTTCCTGGGGCTGCGGACGCTGACGATCATCGCCAAGGCCGTCGAACTGATCGGTCGCGGCGGTGCCGTCCAGCCCGACATCGATCGTCTTCCGCTCAACGACCCGGAGACCTTCGCCATGTTGAGCGAAGGCGAAGCGCTCGGCGTCTTCCAGGTCGAGGGGTCGGGGATGCGCGACCTGCTGCGCCGCATCCGGCCCGACTGTTTCGACGACCTCGCCACGATCACCGCGCTCTACCGGCCGGGTCCGATGAACTCCGGCATGATGGACATGTACATCGAGCGCAAGGCGGGTCGTCAGGACGTGACGTACGCCCATCCCGACCTGGAGCCGATTCTGCGCGAGACGCGCGGCGTCGTGGTGTACCAGGAACAGGTGATGCGCATCGCGAACGTGCTCGGCGGGTTCAGCCTCGCCGAAGCCGACAAGCTGCGCAAGGCGATGGGCAAGAAGAAGCCCGAGTTGCTCGTCCCGTACGAGGGGCGCTTCGTCGACGGATGCGTCGCGCGCGGGCTGGCGCGCGACCAGGCCAAGACGCTCTGGGACCAACTCGCCGAGTTCGCCGCTTACGGATTCAACAAGAGCCACACGGTCGCGTACGCGCTCGTCGCCTACCAGACCGCGTGGTTGAAGCGCCACCACCCGCGGGAGTTCATGGCGGCGTTGCTCACCTGCGAGATGGCGGACATGGACAAGCTCGCCGAGTACATCGAGGAATCGAGGCGCATGGGGATCGCCGTGTTGCCGCCGGACGCCTCGCGTTCGTCCTGGGAATTCCTGGTCGAGGGCGACGACATCCGCTACGGGCTTGCGGCGATCAAGGGCGTCGGCCGCGCCGCCGCCGACGAGATCGTCGCGCGGCGTCCAGCGGACGGATACGTCGATCTGTACGACCTGGGCGAGCGGATCGATCCGTCGCGCGTCAATCGCGCGACGCTCGAAGCGCTCGTGCGCGCGGGTGCGTTCGACCGCCCGGGGCTGCACCGCGCGCAAGTCCACGCCGCGATCGAGCGCGCCCTCGCGCGGGGCGCCGAGGCCGCGGCGGATCGCGCCGCGAGGCAGGGTTCGCTGTTCGGCGACGCGTCCGAGGCGGACGGCCCGCGCGAGGCGGACTGGCCGCAGGTCGCGCCCTGGCCCGAGCGGGACCTCCTGGCGTGGGAGCGCGATGCGATCGGGTACTACGCGACGAACCACCCGCTCGCCGCGCACGAGCGACGGCTGCGCGTGCTCGCGAACGCGAGCACGGCGGACCTGAAGGAGTTCGACGACCGCGCGAACGCGCGCCTCGGCGGGATGATCCGCGGGTTGCGGATCACGATCGTCAAGCGCGGCAAGTGGGAGGGGCGCCGGATGGCGTTCTTCGACCTGGAGGACTTCGCCGGACGGGTCTCGTGCACCTGCTTCCCGCGAACGTACGCGGAGGTCGGCGAGCGACTCGCCGAGGATCGCATCGTCGTCGTCGAGGGCCGCATCGAGAAGACCGAGGAGGGCGTTGGGTTCCACATCGATTCGGCGATCCCGATCGAGGACGCGCCGCGGACGCTCGCCCGAGGCGTCCTGCTTCGGCTTCGCCGCACCGAGACGTCCGACCTCGAACGGTTGCGCGCGCGGCTCGCACCCCATGTCGGGCCGCTGCCGCTCGTGCTGGAGTTCCAAGCCGACGCGTCGACGCGCGCCCGCGTCCGGGCCGGTCCGGCCTGGTCGGTCCAGCCGAGCGAGGCGCTGCTCGCGGAACTCGGGGCTGCCGACGAGGTCGATGGATTCGAGTTGCTCGCGTCGGATGTCTGATGTCGAGGCGTCGGGGAGGCCTTCGCCCCGGGCGTTCCGGATCTTCCCCGCGCACCCGGTCTGCTGACGCGGCGGTGACGCATGGCGGGTTCGATGACTCGACCGGAGTTCGTCGATGGCTCGCCCCCTCCCGCGTCCGTTCGCCGCTCGCGCGCGCCTCGCGCTCACGCTCGGCGCGATCGCGGTGGTCGCGATCGGATGCGCGACGACGCCGGGGGACGAGGGGACGAGCGGCGCGGCGAGTCCGTCGTCGGCGGGCGGCTCACGCGACGCCTCGCCGTCGCGCGGTCGCTCCGCGCTTCCGGCCGACTTCGAGGCGCCGCGTTCGGCGACGCTGTCGTCGTTCGATCGGCAGGCCTTCGAGGACGCCTGGCGTCACTTCCTCGACGACACGCCCGGCTGGCCGGGGCGGCGGCGTGCGTGGCTCGCGCGCGGAGAAGCCGCCGGCCAGGTGCTCGCCGAGAACCTGTTCCGTTACTTCTGGAGTATGTCGTCTCAGGGGCGCATCGACGAGGTCACGCGCGTCGCCGAGGAAGCGCGCCACGTCGGCGCACCCGCCGTGCCGTGGTTCGGGCGTCCGCTGCTCGTGGACTCGCTGCCGCTGCGCGAACCGCTTCGCGTCAAGGTCGAGGATCCCGACGATCCGCGCGGCGTCTCATTCACCACGATCGATCGCTTCGTGATGGACGACACGACACGGCGCGACGCGGCCACCGTGCTCGCGGCGATCGGCGAGCCGTCGATCGACCTCCTGGCACGCGCCGACGTGCTGCGAACCGGGCGCCCGGCGACGAGACGGCAGGCCGCGCGCGCACTCGGACGGATCGGTGGCGATCGCGCCGTCGATGCGTTGATCGCCGTGCTCGTCGGGGGCGCCGAGTGGCAGGACCGGGCCGCGATCGTCGAGGGTCTCGGCGACGCGTTGCCGCATCCCCGTGCGCGCGATGCGCTCGGCCAGGCGACGCGGGATCCGGATGCCTTCGTTCGTCGCAAGGCCGAGGAGGCGCTCGTGCGGGGCGCGCGATAGCGTGTCCGGAACGTAGAATCCGGACGCATGACGCAACCCGCGGGGCGACCGGTCTGGAAAGTGGCGCGACTCGGGCGCGTGTCGTCAGTCACCGGCGAGCCGCTGCCGCCCGACACCGAGGTCGTGACGGCGCTGTTCGCGTCATCCGACGGGGATCCGTCGGAGGGCGACGAGACCGGCGTGCGCGGCGCGGGCCTGGATCGGCGGGACTTCCTCGAGTCGGAGGCGACGCCGGAGCGCCTCGCGGGTGCGTTCGGGGTCTGGCGTACGCGAACCCCACCTGTCAAGCCCGACGACGCACGCCGGCTCGACCTGGACCTCGCCGGCCAACTGCTCGACCGCGTCCTCGAGGAAGGTGACCCGTCCAAGGCGCCGGTGGCGCTGACGCTCGCGCTCCTCCTCGTCCGCAAGCGACGGCTGTCGATCGTCCGCGAGGAGGACGGATGCCTCGTCGTGCGCCGTCCGCGCGTCGAGGAGACCATCCGCGTGCCGGCGCCGCCGATCGCCGCCGACGAGGCCGAGCGCCTGCAGCAGGATCTCCTGCGCCTGTTCGATCTCTGAGCGTCGCGCGCGCCGGACCGCCGGAGGGGACCGCGCGGGGGGCCCGGCCGGTAGGATTCGCCGCGTGAACCACCGCATTCTCAGCCGCCGCTACCGACCCCAACGGTTCGACCAGCTCTTCGGTCAGGAACACGTCGTCCAGATGCTCGGCAACGCGCTCGCGACGGGCCGCGTCGGTCAGGCGTATCTCTTCGTGGGGCCGCGTGGCGTCGGCAAGACGACGACGGCGCGAATCCTCGCGCGCGCGCTGAACTGCGCCGCTCGGGTTCCGGCGCCCGGGGAGGGGTTCGAGGAGGGCGAAACGCCCCTCCTCGGCACCGACGCGGGGGGAGCCCGGGTCGGCGCGGACTTCGAGCCCTGCGGGGTGAGCGCGTCCTGCCGCGACATCGCGGCCGGGTCCGATCTCGACGTCGTCGAGATGGACGGCGCCTCGAACAACCAGGTCGACGACATCCGCACGCTGCGCGAGCAGGTCGGCTACGCGACGGTGCGCTCCCGGTATCGGATCTGGATCGTGGACGAGGTCCACATGCTGTCCACGGCGGCGTTCAACGCGTTCCTGAAGACGCTCGAGGAACCGCCGCCGCGTGTGAAGTTCTTCTTCTGCACGACCGAGTTGCACCGCCTCCCCGAGACGATCGTCAGCCGCTGCACGAAGGTCGAACTTCGGCCCATCCGCGCGGACGCGCTCGTGGCGAGACTCGCCTGGCTCGCGAGCGAAGAGGGACTCGTGCTCGAGGCGGGTCTCGCCGAGGCCATCGCCGCCGCGGCACGTGGCGGCCTGCGCGACGCGGAGTCGATGCTCGATCAGCTCATCGCCGCCTCGCCCGGGCGCGAGTTGCACCTGGCGGACCTGGACTGGCTCTGCGGGCGCGCGCCGGCGGCCGACGTCGCCGCGCTCTTCCATTCGGTGGAGGCCCGCGACGCGGCCGGAGCGCTCGGAGCGGTCGAGCGTTGCCTCGGCGCCGGAGCGCAGCCGGGCGTCCTGCTCGAGCAGATGCTCGACCACCTCCGCGCGGCGCTGACGCACGCTGCGAGGACCGGCGCCCCGGTCGCCCGCCTCGCGCAGTCGATCGATCTCGTCCTCGCCAAACGCGTTCACCTGCGCGGCGGCGCCGACGGCGCGCTCGTGGCGGAGTTGACGGCGATCGAACTCTCGCGCCTTCCGGACGCCCGTGATCTCGACGCCCTCGTCGCGGCGTTGAACTCGCGCCGCGACGGAACGCGCGAGCGCGAGTCCGCGGCTCGCGGCGAGGATGCCTCCGGCGCAAGCCCGGAGCCAGGAGGCCGGGCCGTCTCGCCGCGACCCCCGCGGACGGTCGAACCACCCGTCGAGGCCGCACCGCGATCTGCGCTCGACGACGTCACCGCGGCGGTGCTCGACCTCGACGGTATCGCCGAGCGTTGGCCGCGATTCCTCGACGCGCTCGCCGCGCGCGACGCCAAGCTCGCCGCGGCCCTCGACGGGGCCCGCCCGGTCGCGTTGCGCGGCGACGTCCTTGAACTCGAGTTCGAAGGCGGCACCGCGAGTTCGAGCGAGGCGCGCACCGCGTTGATCCGCGGGAGCGCGCAGGTGGCGTTCGGGCAGGTCGCGCCGAAGGTGCTCGGGCGGCGCGTTCGTCCCGTCGTCCGCGCGTCCGTCGAGGCGCCGGTCACGCACGTCGTGGACGCGAGCGCCCGCGAGTTGCCCGTCGTGCGACGCGTCGCGGAGTTCACGGGCGGCCACGTCGTCCACGTCGAGCGGGCGCCGTGCGACGGCGAGCCGGCATGAGCGGCAGCGGCGAGGTCCTGGCGAATCTGATCGACGCGCTCGAACGCCTGCCCGGGATCGGCGCGCGCTCCGCGCGGCGGCTCGCCGAGCACCTGGTGCGCGTGACCGAGTCGGAGGCGCTCGCGCTCGCCGACGCGCTGCGCGCGGCGCGCGCGAGGCTGCGCCCGTGCACCCGCTGCGCGGCGCCCTCCGAGCGCGATCCGTGCGCGCTCTGCGCGGATCCCGCGCGCCGCGACGACCTCCTGCTCGTCGTCGAGTCGCTGCGTGACCGCGACGCGGTCGAGGCCGCGGGGCGCTACGATGGCCGTTACTTCGTGCTGTCCGGACGGCTGGCACCGCTCGAGGGGCGCGACGTCGCGGATCTCGGGTTGGAGGCGCTGCGCGTCCGCGTAGCAGACGGCGTGGTGCGCGAGGTCGTGTTGGCCACGAACCCCGACCTGGAAGGGGACGGGGCCGCGCGAGCCGTCGCGAGCGCTCTCGACGGGTTCGACGTGCGGATCACGCGACCCGCTCGTGGACTGCCGACGGGCGGCCAGATCGAGTACCAGAACGCCGCTGCGATCGCCGACGCGTTGCGTGGTCGTCGCCCTCTCGACGACGCGGGAGCGTGAAGGTCGCGCGCCGTGCGATGTCGCACGTGTGCGACGACGCTCGTTCTCGGCGTCGAAACCCGAACGGCCCGGTTGCCCGAACGACGGCGCGAGGGGTAGAATGCGCGGGTCCCGTGGAACCCGTCCGGCGATGCGACTCGACCTCGGACTCAATCTGAAGCTCAAGCAGGAGATGCGGCTCGCGCCGCAGATCATCCAGAGCATCGAGATCCTTCAGTTGCCCGCGATGGACCTGCGTGAGTTGATCGAGAACGAGTTGCAGGAGAACGAGGCGCTCGAGGTGATCGATCCCGCGCCCGACGGTGTCGCCGAACTCACCGACCGCCGAGAGTCGCCGCCCGAGGACGACAACGTTCACGACGACGGACTCGTCCACGACGCGGAGAACGTGCTCGACCGTCTCGATGACCTGGTCGGCGGACGCGGCGACGGTCACGGCACGTGGAATCGGGCCGCCGCGGAGGAGGCGAGCGATCGCAAGCTCGAGGCGATGCAGAACGCCGCGGACCTCGGCGCCGGACTCGCCGATCACCTGCGACGACAACTCGATGAGATCGAGCTTCCGTCCGACGTGCGCGCTGCCGCCGAGGCGATCGTCTGGAACCTCAACCACGCCGGTTGGCTGACCGGCGCGTTGGAGGAGGTCGCCGCCGGCATGGACGAGCCCGTCGGCCTGGACGTGCTCGAGCGCGCTCTGGTCGTCGTGCAACGCCTCGATCCGGCGGGCGTCGGTGCGCGCAGCCTGGCCGAGTGCCTCTTGCTCCAACTGGATCCCGCGCATCCCGACTACCCGCAGCAGCGCACGCTGCTGCGCGATCACTTCGACGAACTCGCGCGCAACCAGCGTCCGAAGATCGCGCGCGCGATGAACGTGGACGTCACCCGCATCAACGACCTCGTGCAGGGGATCTCCCACCTGACGGCCAGCCCCGGCGCCGCCTACGACGAGCATCCGGTGCCCACGATCCGTCCTGACGTCGTGATCGAGTGGGAGGATGGCGAGTACGCCGTGCGGCTCGTCAACGACTTCCTGCCGCGCATCGGCGTGAGCCGCGAGGTGCGCAGGATGTTGAAGGAGTCGCGCAGCGACCCGAGCCTGCGCGAGCACCTGAAGCGCAAGATCGAGTCGGCGCGCTGGTTGATCGAGGCGATCGCGCAGCGCCAGAGCACCCTCGAGCGCGTCGCTCGCGAGATCGTGCTCCGCCAGCAGGACTACCTCGAGTTCGGGTTGAGTCACCTGCGCCCACTGAAGATGCAGGAGGTGGCCGACACGCTCGGGATCCACGTCAGCACCGTCAGCCGCGCGATCAGCGACAAGTACGCCCAGACGCCACGCGGCATCGTGCCGCTCAAATTCTTCTTCACGGGGGGTACCGAGAACGACGACGGCGGCGTCGAGTCGCGCTTGAGCGTGAAGGAGCGGGTGCGGCAGATCATCTCGGACGAAGACAAGGCCGACCCTCTCTCCGACGACGGCGTCGCGGATCGCCTGAAGGAGATCCACGGCCTCGAGATCGCCCGCCGCACGGTGACGAAGTACCGCAAGGCTCTCGGCATCCCGTCGTCGCGCCAGCGGCGGGTCTGGTCGTGAGATGGATCGTGACGGGGGCGGGGCGGGCGGCCGACGGACGCTGCGGATCGATCTGAGCTGGCGGGGCGAGCGCTTCGCAGGATGGCAGAGCCAGCCGGGACTGCGCACCGTGCAGGGCGAACTCGAGTCGGTGCTGGGCCGCCTCCTCGGCGAGCCGGTCCGAGCGATCGGCAGCGGGCGCACCGACCGCGGCACCCACGCCTGGCACCACGTGTCGTCGGTGAGAACGGCGAGCGGGCGCCCCGCGGCCGAGATCGAGGGGGCGCTCGAGGCGCTCCTGCCGGCCGACATCGGCGTCCTCGCCGTGCGCGACGCCGAACCGTCGTTCCACGCGCAGCGCGACGCGCAGTGGAAGTGGTATCGTTATCGCGTGCTCGTCGGTCGTCACCGTCAGCCGCTCGGGGGGACGCGGGCCTGGGTCCGCGCGCGTGTGCCCGATCGCGACGCCCTGCGGCGCGCCGTCGAGCCCTTTCGAGGTCGGCACGATTTCGCGTCGTTCGCCAATCTCGGTTCGTCGGCGCGGACCACGGTTCGCACGATCCACGCGATCGGGTGGACCGACGGACGCGCGGACGACGGGGAGGGAGCCCCCTTCGGCGCGCCGTGGCTTGGCCTCGACGTCGTCGGCGACGGCTTCCTCTACAAGATGGTCCGAACCATCGTCGGCACCGCGTGGCGATCGGCGGCGCAGGAGGACCCGGCCGAGTCCGTGCGCACCGTGCTCGCCGCCCGGGATCGCCGCGCGGCCGGACCCGCGGCGCCCGCCGACGGACTCACGCTGATGGCCGTCGCCATGCGCGGCGATCCACCGCCCCCCCTCCCCGGCCCGCTCATCGAGGCGTGGTCGGATCCCCCTCCGACTCCCGGAGGGGGCGGCGCCGCGTCCGCCACGGACGACGACTGTTCCCTCCCGTTTCCGAGGAGTACCCGATGAAGATCCAGATCACGGGGCGCCACGTCGGCGTGACCCCGAGCATGCAGGACTACGCCCGCGCCAAGGTCGAGAAACTCATGAAGTTCTTCGATCGGGTCACGACCGCACGCGTGACGATGGACGTCGACCACCAGGACCAGGTGGTCGAGATCGCGCTCGACGTGGCGCGCGGCGTCACGCTCGTCGGCAAGGCGAGCGCCCCGGACATGTACGCCGCCTGCGATTTGGCCGAACAGAAACTCGCGCAGCAGTTGCGCCGCTACAAGAGCCGTCTCAAGGATCACCACCCGCGCGAGAAGCGCCGCGGCGCGGCGGGCGCTGCGGAGGCCGCCTCCGAGCGACGCGCGGACGCCGGCGAGGCGCGCGAGTGGACCTACGAAGAGGTCGTCGACCGGATGCGGCGTGGCGAGTCGCCGCCGGAGTGAGGGCCTCGCGGCCGGGCAGCGACCGCCGAACCACCCGGTGGAGCGGGCGCCGCGCCGCGTCGTGACTTTCGACGTCGGAGATCGGCGGTAGGCTCCGGGTGGCGAGTGGTCGCCGAGGAGGCCCGGTTCGTGAACGTGACCCGCAACGTGATTCAGCACTGCCGCGTCGAGCACTGCATCGCCGAACTCGACTCGACGTCCCGCGACGACGTGGTGCGCGAGCTCATCGCACGGTTCGTCGCGAGCGGCACGCTCGACGGGGACCTGGCCCAAGAGATCATCGACCTCGTGTTGCACCGCGAGGGCGAGGGAACGACCGGGATCGGCGGCGCGGTCGCGATGCCCCACGCGCGCGCCCATCCGCGGATCGCCGAGACGATGATCGCGGTCGGCCTCAGTTCGCCCGGCATCGACTGGGAAGCGACCGACGGCGCGCCGGTCCATGTCGTGTTCCTGATCGTGAGCAACGCACCCGAAGAGTATCTCGGGGTCGCACGACGCATCGCCAAGGTGGCGCGCGACGCGGTCGAGATCCGCGCGCTGCGCCGGCAGTCCACGCCCGAACGAATCCACGCCTTCCTCGAAGAGGCGTGGTCCTGATGACGAAACGATCGATGGCCGACGTCCCCCCGACGACGAATGAGCCCGTCGTGCGTCGCGTGACGGTGAGAAACCTCCCAGGGCTCCACGCGCGCCCGGCGAGCGTCCTCGCGGCTCGCGCGCGTACGTTCCAGGCCGATCTCGAACTGGTGCTCGTCGATGCGGGATCCGGCCAGTCGAGCGAGGTCGGTACGCGGGTTGACGCGAAGAGCATCCTCGACGTGATCGTGCTCGGCGCGTCGCACGGCGCCCAACTCGACGTGATCGCGACCGGCGAGGACGCCGTCGCCGCGGCGGAGGCGATCGCCGACCTGTTCAGGGACTCATTCGGCATGGATCACGACGACTAGGTCGTCGCGCGTAGCATGGCGCGGTGCCCCTGCGCGCCCGCCCGATGACGGAACTCCGCGGCCTGCCCGTCTCGGGTGGTTCGCGCGTCGGCTACGCCCTCCTCTTCGAGGAGGTGCCGGATTTCAAGGCTCCCGCCGGGGGCCTTGCGGCGAGCGAGATTCCGGCCGAGGTGCGTCGTCTCGACACCGCGGTCGAGGAGGCCCTCGCGCAACTCGCCGGCCTGTCGGCTTCGCGCGAGGGCCAGGCGGAACTCGTCAGCGGGATCTTCGAGGCGCACGCACTGATGCTGCGCGACGCGGCGCCGCGCATCCGTGCCGTCGTCGAAGAGGGCAACGCGGCGGAACACGCCGTCGCGCTGGTGCTGCACGCGATCCGCGAACGGCTCGAGGCGCTTCCGAATCCGGTCATGGCGCAGCGCGCCCAGGACATCGTCGACATCGAACGGCGTCTGCTCCGCGCCCTCGGGAGCGTGACGCTGGACACGCCCGACCTCGCGCAGGCCTCGCTCGGACCCGTCGTGGTCGTGGCCTCGACGCTGACGCCGAGCGAGGTCGCCGCCTTCGAGGGGCGCGACGTGGCCGCGATGGTGCTCGAGTACGGCGGGCCGACGAGTCACAGCGTGCTGATCGCCAAGTCGCTCGGCATCCCCTGCGTCGTCGGCGTGACCGGCGTGACCCGCGTGGTGGAGCCCGGTGACCGAATCTGGGTGGACGGCAGCGACGGACTCGTCGTGATCGCTCCCGACGAGTCCGCGCTCGAGCGGGCGCGCGGGCTCGGCGAGCGATACGAGCGCCTCGAGGCGGCGCTCCTTCGTGAGAGCGGACTTCCCGCCGAGACGCTGGACGGTCATCGCGTCACGCTGCTCGCCAACGTCGAGTTCCGACCCGACGTCGAGGCCGGCTCGCTTCGTGGTGCAGAGGGGGTCGGGCTCTACCGCACCGAGTTCCTGCTCGACGAGCACGGGCGGCTGCCGACCGAGGAGGAGCAAGTCGCGACCTTCCGCTGGACGCTGGAGCGCTTGCGCGGCAGTCCGCTGACCATCCGCACCTACGACTTCGGCAGCGACAAGCCGGAGGTGGCGGCGCGGCGGTTCGAGCCGAACGCGGCCCTCGGCGAGCGCTCGCTCCGCTGGTGCTTCGCGAATCCCGAGCCCTTCCGCGCCCAGATGCGCGCCCTGCTGCGCGTCGCCGCGGAGGGTGACGTGCGGATCATGCTGCCGATGGTGGGGGGGCTCGACGAGGTGCGCGAGGTGCGCCACCTCTTCGCCCGGGTCGCGGACGAGCTCGCCGCCGAGGGCGTCGCGCATCGCGCCGACGCGCCCCTCGGCGTGATGGTCGAGATTCCCGCCGCCGCCATGATCGCGGACCTGCTCGCGCGCGAGGTCGACTTCCTCTCGATCGGCACCAACGACCTGATCCAATACGGTCTGGCGGTGGACCGCCTGAACCCGACGGTCGCGCGCTGGTTCCGGCCGTCTCACCCGGCGATCCTGCGGATGATCCGGCAGGTCGTCGACGCGGCGGCCGCCCATCGGACGCCGGTCACGATGTGCGGCGAGATGGGGGGGCAGAGCGTCTACACCGTCCTCCTGTTCGGCATGGGGGTGCGCAACTTCAGCCTGACCCCGGGCTACATCCCGCGGGCCCGACGGCTCCTCCGCTCGCTGGCGGCCCGAGACGCGCGCGCGCTCGCCGCCGCGTGCCTTCGCCAGGGGACGGCCGACGAGGTCGAGGCGCTCCTGCGCGCCCGCGTCCAGCCCGTCGGACGGGGCTGACCCCACCCCGGAAGGTCGGGGCACGCCGCTCGCGGCGCGGCGCCTCCCCCCGCGCGAGGCCCCCGGATCGGCCGTCGTCCGGCGAGGGCGGCTCAAGATTCCGCTCGCCTCGGGTCGAAAGGGTTCCCGGACCGGGGGCGCGGACTGCCGCGACGCCGTCCGGACGGAGCAGGGAGCACCCATGGCAAGGCGAAAGACGCTCATCGGGCTCGACATCGGTACGCGCTCGGTCAAGGCCATCGAGATGAGTTGGGCCTCCGGTTCCCCCGTGATCACCGGCTTCGGCTACGCCCCTCTCCCGAATCCCCAGGCCGTCCCGGAGACGGTCCTGAAGGTGCTCCAGGAGAACTCGTTCCACACGCGCGAGGTGGTCACGTCGGTCAGCGGCAAGAGCGTGATCGTCCGCTACCTGACCATGCTCAAGATGCGCCGCGACGACCTGCGCAGCGCGATCCGCTTCGAGGCGGACAAGTACATCCCGTTCGACGTGGAAGACGTCGTCCTCGACTGCCACCCGTTCGAGACCGAGGGGATCGGCGATCTGGCGGAGAACGAGACGCGGGTCCTGCTCGTCGCGTGCAAACGGGCGGTGATCGACGAGCAGATGCGCATCCTCGCCGAGGTGGGCCTCGAGCCCGTCGTCGTCGACGTCGACGTGTTCGCGCTCGGCAATGCGTTCGAGGTGGCCGTGCGCCGGCCGTCGAGTGCGCCCACCGTGACCGCGCTGGTCGACATCGGCGGGTCGAAGACCCTCGTGAACCTGGTCCGCAGCGGCACGAGCCTGTTCACGCGCGAGATCCACACCGGGGGCGATGCGATCACGCAGGTCGTCGCCTCCCGTCTCGCGCTGCACGACTCGGAGGCCGAGGTGCTGAAGTGCAATCCCGGCGGCGAGGCGGAGCGCCTGCGTCACGCGATCGCGCCCGCCGTCGACGATCTCGCCTCCGAGGTCCGGTTGAGCTTCGAGTACTTCGAGAACCAGTTCGAGATGGGCATCGACGAGGTGCTGTTGTCCGGCGGCGGCTCGCGGCTCGGCGGACTCGAGGACGACCTCGGGCGCACCTTCGGTCGCCCGACGCTGAGTTGGGATCCGACCGGCGACCTGCCGATCGCGGGCGGTTCCGTGAACGTCGAAGCGCTCCACGAGCGCATTCCCGAACTCGCCGTCGCGGTCGGCCTCGCGGCGCGGATCCAGAAGGACGCACGATGATCCAGGTCAACCTGCTGCCGCCCGAGTACCGCCCGCGCACGGGCACCCCGGCCGCGCGTTTCGCCGCCGTCCTCGTGGGGCTGATCGCCGTGCTGAGCGCCGGCGGCGTGTACGCCTACACGCACTTCATCCAGCTCGCGAACACCACCGACCTGCGCGACACGCGTCAGGGCGAGGCGGTCGCGAAGGAACGGCTGCGCGACATCTCCCTGGCGCTCCAGAAGGAGATCGACGTCTACGTGAAGCGCCGGGTGGCGATCCAGACGATCAACCGCAGCCGAACGCTGTGGTCGCGCAAGCTCGACCAGTTCTTCGACATCGTGACGTCGCACGGGCGCGAGCACCAACTCGTCGCGTGGCTCGACAACCTCACCGTCCCGCGCCAGATCGGACGCTCGGGTGGGGCGAAGGGCACCGCCCGCGGCAAGAAGCAGGCCGCTGCCGAACCCGCGGGAAAGCTCGAGTGCACGGGTTACCTGGCGATGGACGACGACACCGACGCGCTGCGGGTGATGGCCGCGTTCCACACCGCGATCGCCGGGTCGCGCGAGAACGGTCCGACATCGTTCTTCTCCGACTTCCAACACATCAACAACCCGAACATCTCGATGCAGCGGCAGGGCGGCGGCTACGGGGACACGCAGTTCATCCCGCCGTTCACCGGCTCGTTCAAGCTCGAGATGCTGTTGAACCCGATTCGGATCGACGCCAAGACGCCCAACTCCGCCGAGCAGGAACTCGCGGAGTTGCAGGCGGCCTTGTTCGACGAGGACTTCTCGTTCTCGGAACGCTCCTCCCGCCGCGGGAAGGACGATTAGGGAGCCCGCCGTGAAGAACCTGAGCGAACGCCAGCGACTGGCGCTCACGATCGGACTGTCGCTTCTCATCGTGGGAGGATTGGTCACCCTGATCATCATGGATCGGGGGAAGATCGAGAAACTCGATGAGGAGATCGCCGGTCTGGATCAACGCATCCGTGCCGCCGACGTCGAGATCGCAAAGATCCCGCAGCGCGAGGACGACCTCCTCGTCTACCGCGCGGTCGAGCCGCAGGAACTCGCCGTGCTGCCCACCGAGCAGCGCATCGCGAACTTCCACGAGAACCTGGCCGACTCGATGGCCCGCGCCGGGCTGTCGTTCGAGGAACTCCCCCAGAGCAAGCCGGAACCGAGCGAACTCGCGAGCGGCGTGTTCGTGACGCGCAACCAGATCCGCGGACGCGGTACGTCCCAGGAGATCCTGGCGTTCCTGAACCTGATCGAGAACGACCCTCGTCTCATCGCCGTGAAGGGCTTCAACATCACCGCCGGCCAGGCCCGCAGCCGCTCGTCCGCGAAGGGCAAGGGGAAGGGCGACCAGGCCGGAGCGGAGCCCGCGATCGAGCACGGCCTCGACCTGCATCTCGAGACGTACTTCTACGAGCCGACCAAGAGCGGCACGCGTGGCATCACGATCCCGGGCGCCGAACGACGTCTGCTCGAGCCGGCTCTCCGTGAACGCATCGCCTCCTTCAAGCCCGAGAAGCCGATGACCTACGTCCTCGCCAACTCCGAGAGCCGCCGCGATCCGCTGGTGGACCCGCGCGAGCGCGTCGAGCCCGAGGAGAGCGTCGATGAGGCCGAGGAGCGCCGCCGTCAGGAGGATCAGGTGATCGCCCTGGAGGCGTCGTGGCGCGCGATCGACGAGTTGCTCGAACAGGAGCGCGCGTTGACGGAGTCCGGGGACGTGCTGCGGGCGGATCACGCACGCAGCCGGATCACCGAGCAGGCGAACGACCTCGCCCTGTCGCTGGCCGCCGCGGCCGGAGCCGGCGGGGTCCGCCTGCCGGATCTCACCGAGCGGCTGACCATGCTGAAGGACCGGGTCTCGCGCGAGTTGAAGCAGCAACCCGGCCGTGAGCTCGTGGTCACGAGGACCTTCGCCGAGGCCGAACTCGGCAAGATGAACGGGCTTCTCGCCAACGCCCGCTACAAGGACCTGCTCGACCGCGGCGTCTTTTGGAAGGGCTTCCTGGAGCGCCGGGAGGTGCAGCCGGCCGCGCACCCGGTGATCGAGCAGGTGAACGCCCTGCTGGCCCGCGCCAAGAACCTGCAGGACTGGTCGGCGTTCCGCTTCGACATCAGCGGCGCGATCGTCGATGAGCGCGCCCCCGAGCGAAGCATGGCGAACATCAACGGCCGCTCGTACCGGCCGGGTGACCGACTTCGTTCGAACGACGAGGTCGAGGTCGCCGAGATCACGACATCCCGCGTCTGGTTCCGCTTCCGAGGGGAGCGGCTGGCCGTGGAATCTCGCGGCAAGACGGCCGCGGGAGGGCGGGACTCCGGACCCGGAGAGGACCGTTCGCTGACCATCCGCTGAGACCACGAACAACGGGGGGGAGCCCGTTCGGGAGGTGACATCCCGGTGACTGGAACGCGCCGTTTGGCTGCCGGACCTCTTTGCGGTTCAATGGCGCCGAGCGGCGAGCCGATCCATCACCGGTGAGGTCCGCAGCCCGGAGGGGGCCGAGGGCCGCCTGCACGCCGGGAGGTGTCGAAGACGCCTCCCGCGCGGCAGGTCCGACTCTCGGCTTGAGGAGGTGAACCATGGCATGCCGTGACGTCCGGATCGGGCGCAACATCCCGACCGCCGCATCGCGAGCGGCGGGCCGCCCGCCGCTCGTGTTCTCGCTCGTCCTCTTCCTCGCGCTCGCCGCGCTGCCCTGCGGGCGCGCGGCCCATGCCGAGGACGTCGATCCCGAGAGCTTCCGCACCCTCGACGTCGGCTCGGGCGTCGTCACCCTCGACGTGCAGGACGCGCCGTTCGGGCAGGTGGTGCAGGAACTGATCCAGCCGCGAACGCGCGTCAACATCATCGTCGCGCCGGAGGCGGCCGACCAGAAGGTGAGTCTGCGCGTTGCCGACCTCCATTGGGTCCAGGCCCTCGACGCGCTGACCGAGCGCATCGGCGGCGTTCTCGTCCGCAAGGCCCGCAACCTCCTGCGGGTCGAGCGGCCCGAGCCGGTCAAGATGGAATTCAAGGACGAGGACGTCCAGAAGGTCATCCAGGACATCGCGGCGTTCGCCGGTGCGAACGTCATCGTGAGCGACCAGATCACCGGCAAGATCAGCCTCACGCTGAACGGCACGCCGTGGCGTGTCGCGCTGGAAAGCGTCGTGAAGGCGTCCGGCTACGCGCTCGTCGAACAGGACTACGCGACGCTGATGGTCCTGCCGCGGGATCGCCTGGAACTGGACGCGGACTACTACCGCTTCAAGTACGTTCGTCCGCCTGCTCCCTACAAGGGCGTCGTCTCGCAGCAGAGCGGCGGGAGCGGCAGCACCGGCGGTGGCGGCGGTGGTGGCGGCGGCGGCGGCGGCGGTGGCGGCGGTGGCGGCGGCGGTGGCAAGAGCGCCGGCGTGGTCGCGGGCGAGCCGTGGATTCCGACGGACGATCCGAAGGAGCTGCTCGAGAACTTCCCGATCATCTCGGCCCTGCAGACCATCGTCGAAAACGACGGCGGGAGCATCGGGTACATCCCCACGCAGAACGCGATCGTGATTCGGGGCACCACCCCGACCGTGCGGCGTGTCAAGGAGATGGCCTCGCAGCTCGACATCGAGCCGCCGCAGGTCTTCATCGACATGAACTTCGTCGTGACCTCGGACAGCAACGCCATCAACCTGGGTCTCGATGCCGGGGACTCGACGGGCGTGAGCTTCGGCCTCGGCGGCAGCGACATCCTGCATCGGCTGCCGTTCAACGTCGGTGGCAACCGCGGCGACATCGCCGACCTGATCTCGGGGACCGCCTTCCCGTCGCCCAGTTCCGCATCCTACGGGTACGGCACGCTGACGACGGCGCAGACCCAACTGCTGTGGAACTTCCTGCAGCGGGATACGAGGACGCGAATCGTCCAAGCCCCGAAGATCCTCGCGCTCGACAACCACGAGGCGACGATCTTCATCGGCGAGTCGATTCGCTACGCCCGGACGACGGCGGCCACCAACCAGAACGGCGGGCTCACGTTCGCCGTCGAGGAAGATGGCAACAGCCCCGTCAACGTCGGCTTCCAGTTGCTGGTCCTGCCGCACGTCATCCAGGGCGAAGGCAAAGTTCGCATGACGGTCATCCCGCTGCGTCGGGCCCTCACGGGCACCGGTCCGCTTCCCGGGTTCGACCGCATTTCCGTTGCCGGGCAGACCATCGACCTGCCCCGTGTCCAGTCTTCCGAGCTCGTCTCGCACATGATCCTGCGTGACGGCCAGACCGCTGTGATCGGCGGTCTGATGGAGGACCGGATGGTCGAGCGCGCGGACAAGGTCCCCTTCTTCGGGGACCTCCCGCTCGTTGGCTCGGCCTTCCAGGGCAAGGAACAGACGAAGGTCAAGGAGCACCTGCTGATCACCATCACGCCGCGCATCCTCACGGGCACGGACGCCGCCAGCTGCACCGTCAGCGACGAGTTGTCCTTCCGCTCGGAGCGTGTCGCGGCGGAGTACTCCGACCTGTACGGACGTTGCTGCACCAGCGCGTCGTGCGGTTCCGGACGCGCTGTCACCTACAGCGCGCCCGGGGCACCGTCGTACAGTCCTCCGGAGATCGTCATCGAAGGTGGACGAAGTGATGTCGTCGCACCGTCGGTCGGCGAGCCGATCCCGGTCGCTCCCGGTCGCTAGCGGTCGGCCCCCGCGTCGGGGGCTTCCGCTCGTGGTCACCCGCTGACGGAGCCGTGCCGTTCGGCCCCCTCCCTGGGAGTGGGGCCGGCGCTGCGGGCATGGTTTCCGTGGGGCCCGCCGCCTCCCGAGGGAGGCGGCGGACAGGGTGATGCATGGGTACGGACGAGGGCGGCGAGACGTTCGCCGCAGGGGTCGACGGCGGTTCGAGCGGCGAGAACGAGAGCGGCGCCGCGCCGCGGAAGCGCGTTCGCCGTCGCCGCGCATCGCGTGAGGTCGATGAGGCCGCGCCTGCGACGCCGGCATCGACGACCGATGAAGGGGCCGGCGAGGCGGGCGCCGTGCGGCGTCGCCGCCGGCGCAAACGCACCACGACCGGGGGGGCGGTCGAGGTCGGAGACTCGACCCCGGCGGCCGCCCCCTCCGACGCGCCGGCGGACGCCGGCGCGTCGGCAACGCCTGCGCGACGGCGGCGTCGCCGCCGCCTCGCGGCCGCGGACGGTTCCGGCACGGCGGCCCGGCCCGCCTCCGAATCGGGCTCCGACACGTCCTCGCCCACCGCCTCGCGGGGGAGGGGGCATGAGCGCGGAGGAAGGGCGAGGCGTTCCGACCGCCGCCGCGAGTCGGGCCGCGATCGCCCGTCGGGCCGCGATCGACATTCGGGCCGTGATCGAGCGTCGGGACGGAGACCGGACGGGGAGCGGGAGCGAGACCAGGACCGCGACGGGGCCCGCGAGGAGGAGCGGGGGAGGGAGCGCCGCGGCGGGCGGCGTTTCCGTCGCGGCGACGAGGACGCGATCGAGATCGTGCCGCGCGCGCCCGACCCGACCGCGCCCCCCAGCGACAAGGTGCTGCTCGTCAACGCACGCGATCGCGACGAAGCGCGCATCGCCCTCGTCGTCGACGGTCGCCTGGAGGAAGTCTTCATCGAGTTGCCGGGGGAGAAGTCGGCGGCGGGCAACGTCTATCGCGGGCGCATCCAGAACGTCGAGAAGGGCATCGGCGCGGCGTTCGTCGACCTGGGGCGCGGTGTGACGGGATTCCTGCACGCGACCGACGTGCCGCTCTCGGCCCACGACGATCCGGCGACGCCGCCGATCGAGCGTCTGCGCGACGGCGACGAGGTGATCGTGCAGGTGACGCGGGACAGCATCGGCCGCAAGGGCCCGGCGTTGACCGGGCGGATCTCGCTGCCCGGGCGCTACCTCGTCCTGATGCCTCATGCCGAACGCAGCGGCATCTCTCGGCGCATCCCCGAGGGCCGCGAGCGCGATCGCGTGCGCAAACTCGTTCGATCGCTCGCCGTCCCGGAAGGCATGGGGGTGATCGTCCGCACCGCCAGCGAGACCACGGACAGCGCCGCCCTCGAGGCCGATCTCGCCCACCTCCTCGACGAGTGGGCGCACATCCAACGCCGCGCGGCCGAGCCCGGCGCCCCGGGCGTGTTGCGCGGCGAGAGCGACATCGCCGAGCGGAGCGTCCGCGACATCATGCCGCCCGACGTCTCGCGCATCGTCGTCGACCAGCCGGAGATCGCCGCCCAGATCCATCGCCTGCTGCGGGTCTGGTACCCGTCCGAGGCCGCGGCCGCGGCGGCGGTCGGCGCGGCGGATGCGCGCCTCGCCACCGCCCTCGGCGACGCGCCGCATGGCGAGGTCGTTGGGCAGGCGGAGGGTTCCGGGGCGGAGGAGGGCGAGTCGGCGAGCGAGCACCTGGCTCGACTTCGTGTGCGCGCACGACAGATGCCGGTGGTCGAGATCCACGCCGATCCGATGCCTCTGTTCCATGCGTTCAACGTCGAGGCGCAGTTGGAGGACGCCTACCGCCGCAGCGCGCGCCTGCCGTCCGGCGGAAGCATCGTCATCGACCCGACCGAGGCGCTCGTCGCGATCGACGTGAACTCGGGGCGTCTCACCGACGAGGCCGATCCGGAAAGCACGGCGCTGGTGACGAACCTCGAGGCGGTCGAGGAGGCCGCGCGCCAGCTTCGCCTGCGCGACCTCGGCGGGATCGTCGTGATCGACTTCATCGACATGCGGATGCGTTCCTCGCGGCGCCAGGTCGAGAAGGCGCTCGAGGTCGCCCTCTCGAACGACCGGGCGCGAATCCGCCTGGGACGGATGGGTCCGTTCGGGCTCGTCGTGTTGTCGAGGCAGCGGATCCGTCAGGCCCTCGCCCGCGCGACCCACGACCCCTGCGACGCCTGCGGCGGCACGGGACGGAGGCGCAGCGCCGGAGGCACCGGCCTAAGGATCGTTCGCGAGGTCCAGGCCCGGATCGCGCGCTCCCGCGGGCGGGGCGGCCTGGAGATCCGGGCCCCCGCCGACGTGGTGGTCTGGTTGAAGAAGCACCGCGCCCAGGAGATGCACGCGCTCGCGCGGACCTGCACGGGCCCGCTCCGGCTGGAGGTCGACGACCAGCTGGCACGGGACACCTGGGCGATGAAGGGCCTTCCGCCGCGGGGCGAGACGGCCGCCCCGGCCGAGGACTGACCGGGGCGCGGAGGGGCCGGCCCGCTCCTTCGCTGGACGGGCCGTTCCGCCGACGCTACCTTCCCCTGCTTCGCCGCGCCGTTCCGGGATCGCGCGGCCGGGAGTCGATCCGCGCCATGTACGCCGTCATCCAAGACCGGGGCAAGCAGTACGTCGTCCGGCCCGGGGACCGACTTCGGGTGGATCTGCTCGGGTCGGCAGCCGGCGACGAGATCGTCTTCGACCGCGTGCTGCTCAAGGGCGGCGACGACGGCGTGGCGGTCGGCCGGCCGCTCGTCGAGGGCGTCGCGGTCCGCGCGCGCGTGATCGCCGAACGCAAGGAGCCGAAGATCATCGTCTTCAAGAAGAAGCGTCGCAAGCGCTTGCGTCGCAAGCAAGGCCATCGCCAGCGGACCACCGAGATCGAAGTCGTCTCGATCGGCTGACCCCGCGAATCGCATCGGAGGAACGCACATGGCTCACAAGAAAGGCCAAGGCTCCAGCAGCAACGGCCGTGACAGCAACGCGAAGTCGCGCGGCATCAAGCGCTACGCGGGTCAAACCGTGCGTTCCGGCAACATCCTCGTTCGACAGGTCGGCACGCGGTTCAAGCCCGGGGTCGGCGTTCGGATGGGCAACGACTACACGCTCTACGCCGTTCGCGACGGGGTCGTCCGCTTCCAGGACAACCGCGCGGTCCACGTCGATCCGATCGCCTGATCGACGCGCGGCAGCGCGATGTACCTCGACGAACGCCGTATCACGGTGCGGTCCGGCGACGGCGGCGACGGCATCGTCGCGTGGCGGCGCGAAGCGCGGATACCGTTCGGCGGCCCGGCGGGCGGTGACGGGGGACGCGGCGGCGCGGTGGTCATCGAGGCCGACGAGAGCCTCGCCACCTTCGCGGACATGGAGAACGTGCGTCAGGTACGTGCGGAGAACGGCGCCCGTGGAGGGCCCGCGCGTCGGCACGGCCGGCGAGGCGCGGATCGGGTCCTGAAGGTTCCCGTCGGAACGACGGTCTATGCCGTGCGAAGCGGGATGCGGCTCATCGACCTCGTCGTCCACGGCCAGCGATACGTGGCCGCGCGAGGCGGCCGCGGCGGCCGCGGCAATGCGCGGTTCGCGAGCGCGACGCTCCAGGCGCCGACGCGGCATGAGGAGGGACGCCCGGGACGCATCCGCGCCCTCCGCCTCGAGCTAAGGATGCTCGCCGACGTCGGCCTGATCGGTCTGCCCAACGCCGGGAAGAGCACCCTGCTCGCCCGGATCTCGAACGCGCGTCCGCGCGTCGGCGCCTACCCCTTCACCACCCTCGCGCCCCATCTCGGGCTCGTCGAGATCGACGAGCGAACCCGGTTCGTCGTCGCCGACCTGCCCGGCCTGATCGAGGGCGCGCACGAAGGCCATGGCCTCGGCGATCGCTTCCTCCGCCATGTGGAGCGCACGCGGATCCTGGTCCACCTCGTCGATCTGCAACCGCCCGACGGGACGGATCCGGTCGGCGCGTGGCGAACCGTCCGCCGGGAGCTCGAGGCCTACGGCCATGGGCTCGCCGAGCGCCCCGAGATCCTCGTCGCGTCGAAGGCCGACCTCGTGATGGAGGACGGCCGGATCCCGACGGCCGGCGCTTGGCGGGACGCCTTGAGTCGCCTCGCGGCGGCGGCCGATAAGGGGGTGATCCCGATCTCGGCGGCGACCGGTGCCGGCGTCCCCGTGCTCCTCCGGCACGTGGCGAAGGCGCTGGCCGAGGCTCCCCCGGCGCCGGATGTGCCGGAACGCCTGCCCGAAGCGCCTTCGGCGTGACGGCCCCGCCCCGAACGGGGAGGGAGTCCGGCTCATGCTGAACGAGATCCTGGACCTGTTCCGCCGCCTGGTCGAGCAGAGCGGGTCCGACCTCCTGCTCCGGGCCGGAAACCGCCCGGTCGGCCGAATCGACGGGCGCATCGTGCCGATCGGCGAGAACGTGCTGACCGACGAGCACCTCCAGGCCCTGTTCGAACACCTTCTCGGGCAGGACGGCTGCGAGCGGTTCGCAAAGCGGCACGAGGCCGACCTCGCGGCGGTGTTCCCCGGCATCGGCCGGTTCCGCTGCAATCTCCTCCAACAGCGCGGCCGCGCGGCGGCGGTCTTCCGGCACGTGCAGGAGACCGTCCCGAGCATGGACGCGCTGCACCTGCCCGCCGAGGTGCTGAAGCGTCTCGCCCTGCTGCGCCGCGGCATGGTGCTCGTGACCGGCATCGCGGGTTCCGGCAAGAGCACGACGCTCGCGACGCTGATCGACCACATGAACCAGCACACGACGCGGCACGTCGTCACGATCGAGGACCCGATCGAGTTCGTGTTCCGCGATGCGCGCTCGGCGATCACGCAGCGCGAAGTGTCGATCGACACGCACGACTTCGGGAGCGCGCTTCGCGCCGCGATGCGTCAGACGCCGGACGTGATCCTCGTGGGCGAGATGCGCGACGCCGAGACGGTCTCGGCCGCGCTGTCCGCGGCGGAGACCGGTCACCTCGTGTTGAGCACGTTGCACACCGTCAACGCGGTGCAGACCGTCGAACGCATCATCTCGTTCTATCCGCCGCACCTTCGCGACATGGTGCGACTCCAGTTGTCGCTCGTCCTCGAAGGCGTGGTCAGCCAGCGCCTGGTGCGGCGTCGCAACATGCCCGGCCGCGTGCCGGCGGTGGAGATCCTGCTCGGCACGCCGTCGGTCAAGGAGATGCTCCTGGAGGGTCGGACGCGCGAACTCGCCGAGGCGCTCGAGCAGGGGCATGCGTACTACGGAAGTCAGAGCTTCAACCAGAGCCTCGCGGCGCTGATCCGCGACGGTCTCATCTCGCTGGAAGACGGCCTCGAGGCGGCCGACAACCCGGACGAACTCCAACTGACCCTGCGCGGCATCTCGAAGGGCGTTTCGAACAGCGACGTCGCCTTCGGTGCGATGGGGGCGCCCCCGCCGGCCGCCTCCCCGGCCGCGCCGGCCGGTGCGCGCGCGGCGCGTCCGCCCACCGAGGGACCGACGCCGCGCATCCGGCAGGGCGCGTCGCAGTTCTAAACGGCGAGCGCATCGGTCATGGGGGAGCGCGGCGAGGCCGCCGTCGCGTCGCCCCCGTCCGAAGGCCCGCCAGCGCTCTCGCTCCCCGACGCGACGGGCCGGATCCGTCGTACGCTTCGGCTCCCGGCCGATCCGTCGGATCGGCGCCCGACGCAAGACCCATCGCTCGCCGCCGTCCAAGCCGGAGGCTCGGTTCGCGGAGGTCCGGATGAAGCCCCACGCCCTTCGTCGCATTCTCTGGATCGGCAGCCTTGTCGCCGGAGCGGGCGTCGCCGCCGTCGGATCGCACTACTGGTTCGACGTGCGCGAGGCCACGGCCGGCTGGATCGATCGTCCGGCCGGGCAGACCGAGAAGCGCTGGCTCGACATGGCGCAGGCCTACTCCCGCGAAGGCGCCGCCCTCGCCGCCGAGGGCACCCGCCCGCAGGGCCCGGTCGATCAGAAGAGGCTTGAGAGCACCTTCCTGCGCTACGCGAATCGCAACCCGCGCTGGTTCCCCTTCGTGGGGCCGCCGGTGCCGCCGGAGATCAAGCCCGAACCCACCCGTCCGGTGGTGGCCGCGCCCGTTCCGACCGGCCTCGAGGCCATCGGCGAACCGGTCCTCGTGATGAGTCGCACCCTTTCCTTCAAGTTCAAGGACGTCGAGGCGCCCGTTGCCGTCCGGGTGGGCGAGATCATTCGTGCGAACGAGTCCGATCCGGCGCGATTCCGGCTGCTCGCGCTCGAGGAAGTGGACATCTCCTCGACGAAGTCGGCCGGAGAAGCGGCCCGTCCGCTCCTTGCGACGAAGATCGTCTACGAGGTGCTGGACACGAGCGGCGAGCGTGAGGGCGAACCGCGCTTCCTGTTGTTGAAGCCGCCCTACGATCCGAAGCTCGGGACGATCATCGAAGGTGGAATCGAGCAGGTCGCCACGTCCGCGTCGCCGGAGGGCGTGACCGCGCCCGATGGCGCGACGGCCGGCGCCGGCCCCGATGGCGTCGTCGTGCCGGTGCCCGGCGGGGACGCGCGCGTCGAGCCGAGCGGGAGTTCCGAGAGCGTGGAGGTTTCGACCGAACTCACGCGTCCCGTCGAGGAGTTGCGTCAGGAGGACCTGCGCCCGCGCGTCATCGAGTACTCCGATACGCAGCGCGCGGTCGTGTTCGATCGGAACACGTTCGAGTACGTGCGCAACCGCGGCGAGTCGATCGCCGAGACCGTCAAGACCGAAGAAGCGGTCGATCGGTCGACGGGGCGGGTCATCGGCGTGCGAATCACGGGGTTCGGCGGCGACGCGCCGGTCAGCGCGCTCGACGTGCGCAAGGGCGACATCCTGAAGTCGATCAACGGTCGCCCGGTCACGTCGCGAGCCCAGGCGATCGAAATCGGAAAGACCCTCAAGGACGACACCAACGTGAGCGTCGTCATCGAGCGGGATGGTCGCGACATCAACTACGTCGTCGATCCGCGGGATCCGCGGACGCGCCGCGCCGTGCGGTACTTCGACGTCCCGGAGTAGAGCGGCGGGCCCTCGAAGGCGCCCGTTCGTTCGGGCCCGCTGGCTCGGCCCGTGTGGCCCGATTGGGGTTGCGCGGGCGGCTGCCGGTCGGGAGGATGACCTGATCTCCTGGTCGCGGCGGGACGAGGCGCCGCCACCCGGAGTGGATAGGGTGGGGGCGTCATGGCCGAGCCGCCTCCGCTGGATCTGATTCTCGTCCTCGACGTTGGCAACAGCGGCGCGAAGCTCGGCGCGGTTCGGGGGGAGCAGGTCGCCGGTCCGGTGCGCCTGCCGCGTCCAGACGGGCGGGCCGTCGCCGAACTCGCGCGGCCGATGCTCCAGGGACGCAGGGCGGTGATCGCCGTCACGGGAAGTGACCCGAAACGCATCGAAGGCCTGATCTGGGAGGTGCGCAAGCTGCGCCTCGGAACGTTGGTATCGGTCGGTGCGGACCATCGGGGCATCCCCCCCGCGGCGGTCGAGACGCCGATGAAGGTGGGCGTCGATCGGCGGCTGCAGGTGCTCGCCGCGGCAACCCTCGCCGGTTCGCGGCCGGTTGCGGTCATCTCGGCGGGGTCCGCCCTGACGGTCGATCTCGGCGATGCCGGCGGCGCGCTGCTCGGCGGCGCGATCGCGCCGGGACTCGGCATGGGGGCGTCGGCCCTCGCATCGGGGACCGCGATGCTTCCGCAGATCGATCTCGCCGGCCCCGCGACGATGCCGGGCCGGTCCACCGAGGTCGCGATCCGCTGCGGTTTGCTGATTGGCGCGGCGGGCGCCGTCGAGAGGCTGCTCGAAGCGGCCTCCGTCGACGCTTCGTCGCCGGTCTACCTGACCGGCCAGGATGCGCCCCACCTCGCGCCGCACCTGCGTCGCGAACTTCGAGCCCACCCCGGCCTCGGGCTGCTCGGGGCCGCCATCGCGGTTCGCCGCGCGCCTCCGCTGAAGGCCGATCCATGACCTCGTCCTCGCCCCGCCCTGCGCATTGGCTGCACATCGCGCACGCCGCCGCCATCGCGACCGGCGACGGGGCCACCTTGCGGGAGGGCGACGTCTGGATTCGCGAGGACCAACTCGTCGCCGTGGGGGAGGAGCGCCCCGCGTTCCCGCCATCTCCCGAAGACGATGTCCTCGCGATCGACGGGCGCGGCCTGCTGGTGGCTCCTCCGTTCATCGATCTCCACGTCCATCTGCGGGAGCCGGGTGGCGAGGCCGCCGAAACGATCGAGTCGGGTTGCGCCGCCGCGCTCGCCGGCGGGTTCGGCCTCATCCATGCGATGCCGAACACGAATCCCGTCTGCGACGAGCCTGCGCGAGCGATCGCGGTCCGGCGCGAGGCGACCAATCGACTGCCGGTCGAGGTGGCGTCGCTCTCGGCGTTGTCCCGCGGACTTCGGGGGCGCGAGCTCGTCGACCTCGATGCGATGGCGGCCGCCGACGTCGCGGCGTTCAGCGACGACGGCGCCTGGCTCGCCGACGAGCGTCTGGCGCGCGAGGCGTTCCGATGGTCCGCGCGTGCGGGACGCACGCTCTGGCAGCACTGCGAAGACTTCGAGCGAACCGGCGCGGGGGTCGTGCACGCGTGCGCGTGCGGCGCGGCGGCGGGACTTCCCGGCATCCCGTCCGAGGGGGAGATCACGGCGATCGAGCGCGACATTCGACTCGCGAGCGACGCGTCGGCTCCGTTCCATGTCTGCCACCTCTCGACGCGGGGCGGTGTCGATGCGGTGCGCATCGCGCGCCGCCGAGGGGAGCGGGTCACGGCCGAGGTGACGCCGCATCATCTCGTGCTCACCGCCGAGGACGCGGTGCGCGGCGGACCCGACTTCAAGATGAAGCCGCCGCTGCGGGATGCGTCGGACGCCGACGCGTTGCTCGACGCACTGGTCGACGGAACGATCGGCGCCATCGCAACCGACCACGCGCCCCACACGAGCGAGGCGAAGGCCCGCGGGTGGAGTGGCGCCCCGTTCGGTGTCGTCGGATTGGAGACCGCGTTCGCGGTGCTCCACACGCGTCTCGTCGAAACCGGGCGGCTGCGCCTTGCCCGACTGGTCGAGGCGCTGACGAGGGGGCCGGCGGAGATCGCCGGGCGCCCGGCCCCACGTCTCGTCGAGACCGGTCTCGGGCCGCGCCTGGTGCTCGTCGACCTCGTCACGAGACGGGACGTGGACCCGGCCGCGTTCCGCTCCCGCAGCCGGAACACCCCGTTCACGGGATGGCCGCTTACGGGCTGGCCGATCGCGTTCGTCCACGGGTTCAACGTCCATCGGCTCACCGACGAAGGACGTGAGCGCTTCCGCACGTCACCCGGTCCGGCCTGAACCCCGAGGGAGTCGACAAGGGGCCTTCGTCCTGCGCGGACGGCCTGGGATGGGGCGTTCCGCTCGCAGGGATCGGGGCATCCCTCTGGAACAGGGTTTGCGCCCGACACCTCGGCTCCACCTGCTCCGGGCCGGGCATCGAAGGCACCAAATCCCTTTACCGGGGATTTCGGCGCCCGTAGATTGGCCCGCCGCGGTGCCGGGCGGAGTGTCCGAGGATTCGCCGTGCGGCACGCCGCCGCGGGCGGTCCGGCAAGGACCTTTCCCAGTTCCCGTCGGCGACCGCAGAGGTCGTCGTCCCGATCTCCCCGCGCGGGTCTATCCCGTGCAGGGATCCGTTCCCGAGGAGTTCCCGATGCGTCGGAGTCCGAAGCACTTCCTGGGTGTCCCGTCGCGGCTGCGCGGCCTGACGGCTGCGGTGGCGCTCGCGTTCGGCGCGCTGGCCGCGTCGTGCGGCGGCGGCAGCGCGCTCGCGATCCAGCCGATGTCGCTCGTCGAGTTCCAGATCGTCGATCGGGCGCTCCAGCCCGCGGCGACGACGGGCAGCGTGAACGTGCCCCGGAACGCGCAGTTCCGCTTCATCTTCAGCGGGCCGGTGCTGGGCGAGAGCGTCAGCTTCCAGACCATCCAGATCCGTTACGGCGCGTCGTTCCAATCGATCCCGGGCGGCTCGTTCCGTGTCACGGGCAACGAGGTCATCTACGACCCGACGCTCGAGAGCGACGGCACGCCGCGCCCGTTCGGTATGGACCCGCTGGCGCAGTACGCCCTGACGATCCCCTCCATCGACGAGCAGCCCGGCGTCGTGATGAACCTCGACTTCGATCCGAACACCCGTCCGTTCTTCACGAACTGGACGACGTCGGGCGGGTTCCTCCGGGAACTCGTTCCGCCGGAAGTGCTCGGCGTCTACTTCATCCCCGATCCGGATCCGATCACGCGGAATATCCCCGGCAACGGCATCCTCGCGGTGCAGTTCAACGAGGTGATGGATCCGTCGTCGTTTACCCAGGCGCCGAACGCGGGTCCCGACCCGGATACCGGCATCGACGTCCGCTACACCAACGCGCCCATCAACGTCACCAACTTGGTCGCCGGCTCGCCGCTGCCCGGCGCGATCACGCACGACGCCGCCGCGACGACGTTCTTCTTCCGTCCGACGTTCTCGTTCGGCAGCGCGAAGCTGATCTTCACGGTCGCCGTCTACCAGGTGCTGAAGGACATCTCCGGCAACCACCTCGTCAATCCGCAGAGCTGGGGACCGTTCACCTGTGACGGCGAAGGCATCGCGACGGGTAGGACTTTGACGGAGGACTTCGACCTCCTTGCGGACCGCGATCTCGCGACGACCGACGCGGACTGGGGCGTCGGCACCGCCGGCAAGCTGATCGGCCAGGAGATCGCGAGCCGCGACGTCCTGATCCTCGGCGCCGACTTCGACGCGGGCAGCGACTACTCCGGCGAGGCGTTCGGCGGGTCGGTCCCCGGTCCGCATGCGCCCATGCAGGCGCAGAACGTGACGAACGGCCGCGGCATGTTCGTCACGCTCGATGCACCCCTGATCGGCATCGACCGCAACAACTACACGCCGGCACCGAACCCCTCGACGTCGGTCGGTCGGCGCGTCATGCAGGCCTACTCCGACGCGGAGTTGGGCCCGCGCGGCAGCATCACCCGCATCGGCATCGGGCCCGACCTCAACGCGACGTTCTCGAGCACCTACAACGGCATCATCCTGCGTTGTGGGTACCAGAAGAACTCGTCGATGAGCCTCTCGTCGTCGTTCGGCGGTAACTATGCCGGTTCGCCGACGGAGATCTACCGCGGCTCGTTCTCGGTCGCCCAGAAGGCCAACGTCGGAAACTACCCGGGCACGGTCAGCCCGACGACGACGGCGGTGAACGCCTACCCGCCGTGCACCACGGCCAACAACCAGCCCCTGTACGACTACACCGGGTTCCTCTACTGGCCGACGCCCTCGACGTTCTTCCAGTGGGATCCGGGCACGGGCGACCTGAACGACCGGGTGCTCCTGTTCGACATGAGCGTCCCGGAGAGCAACCCCGGCACCTTCCAGCAGGTCCGGGCCTGGTGGGCGATGCAGTATCCGTGCGCCGGCCTGGCGCTCGGCATCGGGTCGTTCATCAGCGGCTTCCCGACCCGCTACATGATCGCGGGCGCGGAAGAGGACACTCCGAACCCGCCCGAGAACCTCTCCGGTGGGGCGGCCTACAACCTGAAGAACCCCGATCACCTCGTCATCGACATGCTCTTCACGATCACCAAGGTGCAGAGCACGGGACAGTCGCTGTTCTACGGCCCCGCCGGCCATTCGTGGGCGGCGTACGGCGGCGAGACGTTCGGGACCGACTCGATCTACCTCGAGGCCCAGGTCGATCCGACCGTCCAGTCCGGCGGCGCCCAGGTGATCCTCGAGTTCCAGGGTGCCATGGCGGTCGAGAACGACCGGCGCACCGTCAATGCGGGTCTCCCGTCGACCGGGTGGACGCGCACGATCAGCGATTGCAACGGCTTCCCGTTCATTCGCTGGCGCGCGACGCTGGTCAGCAACCTGATCAGCGGCGAGGTCGCCAAGCTGAACCGCGTGATCATCCCGGTCATCTCGCAGTGACGCGTTCGCGCGCCGGCTGCTTCATCTCCCATCCCTTTCCGCCTTTCCCCTTCTCCCCTCTGTGACCGAACCTGCCGCCGGCGTCGCCGGCGGTGGATCCGGATGCGCGACGCGAGCCCTTCGGCTTCGCCGCCGTCCGGCGGCCCGTGGAGTATCCCACCAATGGCTCGTTTCCGATTGACCCTGGTCGGCGCTCTCCTCCTCGCGATCGCCATGTCGACGTCCTTCACGTCGTGCGGCGGCGGCGATGGGGGTGGGGATCCGGACCTTGTGCTGATGAGCTTCAACCTGCCGGACATCAGCGGAATCCCGCTCAACCAGCCGTTGATCCTCACGTTCAGCAACCTCGTCGATCCGAGCAGCATCACGCTCGACACGTTGCGCGTGACGGGTGTGAAGGGGCCGGACTTCGAAGCGACGATCGTGGACGGCAATCTCGTCGCGTTGCTCCCGCGCACGCCGAACTTCGGCGACTACAGCGACGCCGGCCTCGCCCCGGACACGCAGTACTCGGTCAGCCTGCCGGTCCATCCGGCGACCGCGACACTTCGCACGCCGTCGGGCAAGCAGTTGACCGAAGCCGACACCTACTTCTTCCGCACGCTGCCGACGCCGACCTTCGTCGAACCGCGTCGCGCGGTCGTGCACGGCGTTCCGCCGAGCAAGGGCGGACGCTCGGACGACGAGGGGTGCATCCAGAACACGTCGAACGCGCTGTACGTGTCGCCCCAGGTCGACGCGAGCGTGATCCAGACCGGTTCGGGTCCCGGTGCCGCGCTGCTCTGCCTGCGCAACGAGGGACGTCCGCGCATCGTCGAGCCGGAGTCGTTCCCGCGCCACGATCAGCTGTCCGTCGGGACGCCCTCGGCGGCGAGCCCCGGCCTGATCGACATGCCCGCGATCCGCATCCGCGTGAACGAGCAACTCGATCCGCCTACCGTCGTGGCGTACAACCCGGCGACCCAGATCCCGGCCAACGTGCAGCTCTGGCGCATCGCGCTCAAGGACGGCACGCCGACGGGTCCGGATCGGATCAAGACCAACCAGCCGACCATCGTGCAGACGGCGACCCTGACGGAGATCATCCTGTCGCCGGCGGAACCGGTGCAGCAGGGGACCTACGTGATCAACCTGATCCCGCAGATCCGCGACCTGCCCGGCAACGCCCTTCGCACGGACGACCGCCCGAACCCGGCGATCGGCGGCTACAACGTCTTCGAGACGCTTCCTGCGTTCAACGCCGCGATCGCGGGCGGCTACCGGATCTACTTCCAGACCCTGCAGGTGCCGAACACGGCGCTTGCGATCGTCGAGCAGTTCAACAGCAACGCGGCCGAGTGGGGCGACAACTCGAGCGCCCACACCGAGCCGGGTGTGTTCACGCGCAGCATCACGGATCTCACGCCCGGGCTGCTCGACGGCCTTCCGCTCGACGATTCGACCGGTGGCGACACCGCGCCGAACATCACCCACACCTACGCTCCGGCGGATCCCTCCGGCGCGCTGATCGGGCAGTCGACGACGGCGAACTGGAACGAGTCCACGGCCACGGGCCACGGCTTCCGCTTCCTCGGCTTGCCGAGCCTTCAGGTCAATCCGGACGCGCAGCCGGGCGGCGGCGCGGGGATCCTTCGCGCGGTGTGGAAGCCCTACACCGGCTCCGGCGCCGACGGCGTGTTCAACTCGCCGGGGACCGGGACGACGTTCAGTTTCAACACGGACGGCGGCTCGGTGAACGGCGACGGAATCTTCGAGTATGAGTCGTTCACGCTGAACGTGGACGACGTGATCGACGTCTCGGGCACGAAGCCGTTGCTGATCTTGGTGCGCGGAGCCGCCGTGATCCACGGCACGATCCGCTCCAACGGCGCCAAGGGCGGCGATGGGTTCGACACCGACGGATCCGCTGTCTTCGCGGCTCCCGGCAGCGCCTCCTCGGGTGGCGCGGGCGGGGCGGGCGGCGCCGGCGGTGGTCAGGGTGGAAACGGTGCGGCCCCGGTCGGGGGCGGCGGAACCGCGATCGGTACCGCGGGCGGTCCCGGCAACAACCTGTTCAACACCTGGACGGCCGAACTCTTGAACGCCGGCAAGTCGCCGAGCGGCAAGGGAGCCGGAGCCTTCACGGATCCCGGTGGGACGGCGGCCGGCAGCGGCGGCGGCGGCGGTGGCGGCTTCGGCACCGTGGGCGGTGATGGCACGCTCGCGTCGGGTCAGGACGCCGGCATCGGCAACACCCCGAACGGTGGCACGGACTCGGGCAACGACGTGTTCGATCGTCTGCTGACCACGTTCCAGCCGGATCGCGGGTACTCCCCGTTTGCGAACATCGTCGGCGGTGCGGGCGGTGGCGGCGGCTCGTCCGATGACGACAACGGCGGCGCCGAGGTCGGCAACAGCACCGTCGAGAACGGTGACGACGGTGGCGCCGGCGGCGGCGGTGGTGGTGGCGGGATCGCGATCCTCGCCGCGGGCTCGCTGACGCTCTCCTCGACCTCGCTGATCGAGGCGAATGGCGGCGACGGGGGTTCGACCTTCTCCGAGGCGAACCTCCAGTTCGGCGGCGAGGCTCCCGACGAGACCGTGATCGGCGTGATTCCGGGTTCGACGCCCGACGGTGACGGCGGTCCGGGCGGCGGCGGCAGCGGCGGCGGCATCCTGTTGATCGGTCGTACGGTCGATGTCGATGGCACGCTGAGCGCCGTTGGCGGCGTGGGCGGCACCTCCGAGGTGGCGACTCGTAAGGCCGGTGACGGCGGCGACGGTCGCATCTCGCTGATCTCCTTCGCCGGCGAGGCGTTGCCGTCGTTCACCGGGACCGCGTCCCCGACGCCGTTCCTTTCGGTGGATGCGGCGACGCAGTACCACCCGACCGTGGAACTCGCCTCGGTCGGCCAGTCCGAATGGGTGGACCTGTTCACGCCGACCGCGGAGTTCGCTCCGGATCCGGACGGCCCGGGCCCGCTTGGACCGCAGTTCCCGACGTTCAACTCGAACATCGCGGCGCTGTCGGGACTCGGACTCGTCCAGGGACCCGGTAGTGACTTCGACATCGTGTTGGAGTTCCAGGGTGCCGACGATCTGAACCCGCCGCCGGGGGGCGTGAACACGCCGACCACGGCCGACGGTCTGACGTCGTGGGTGTCTTCGGCCAACATCACGTCCATCAACTTCAAGCGGTACTTCCGCTGGCGCGTGCGGTTCTTCGTCAACGACTCGTACAACGGACACGGCGGTGCGGCGGATCCGCTGCCCCAGGTGTTCGACCTCGAGATCCAGTTCGAGAAGAGCTGATCCGGAACGAACGCGGTTCCTACGACGCGCCGGGGCCTGCTCCGGCGCGTCGCTCCATTTCCGGAGGAAGCCCGCTCCGTGTCGCGCGCGATCCTGCCGGTCGTACTCCTCGCGCTCGTCGTTCTCGCCGCCCATGGGCGGGTTCTCGGCAACGATCACGCCGGTGATCCCCGGCGCTCGTTGGGCGACGCGGCCCGGGTCGGCGGGCCGTTGCTGGCCGAGGACCTCTCCGGGCGGTCCGACCATCTCGCCGGACCTCCCTTGGGAGAGCGGTCGTATCGCCCTCTCGCATCGGCGCTGTTCGCCGTCGAACGGTCGGTGTTCGGCGACGGGGCCCGCGGGTATCACGCGATCAGCCTCGTGCTGCTCCTCGCCCTCGGCGTGGCACTCGTCGGCTGGGTGGTCGATCTCGGGCTGCCGCGCGCGAGTGGGATCGCCGCCGCGGCGCTCCTCCTGGTCCATCCGGCGGCGATCGAGCCCGCCGCGTACGTTCCGGCCCAAGCTATGCTCGCGGCGACCCTCGCGGCCGTGCTCGCCGCTCGCGCGATCCGGCGCGATCGAGGGTCGGCGCACGTAGGCGCCGCCGCCCTCTACGGCGTCTCTCTCGCCTTCGAGCCCGCGCTGTTCGTCGTGCCCTGGCTGGGCCTCATCGGGGCGGTGCCACGGCGTGGTCGGGGAGCGATCGTGCTCGGCGCGGTCGCCGCGACCTGGTTCGTCGCACGAATCGCGCTCTTCGGCACGGACGCCCTGCCCATCCGTCGCGGTCCCCTCGACGCGCTCGCCGTGGCATCGTCGCTCGTCCCACCGGCGCTAGGGTGGTGGTTCCTGCCGCACCGGTTTCCCTACGGAGAGCCCTTCGACCGCGTGGTCCCGCTGAGCGCGCCCGACGCGGTGTTCGGCCTCGGCTTCCTCACGACGCTCGCGATCCTCGGCGTGCTGGCCCGGCGTGCGCCGACGCGCATCGCACTCGGTGGCTTC
>CAZPGF010000021.1:0-33091 GCA_964586025.1 uncultured Planctomycetales bacterium
GCGCGAGGTGCCCGAGCACGAGGAGGCGGTCGTCACGGCGATCCGCCGTTGGCGTCCGCGCATCGTGTTGGCGCACTGTCGCGAGGATCGCCATCCGGACCATCTCGCCGCGGCCGAGATCGTGCGCCGGGCGTACTACGCGGCGACGATCGGGCGCGTGCCCGGTGGCGGTCTTCCCCCCCACCGTGCCGACGCGCTGATCGAGTACTTCGGTCACCTCGAGCCGATTCCGTCGTTCGTCGTGGACGTAAGCGAGGTCTGGGAGCGCCGCATGGAGGCGGTCCGCTGCTACGGGTCGCAACTCGCGCCGACCACGTCACCGGACGCGCCGCCGACCAACGTCGGATCGCCGGACTTCGCGCGCCGTCTCGACACGCGCTTCGCGTACTGGGGCACGCGCATCGGCGCGCTCTACGGCGAGCCGTTCCGCGTGGACCGCGTCGTCCCGGTGGACGATCCCCTCGACGCGTTCCGGCGGCGCGGCTGGGCGGTTTTGTGAATTCCGGCGAGAACCGGGCACTTTCCATCGGGATTCTTTGCTATCCGACGTTCGGCGGCTCGGGCGTCGTCGCCGTCGAACTCGCCCACGGCCTCGCGCGACGCGGTCATGTCGTGCATCTGTTCAGCTACGCACCGCCCGCGCGTCACGACCCGTTCGCCGAGCGCGTGCATCTGCACGAGGTCGCGGTGTCGTCGTATCCGCTGTTCCGCTACCCGCCGTACGACCTCGCGCTGACGTCTCGCGTCGCGGAGGTCGCCGAGGACGAGGGACTCGACCTGATCCACGCGCACTACGCGATCCCCCACACGATGGCGGCGCTCACGGTCAAGGACATGCTGCGCCCGCGATCGGTCCCCGTGGTCACGACGCTGCACGGCACGGACATCACGGTCGTCGGGCAGGATCCCTCCTACAAACGAGTCACGCGCTACGCGCTCACGCGGTCGGATCGCGTGACCAGCGTCTCGAACTACCTCGCCGACGAGACGCGAAGGGTGTTCGACGTCGATCGCCCGATCGACGTCGTGCCGAACTTCGTGGACGGCGAGCGGTTCCGGCCGGCGCGTCCGAGTCCGCTGCGCGCGTGCTTCGCGCCGGCCGGCGAGAGCGTGTTGATCCACGTCTCCAACTTCCGCCCCGTCAAGCAGACCCCGCTCGTCATCGACGCGTTCAAGGTCGTCGCCGAGGCGCGCCCGGCGACGCTCGTGATGGTCGGCGACGGTCCCGATCGCGCCGCCTGCGAGGCGCGCGTGCAGGCCTACGGGCTGCGTTCGCGCGTGCGGTTCCTCGGCTCGCAGACCGACGTCGAGAACCTGCTGCCGGCGGCCGATCTATTCCTCCTGCCGAGCCGATACGAGTCGTTCGGTCTCGGCGCACTGGAGGCGATGGCGTCGGGCACGGTGCCGATCGCCACCCGGGCGGGGGGACTGCCCGAGGTGATCGAGGACGGCGTGACGGGGATCCTCGTCCCGCCGGAGGAGCTTTCGACCATGGGCCGGAGGGCGCTCGATTTGCTGGCAGCGCCCGATCGGCTGGCCTCGATGGCGGCCGCGGCGCGGCAGCTGGCCGTCCAGCGGTTCGCGCGCGACCCGGTCGTGGCCCGCTACGAAGCGATCTACCGGGACGTGTTGGCCGCCGACTCACGGCGGGCGCCCGCGATGGTCGATTAGGGGCCCTGGCATGGCGAGATCCGAGGCAACGTTCGACACGTACCTGAGGGAGATCCAGCGCCACCCCCTGCTCGACGCCGAGCAGGAGCGTGCCCTGGCGCGACGGATCCAGGCCCAGGACGTGGATCACGTGGACGCGATGGAGGCTCGCGAGGCGATGATCCTCGCGAATCTCCGGCTCGTCGTGTCCGTGGCAAAACGCTACGCCGGTCGCGGCCTTTCCCTGCCCGACCTCGTGGAGGAGGGCAACGTCGGCCTCGTCCACGCCGTCGAGAAGTTCGATCCCGAGGTCGGCACGCGCTTTTCCACCTACGCCACCTGGTGGATCAAGCAGGCGGTGCGCCGCGCGCTGATGAACAAGGTCAAGTCGGTCCGCATCCCGTCCTATCTCGCCGAGGAGCTCAATCACTGGCGCGCCTTCTCGCGTCGGTTCGAGCAGGACAACGGACGTCCGCCGGAGCCCGACGAACTCGTTGACGCGATGAACCCGGCGCCGGGACGTCGCAAGCTCCTGCTGCGGCTGTTCGAGAACAGCCTGCCCGGTTCCGCATCGGTCTCGCTCGACCTCCTGTTCGAGTCGGTCGATGCCGTCATCGATCCGCGCGCGGAACGTCCGGACCTGATCGACTTCACCGGTACCGAGTGTTCGGACCTGCACGTGCACATCGGCCGTCTCGGCGATCGTGAGGCGACGATCCTGCGGATGCGCTACGGCATCGGCGAGCACGACGCGCCGATGACGCTGCGCGAGATCGCGCGCGTGCTCGGCATGTCCCGCGAGCGCGTCCGGCAGCTCGAGCACGAAGCGGTGGGACGACTGCGCCAGGCGATGTCGGGGCGCACGTGAACCTACGCCCTCGCGCGTCGTGGCCGTCCGAGGTCGCGTCGCGAGTCGCCGGGCCCGTCGAGCATCTGTACGTGCACATGCCGTTCTGCCGGCAGCTCTGCCCGTACTGCGACTTCAACTCGTACGCGGGGCGCGACGCGGAGATCGATCCGTACCTCGACGCGCTCGAGGCCGAACTCGATGCGTGGGTCCCGTGGCTTCGCGCGAGCACCGTCTTCGTGGGCGGCGGCACGCCGACGCACGGCGCGAGCGCGCAGATCGCGCGTCTCGTCGAGGAGATCGGACGACGCGTGCGCGGCCCCCATCTCCGCGAGTGGACCGTCGAGGCGAATCCGGGCACGCTCGACCTCGGCAAGGCGCGCGCGCTCGTCGATGCGGGCGTCACGCGCGTCAGCCTCGGCGCCCAGAGCTTCCATCCCGCGCACCTTCGAACGCTGGGTCGCGCCCACGGTCCCGAGGACGTCGTGCGCTCGGTCGAGGTGCTGCGTCGAGCCGGCATGGGACGGATCTCGGTCGATCTGATCCTGGCGATCCCGGGCCAGACGATCGGAGAACAGGCGGCGGATGCGCGGCGCGTCGCCGACCTCTCGCCGGACCATGTGAGCGCGTACGTCCTCACCTACGAGAAGGACACCCCCTTCGCGCGCGCCGCGGCCGAGGGGCGACTTCCGGGGCCCGACGCGGATCGCGAACTCGAGCATCTCGACGTCACGGCCGAGTTGCTCGAGGGCGCCGGGCTGGAGCGCTACGAGATCAGCAACTTCGCGCGGCCGGGCGAGGAGAGCCTCCACAACCTCGCGTACTGGCGCAACGCGGACTGGATCGCGGTCGGCGCCGGCGCGCACGGTCACGTCGCGGGACGGCGCTGGCGGCTCGAGCACGATCCGGCGCGGTACGTGGCGCGCGTCCGCGCCGGGGAGATCCCGGTCGCGTTCGAGGAGGAGGTGCCGCCCGCCTCGCGCGCCATCGAGCATCTGCTGATGGGCCTGCGCCTCGCTGAGGGCGTCGATCTCGACGCGATTCGCGAGCGGACGGGAATCGACGTCGCCGCGACGCGCGACGCCGCGCTGCGCGCCCTGCAGGCGGACGATCTCGTGCGACGTGTCGGCACGCGGTTGATGGCGACCGCACGCGGTCGCGACCTCCTCGACACGGTCATCCTGCGATTGGCGGAGGCGTGAGATCTCGCCCGTGAGCGAGCGTCAGCGGTAGCGAGACGACGTGTGCTTGAGCCCGGCGTCGCTCAATCGATAGAGCCCGCGGCTGGCGCCCGTGTCGAGCAGCCCCTTCGTACGCTTCAAGATGCCGAGGTGGTTGTGGAGGGAGCCGGGCGTTTCCCAGCCAGCCTGCGAGAAGCAGAAGGCGATGTCCTCGGTCGTGGCGCCGGGACGGCCGACGTTCACCTGCATGTGGTGGATCGCCTGCAGGATCCGCTCCTGGATCGCGCCTCGCCCTTCGCGGATCGGATGGGCGGCGGTGAACGCCGCGAACGTGATCACCGAGGCGGACGACGGTTGGGCGGCGCTCGGTGCGGCGGGGGTGCGTGACTTCGGCGGCGGCAACGTCACGGACGGAGCGAGGCCGAAGGCCCGCGCGAGGAAGCCGCGGAAGCGTTCGACCTGACGGGAGACGAAGGCTTCGGTGCCCTCGAACTCGAGTTCCACGCCTTCCGCCGCGATGCGGAAGTAGGTCTCATCCGAGTCGTCGTCGGTGACATCGTCGAATTGCAGAACCACGTCGGCACTCCGTTCGAATTGCAGTGGGTCGGCGATCGTACCGTCAGCGCCCGACGAAGAGGCGTTCCGCCAGGATGTCGGGCAGGCGGGCCGCTCGGATCCGCCTCGCCGCCTCCTCGATGTCGTACTCGACACGGCGCAGGTGGAGTTCCTCGGTCTCGTCGTCGTAGACGAGATAGGACGCGCGGGGGTCCTCGTCCCGCGGCTGGCCCACGGAGCCGGGGTTGGCGATGATCCGCCGTCGGCGGCGAACGTGGTCCGGTTCGACGCTGTAGGTCACCGCCGTGCCGTCGAAGAAGAAGACCACCGGCACGTGGCTGTGCCCGACGAAGCCGACCTCCGTCGTCATCTCGGTGAAGGACCGGTAGGCGTCGTAGGCGGTCGTCATGTACTCGAACAGGTCGGGTTCGTGCACCGTGCCGTGCGCCAGCGTGAGGCGGTCGATGACGTGCAGGGTCTTCAGCGACCCGAGCCAGCGGACGGCCTCGTCGTCGAGTTCCGCCCGGGTCCAGATCACCGAGGTCCGCGCATGGTGGTTGAAGTACTCGAGGCCGAGCAGGCCGGCGACGGCCCAGTCGTGGTTCCCGGCGATCACCGGGATGTCGAGCTCCCGGATCCGCCGCACGCAGGCAGCGGGGTCGGCTCCGTACCCGACGAGATCGCCGAGGCAGAGGAGGCGATCGACCCGCTCCGCGGCGAGTGCGTCGAGAACGGCGTCGAGCGCCGGTTCGTTGGCATGGATGTCCGCAAAAACGCCGTAGCGCACGTCCTCAGGCCGACCCCCGGGTCCAACCGCCCCCGCCGACGGGCGGGGTGGCGAACCGCGATCAGAACATGGGATCGGCCCGGCGGGCCCGTTCCGCGAGCCAGGCCGCGCCCAGAGCAAGTCCGATGGCCGTCAGCAGGCCGGCGGCGGACCCCAACGCGGGGACGTCGGCGGACGGAGGCCGGGGCAGCCACGCGCGGGCGAGCAGACCCAGGGGGCCCTCCGGCAGGGGCGCCCTCCCCCACGGCAGATGCCCGGCCAGGTAGGTGAGCAGCGCGAGCGCGCTCCCCGGGCCGGGCCCGAAACCCGCCCCCAACAGCACCGCCCAGCCGGCCACCACAGCCAGGGCGACACTAGATGTACCAAGCATGGATAACGAGATCGGCGCGCCGCCTCGCACCAGGAGGGATGCCGTCGCGGTTCCGAGCAGGACCAGGAGGGCCGCTCCGACCGAACCGCCGAGCCATCGCCCGAGAAGGCGCCCTCCCGGGCCCGGTCTCGTCGCGTCGGCTGCAATCGAGAACCCGCCTCCCCGATCCTCGCCGAGCAGCCGGGCAAGCATCCAGACCAGGACCACGACGGAGGCGGTGGTCGTGGAGGACGCGATCACATCGCGGTGGCGGATGGGGCTGTCGTGCAGGGCGAGCACGGCCAGGGCCGCGCCGAACCAGGAGAACAGAACGCCGGCGATCGAGATGCCCCAGGTCATCGGGGCACGCAGGAGGAATCGGAGCGTCGCCAGCGCATGGGGCAGCATGCAGCCGATCTACACCGATCGGTGTTTCCTGGGAAACATTCCCGGCGACCGTGGGTGCATGGGGGGCGGCCCCGATGTTTCCCGGGAAACAAGCCGCGCGACACGTCGATCTGGATCCGTCCCCGGGTGCGGATAGGTTGGCGGGGAATGCGCCGCCTCCACGGCGCCAAGGAGCATCGAGATGAAGGCCAGGGGACTCGGACGAGGGTTGAGCGGACTGATCAAGATCACGGAGGCGGCCCCGACCGAAACGGCCGGTCCTCCCCCCCGCGGGACCGTGGCGCCGCCGCCGGAGATCGCGGCGCCGACGGGCGCGGCGACCCCCACCGCGCTGGCGGTCACGGAGATCGTCCCGAATCCGTTCCAGCCTCGGGAGGTGTTCGACGAGGAGAGCCTCTCCGAACTGGCCGACTCGATCCGCGAGCACGGGATCCTGCAGCCGGTCGTCGTTCGCCGCGGCGTCCGCGGCTACGAGCTGATCGCCGGCGAGCGCCGCTGGCGGGCGGCACAGCGTGTGGGCCTGGCCACGGTTCCGGCGATCGTTCGCGCAGCGACCGATGCCGAGATGCAGACGCTGGCTCTGGTCGAGAACCTCCAGCGCGAGGACCTGAACGCGATCGAGAAGGCGCGGGCCCTGCGGGCGTTGATGCGCAACCTCTCCCTCACCCAGGACGACGTTGCCGCGCGGGTGGGCAAGTCACGCGCGACGATCGCCAACCTCATGCGCCTGCTCGAGCTTCCCGCCGCGGTGCAGACGCTCGTCGAGGCGGGCTCGCTCTCCGGAGCGCACGCCCGCGCGCTCCTCCGTGCTCGCGGGGACGATCGTCGCATCCGCCTGGCCAACGAGGCCGTCGAGGCGGGTTGGTCCGTGCGGGAGATCGAGAGGCGAACCGGAAGCGAGGTGTCCACGGCTGGGCCGTCGCGTGCGAAGCCGGCGCCGACCGAGAACCCCTACCTGACCGACGTCACCACGCGCATTCGCCAGGCGCTCGCCACGAAAGTGCGGCTCCTGCCGAAGGGGCAGGGCGGCACGATCGAGATCGCGTACCACGACGCACGCGACCTCGACCGACTGCTGGATCTGTTCGGAGCCTGACTGCTATAAACGTGTAATATGCAGTCAGTTGCCGTCGCCGGCCGGCGCCTCGTCGGCGGGTGCGTCCGACGGCGCCTCGTCCTTCGGCTCGTCCACGGCCGGCTCGTCGCTGGGGGGAGGGGCGATCGGCTTGTCGGGGACGGCGACCTTGTACGCATCGGCCTTCAGGCTGCTGAGCGTCCCCTCCTCGTCGGTGGGGACGGCGCGAGCGGCGTGGGCTTGGCCGTCGGTGGGGGACAGAAGGGCGCCGTCGGGTCCGTAGGCGAGGGCCTTCACGACGACGACCGGCACCTGGAACTGGTCCAGGATGTCGGCGTACGGCGCGCCCGGCGCCCCGGTGGTCTCGCCGTCCTCGCGCCACAGCTTGGAGCCGAAGATCGTGTCGAGCACCGCCTCGGACTCCTTGTCGAGGAGACGGGCGACCGGCGTGTACTCGTAGTCGAGGTCGGGCGAACGCCGGGCGACGAAGATCAGGTCCTCGGGGTCGTCGTACTCGGTGGTGGGGTCGTGCCAGGCGGCGACGACGCCGCGGTCGTGCAGGATCCGATGCCGGCTCGGCTCCGGCACGCGCCCGCGTCGAGACGGGTCGTTGGCCATCGCGAGATGCCCGTCGCGGTCGTACGGCTTCGGGTTGCGGTGGGAAGCGTTGCCGAGTCGGACCCAGGCCTCCGACAGGTCGGCGGAGAGGAGGCTTCCCTCACGCGTGAAGAAGCTCGTGCCGTCGAGGGCGCCGGAGACCACGCGATCTTGGAGGGCCTTGGACGCGTCGGGCGCGGCGGACGCGTAGAGCTTCCTCCGCAGGTCGCCGCGCGTGGTGCGAAGCACGATCGTCGTGTCGCCGTCCGGCTGCGCGGACGCCGGCATGTGCTTGCGTTCCCAGGCGCGGTTCTTCTCCAGGAAGTCGATGAACTGACGCGTCATGGTCGGCCGACTCGGGTCGTCGACGTTCCAGCGTTCGTCGTTCAGCGGATGGTCGTGCAACTTCGCGCGGATCACCTCGAGTTGGGCGATCGCGCGGTGGTAGGTGGCGTCGCGCGCGGCCGGATCGCGCAGGTCGCTGCTGGAGAGGAGGTGGTTCGTCAACGCGCTGGCGAGGTACCAGCGCGCCTGGCCTTCGAGCGCGTGGTCCATCTCGCCTTCCTTGCGGCGCAGGAAGTTCTCGAGGGCGCCGATGTACTTCAGTCGCATCGGCCCCGCGGTCCCGCGCGTGTCCATCCAGAAGATGTCCTGCTCGGGCTGGAACTCGCGGCGGATCGCTTCGAGCTGATCCCAGGACTCGGCGCGCGCGGAGCGCTTCGCGTCGTTGATGAACGACAGCACGGCCCAGAGGACGAGCAGCGCGACGAGCGCGAACAGCGCGATGCGGATCCAGCGTGCAACGGACTGGTCGCGCCGATCGGACTCGGCGGGCGACGTGGCGGCGGACGGCGTGTTCATGGTTCCTCGGGGCGTATCAGGCCGGCTTGGCGGCGGTCGCCGCGCGGGTCTCGTCGAGCTTGGTGTTGGGATGGTCGGGGAGGGGGATGTAGGCCTCGAGCTCGGAGAGATCGCCCGCCTCCTTCATCAAATTGCGCGCGACGACGAGGCGCTGCACCTGATTCGTGCCCTCGTAGATCTGCGTGATCTTCGCGTCGCGCATGAACTTCTCGATCGGGTAGTCGCGCATGAACCCGTACCCGCCGAACACCTGCACCGCGTCCGTGGTGACGCGCATCGCGGCGTCGGTCGCGAACAGCTTCGCCATGGCGGCGAGCTTCGTCAGCGACGGCGCACCGAGGTCGCACGCGCGCGCGGCGGCGTAGACGAGTTGGCGCGCCGCCTCGACCTGCGTCGCCATGTCGGCGAGCATCTGCTGGATCATCTGGAAGTTCGCGATCGACTGGCCGAACTGATGGCGACCCATCGCGTAGACGGTCGCGAGTTCCAGCGCACCGCGGGCGAGGCCGGCGGCCTGCGCGGCGACGCCGGGCCGTGCCCGGTCGAGCGTCATCATCGCGTGCTTGAAGCCCATGCCGGCGCGTCCGCCGAGCAGGCGGTCCTTCGGCACGCGACAGCCGTTGAAATGCAGTTCCACGACGGGCACGGCGCGGATGCCCATCTTGTCCTCGGAACGACCGATCTCGAAGCCGGGATCGCCCTTTTCGACGAGGATCGCGGAGATGCGACGACTCGCGCTGGTCGGGTCGGTGACCGCGAACACGCTGTAGATGTCCGCCGCGCCACCGTTCGTCGTCCACTTCTTCGAGCCGTCGATCACGTACGAATCGCCGTCCTCGACGGCGCGCGTCGCAAGGCCCCCCGCGTCGCTTCCGGCGCCGCGCTCGGAGAGGCCGAACGCGATCAGGCGCTTGCCGGTGGCGATGTCGGGCAGGTAACGGCGCTTCTGTTCCTCGGTGCCGGCGAGCAGGATCGGGAACGATCCGAGCGCGTTGACGGCGAACAGGACCCCGATCCCGCCGCAGGCGCGCGAGAGCTCCTCGACGACGAGGCAGAGGTCGAGCACGCCGCCGCCGTGGCCGCCGTACTCCTTCGGGATCCAGACGCCGAACAGCCCCGCTTCCGCGAGGGCGTCGCGGATCTCCCAGGGGTATTCCTGGACCCGGTCGTAGTGCGCGGCCTTCGGCCGCACGACGCGGCTGGCGATCTCACGTGCCTTGTCCCGCCAGACCAGCGATTCGGGGCTGAACAGTTCGTCCACGGCACCTCCCGCGGCGCTTCCGGCGCGTCCTTGGGAGCGGCCGGTGCGCCTCGCCGCGTCCGAACCGATCCGGGCGGGCGAGCCGCGCAGGATAGCCGCGGGCCGTTCGGAGCGCCGTTCACGGCACCACCGCCCCACGCTCTCGCGCGGGGCGGTGGGAGGGGCCGGTCAGGCGGGCTGGGGTGCCGGGAGGGGACGGCGGTCGGCGGTGCCCTCATCGAGGGCGTGCCAGTAGCCGAGGTTCTCGTCGCCGGGGGTCCAGCAGAGGTAGACGATCTCGCCGTCGACTTCGCCGTAGAAGTCCACGATGCCGCGCTCGTAGTCCTTGACCGTCCCGCCGAGGGCCTCGATCTCTTCGATCAGGCCCTGGAAGCGGTCCAAGAGCTCGGCGACCCGTGCATCCTTCAGGCGCATTTCGCGTTCGAGCTCGATCCGCGCCGCACCGTGAGCCTCGGCGGCGGCCTCCTTGGCGGTGTCGAACTCGCGGAGGGCGAGGTGGACCTGGCGGTACGTTCGGACGATGTCGTCCGCGATCCGCGCCACGAGGGGCAGCATCCGGTTGGCCTCGTCAGGGCTGAAGATCTTTCCGCGCATGTCCGTCTCCTTCCCCCGTCCGCCGTTCGCGCCCCCCAGGGGCGAAGGTCGGCCGGGACAGGTCCGCGAGAGGGTTGTCCGTCGTGTGACTCCGTTTCGGACCGGGTTGGCTCGCGGGCTCGTTCTTTCAGACGCGATTTCCGGACCAACGGATCGGGAAAAATCCGCACTGACCGATTCCTATCGGTCCCTTCGATGGTCCGGCGTAACCGCTTGCCTGGCACGGACTTGGGCACGAGGCCCGGGGCGGGGCGGAAGGGGGGGCGGCGGCGACCCGATCCGGCGAGGCGGTTCGAGGGCAGCCGCCGTCCTCGATTCGGGACGAACGCACGGCTTCGTGCGGTAACGCACGACGGCCCCGCTTCCGGGGAGGGCGCGACGCGGCGCGCACGGTAAGGTGTCGCGTTCGACCCCGCCCACGCGGGGCGTCGCGAGGAACACCGGACGTGAACGACGCCCGCATCCGCCAGATCAACGAGTACGTCTACGCCAAGTACGTGGACGGTCTGCGAGGGGACCCCCTCGACGAGAACGCCATCCTGGCCGAGTTGGAGGCGTGGTACTCGCGCCCCGAGAATCGCGAGGACGCCGAGTGCGTCTACGTCGGCATCCTGGCCTTCGAACTCGGCTGGGGACAGGAGGACGAGGCCGGGCAGATCGAGTTCTTCTCCCGCGCGAAGTCCTGGCTCGAGCGGCACAAGGCCCTCACCGGCGACGAGTGGGATGCGGTGGACGACCGCCTGCTCGACCTCGAGGAGTTCTTCGCAGCGAAGGGCGTCGAGCCCAGCGCGGTTCCCGTCGAGGCGGCGCCGGTCGCCAACGGGGCGCCCGCGCCGAGCCCGGTCATCGAGCCGACCTTCGCGCCGGTCGTGGTCCAGCCGGTCGAGGACCACGGCACGATGATGTTGATCCCGGCGGGCGCGTTCCTCTTCAGCGCCACGCGCGAGCCGCGTTCGATTCCCGCCTTCTACATCGACAAGTATCCCGTCACGAACCGCCAGTACGAGGCGTTCTGCCGCGCCACGAGCTATCGCTTCCCGAAGAACTGGAACAAGGAAGGCTTCAACCGTCCGGATGCGCCGGTCGTCGGCGTCAGCTACAGCGACGCCTTGAAGTACAGCACCTGGGTCGGCAAGGAACTGCCCACCGAGGAGCAGTGGGAGAAGGCGTGTCGCGGTATCGACGGCCGTCGGTTCCCGTGGGGCGACGATCTGGCCGACGAGACGCGCGCGTGCTTCGGCCGCGATCCGGCGACGGGCGGAACCGATCCGGTCACCGCGCACGAAGCGAGAGGCGCCAGCCCGTACGGCGTCATCGATCTCGCCGGCAACGTCTGGGAGTGGACCTCGACCTCCGACCAGGACGAGTCGGAGACCATCCACGTGATCAAGGGCGGTTGCTACAACGATCCGCCCGACCTGCTCGATGCGTCGGTTCGTCTCGGCGCGACGCCGAAGGACAAGTTCGAGACGATCGGCTTCCGCTGCGCGAAGAGCGTCTGACGCGCGAGGTGGGTCCGGGAACCGTCCGCGACCTCGTCCGTCCGTTCACCCTGCTCGCTCCGGCCGTCGGCTCGCTCGCCGGCGCGGTTTCGGCGTCCGCCGCGACCGGTCACGCGATGGAGCCGTGGGTCGTCCTCGCTGGCGTCACCGCGGCACTCGCCGCGACCGGCGCGAGCAACGCCTGGAATCAGGCGTTCGACGCGGAGATCGACGCCGTGAACAAGCCGTCGCGACCGGTGCCGTCGGGTCGCGCGAGCGTCGCCGAGGCGCTCCGCCTCGGCCACGTGCTGGCCTTGGCCGCCCTCGTCCTCGCCTTCGCCGCGAACGTCGTGTTCGGAGCGTGCGTGGCCATCGGCGTCGGGGCGACGTGGATCTACAGCGCCCCGCCCTGGAGGTGGAAGGCGTCGCCGATCGGAGCGCTGCTCACGATCGCCGTGCCGCGCGGCTATCTCGTGCCGATCGCGGGATGGTCGCTCGTCGTGTCGCCGTTCGGCGTGGTCGATCCGTGGGCGCTCGGCGTGGTCGCGTTCCTGTTCGTGCTCGGAGCCGCCGCGACGAAGGACTTCGGTGACGTCGAAGGCGATCGTGCGCACGGCTGTCGCACGCTGCCGGTCGTGCTCGGCATGCGCGGCGCCGCGCGCGTGATCGCGCCCTTCCTCGTCCTGCCATTCGCCGGCCTTCCGCTCGCGCATGCGTTCGGATGGCTCGGTGCGACGGCGATCGCCTGGTGGGTGCTCGCCGGAACGCTCGCCGCGCTCGGCGCCTTCGCCGCGTACGCCCTCGTTTCCGATCCCGACGCCCTCGCGCGGAGTGGAACGGGCCATCCGTCGTGGAAGGCGATGTACCTGCTGCTCCTGGGCATCCACGTGGGCAGCGCCGTCGTGTACGCGATCAGCGCGTGACGCTCGCGCGCGGCTCGCTGTGACCGATGCGTTCGAGCACGAAGTTCATCGCGAGGCGGTGCGACGCGATCGCGCCGGCGACGTTGCCGGCCTCCTGGAAGTAATGCCCCAGCGCGTGCAGCACGCGGCCTCGGCCGTGTTTGAACGTGAGCGCGACGATCGGACTGGCGCCCTGCACGTCCTGCAGCATGGGGCTGACGATCAGCGTCTCCACATGGCCCTGCCCGCGTGGGCCGATCTGCACGTCGAACGCGATCTCCTCGATCCACCAGCGCCCGCGGACGTCGGGTAGGAACACGCCCTCGAGCAGGGGGTGGTCGGCGACGCCGCGCGCGGGCTCGATGTCCACGATCATCTCGGGCAGCGTGCGCCGCCGGCCCGACGACTCGACGTAGCCCGGGAACGCCGGCTTGACGACGAACTCGATCGCCCAATCCGTCGTGAACAGATAGCCACCGCGCCGGACGAACTCCTCCAGGCGCTTTGCGACGCCGCGCATCGAATCGGTGGGCAGCGCGTCGCCACAGTTCCAGAAGATGACCTTGTGCTTGTCGAAGTTCGTGAGCTCGCGCAGTTCGTAGGGATTCTTCGTCTGGTAAGGGAGTCGGAGCGCTTCGAGGACGCGACCGATCTTGTCGAACGTCCCGGTGATCACGAGCAGGTCGTCGCCGCGGACGTCGTCCAGCCGTGCCCCGTCGGCGCGCCGACCCCGGCCGATCATGTCGCGCACGATCTCGGCCGCGCGGCGGTTCTGCGATGCGGCGACCCCGCCGGTGATCGGTTGGTTCAACGTCGTGACCTCGTTCGACGGCGCGGGCGTCGGCGTGACGGGTCGTCGCTTCGGTGCGCGGCGATGGAAGAGATCCGACGTCGGGTTCGTACCGATCGGCGACGGATCGACACGGCCGTCGCGGGGTTCCTCCGGAAGCACGTCGTCCTCGCGCGGAACGTCGGCGACGGTCTCCTCGGGCGGCGCGGCGAGATCGATCTCCGGTCGGTCGGCGAACAGTTCGATCGCCTCCTCGAACGAGTCGAAGAGCTCCATCGTGTCCACGTCTTCGGGTCGCTCGCCGACGTCCTCGTCGGGGACCACGCTGGCCTGGATCGCGCCGAGCCCGTGCTTGGTCTCGTCGTCGGTCGTCTCGACGAGCAGCAGCATCGACACGAGGACGACGAGCGCGTGCAGCGCCGCCGACAGCACGAAGAACGGGGCCTGTCGAACGTGTTCGACGATCGCGGCGGAAAAGGTCGGCGCGACGAACGACATGCTCCGCGCGCCGGGACGCCGCATGGACCGCGGGGGCTCGCTCGGAGGCGTTGCGTTCGCCGGCGCGGGACGAGGAGGCGCTGCGCTCGGAGGCGCCGCGCGAGGTGGACCGGGGGCAGGAGGCGAGGGCGGCGGTGCCGGCGGTGGAGGCTTGGGCGTCGGGGGAGGACGGTGCGCCACGATCGGCGGGGGGGCGGCCAGGTCGGGTTCGAGCGCGAAGGTCGCGGGTTCCGGTGATGCGAGGCCGGCGTCGTCGTCGTAGTCCCCGAAGTGGAGGCCGGCAGGAATCACCGGCGTCTCGATCGACACGACCTCGATCTCGACCGCGCCCAGGCGGAATCGTCCGCCCGGAGCGATGGAGAGGGGCAGGCCTCCGGCGGTCTGGACGACGAGGCGGCCGTCCTCGACGCGGGCGCCCGCGGCATGCGCCGGCCAGTCCGCGTCCGACACCCAGACATCCGCCTCGGGCGCGGCCCCGAACGCGACCTCGTCGCCGGCGACGCGCACCGTGCGGGAGGCAGTTCCGGAGACGAGGCGGAGAACGAGCAACGCGGAACTCCTCCCCGTTCAGGTCGGCCGCCTTCCATCGGAACGCGAGCGAGACGGTCCGGGTTGCGGTCGGCTGCGGGCCGTCCGGGTCGGATCAGGACCGGCCCCGGCCGATGGTTTCCCGCACCGCCGCCGCGATCGCGAGCGCGAACGGCGCGAGGTGGGAGCGAACGAACTCGTCGAGACCGATCGACACCGCCGCCGCGGCGCAGGCGATCAGGATCCCCCAGAGCGCGATCGAGGCGAGCGCCGGGGCCAGGCGGCCGCGTCCGCCGACCAGTCCGAGCAGGGCCAGCGTCGCGAGCAGCCCACCGAGCAGCAGAGGAGCCGTCCGCGCCACGATGGCGGCCGTCTCCTCGCCACCGATCTGCGAGAGGTCCGAGAACGCATCGGCGAGGGGCATGCGGTACGGCGCATCCACATGGCCCGATCCGATCACGAACGCCGGCACGAGCAGGGCGAACCCCGCGGCGAGCGTGCGCCACCGCGCCGACGCGACCTCCGAGCGACTTGCGTCGGTCACGAGCGCGCCCGCGACGAGCGCGCCCGCGACGAGCGCGCCGCCGAGGCAGAGGAGATCGCGGGGCGGCGATCCGAACATCGAGGCCATCGAGGTGGGGGCGGAGAGCACGAACGTGGTCGCGATCGCGCCCAGGAAGAGCGCGGCGACGCCTCGTCTCCTTCCGCCTGAAACGATCGCAAGGCCCCCGAAGCCGAGGGCGAGCACGAGCCACGCGATCGCCTCGCGCTGTTCCGGCGAACCCGTGAAGCGAAAGGATCCCGCTTCGTCCTGGAACACCGAGATCACATGCAGCCCCGCCGACGATCCAGCCTCGTTCGACGACGCCTCGCTCGGCTCGAACCGCAGCACCAGCGCCAGCACGGCCACGAGTGCGGCGAGGGCGTAGGCGATTCGCGGCGAGCGCAACCCGGCGAGGGGCGCGTCGTCGCCGATTGCGGACGGCTCCGGCGCCGGGCGCGGTGGAAGCGTGGACCGCAGACCGGGCGGCGGGTCGGGTTCGATCTCGAACGCCGTCATCGTCCCGCCTTCCCACGAGGCAGAAGGTCCGCGACCACGCCGATCGTGAGCAGGAAGAGGGCGCCGCCGCCACGGACGAGCGATCCCTCCGCCGCGTCGCGCAACGCGTCGGCAAAGGACGCCTCGTTGCGGAACAGCACCGGCATCGAGAGCGCCGGCACGAACGTGGCCGCGAGGATCAGTCCGAAGCCGGCCCACGCGACCCAGCGCACGCGCACGCCGAGACCGACCACGAGGCCCGCGACGGCGCCGAGCACCGCGGCCCCGTGGGCGCCCGTCGCGATCGACTTCCTCGCGCCCGAGAGGTCCGGATCGGTGCCGAACCAGACGCCGATCGAATCGAGGTCGAGTTGGAGGCCGGACTGCACGAAGGCGTAGTGGGCGAGGAACACGGCGGCACCGAGGAAGACGGTGGTGCGCGAGGCGTGGGATCCGTCGGGACGCGCGGCCCCGACGAGTCCGCCGGCGGCGATGGCCAGAGCCCAAGGCCCGACGCTCGGTCCCGCTCCCCACGGCGAGCCGCCGACGCTCGCGACCCGGCAGGTGGCAAGCAACGCGGTTCCGAACGCGACGAGCAACGAGGCGCGTGCGCCGAACGAACGAAACGGCGCCGTCGCGAGGGCGATCACCCCGGTCAGCGTCCACAGGAGCGCGATGCCCCATCGGGTCGGCGGGCCGTCGGCCCGGAAGACCGCCCACGGCGCATCGCCGTAGGCGCCATGCGCGACGAGGAACACCGAACCCAACGTGGCGAGGCCGGCGACGAACAGGATCGGCGACGCCTCGGTCGGTGGTCGGGTGTGGATTCTCACGGCATGCCATCCTGCCCCGCGACACCTGGGTTCCGCCAGGAGTTCATCCAAGGTCCTCGCCCGGACCCTCCTCGGCCCGGGGGCCGGCGTCGCGTGGGGGGAGCCCGGCGAGGGCGATCTCCCTCGCCTCGCTCAAGGCGCGGAACTTCCGGTCGGCGAGGAGTCGGAAGTCGGCGTCGAGATGGGCGACCTTGTCCGGGTGACAGGAGACCGCCTTCCGGCGCCAGGCGGCGTGAACCTCCTCGACGCTCGCGGCCGCATCGAGCCCGAGAAGTTCGAGGGCCTTCGCGAGGTCGGTCGGCACGGTCGGGCGATCGAAGGTGGGCTCGTCCCGCGGGGCGGTCCCGCCTTCCTCCGGCGTCGTCACCCCCTCCTCGTCGGCGTCGGCGGCCCTCGTTTCGGGCGCCGATCGGTCCGCCCAGGGCGCGCGCGGCGGGTCGTCGGCCGGGGGCGGGGGCGGTTCCCCGGGCCGGGCGAAGCGCCCCTGGCCAAGGGGGATCAGGTGGACGATCCGCCGGCAGCGCGGACAGCGGTACTCGATCCGAGGCCCCCCCCGCTGCGCGGTGCGGGCGCGCAGCACCCCGTACACCGCCACGTCCTGGGGGGAGTACGGCTCCGAGCAGGAGGGACAGCGGCCGGGCGCCATGGCGCCGGAGGATACGACGCCGCCGCGGTGGCTTGACGCAGCGGCGCCCGCATCCACGATGGGACGCCCTTCGCTTTTCGCCCGAGGACCTTCCGATGAAGCGCCTGATCCGCAACAGCAACACGAAGCGCCGGAACCTCGGCTTCCGCGCCCGCATGGCGACCAAGTCCGGCCGCAAGATCGTGAATCGCCGCCGCCGTCTTCGCGGCACCTACCCGTAGTTCGGGTCCGCGGGGCGGATTCCCATCGTTCGGGACGGCCCGCCGACGCGGCGGGCGCTCCGCGGGAGACCCGGAACGGCCACGCCAAGCCCGGTCTCGCCGGGCACAATGCGCGGCTCGGGGTGTCCTCACGGAGACAGGTCATGCGCATCGCGGCACTCCTCATCCTCGCGGCGCTCGCCGTGTTGGGATTCCTCTTCCTCCTCGGGATCTTCGACCAGAAGGCCGTCATCGACACCGAACCCGGCGTGGGTCCCGCGGGCGGTGACGCCTCCAGCGCAGGCGGCGACGGCACCGGCGCACTCGCCGGGAGCGGACCGCGCGAGGAGCCGCCGATCGAAGTTCGGCGGATGGCCGAGACGCGCTCCCTGCTCGTGGTCGCTCCGAATCCCGAGCCGTGGAACCAGACGCTGCTGATGGCCGCCGACGATGTGCCGTCGCTGCGCTACGCGACCTGGTACACGGATCGCGCGGAGAACACCGCGCCCACGCCGGGCCCCGGCGCGGGCGTGGCACGCGGACTCGACGCGCCGAGTTCCGCCCCCGACGGCGCGTGGCTCGGATCGAACGCCATCGACATCGTGTGGCTGGATCGAATCGATCCGAACGCGCTTCCCGCCGCGTTCTGGGATGCCCTGGCCACGCGGGTTCGCGAAGGCCGCACCGGACTCTGGCTGCGCATGGGCCCGCCGCCCTCGTCGAGCGTCCATCCGCTGTTGACGCATCCCGTCCTCGCGCCCCTCCTTCCAATCGGCAAGCCCGTTCCCTTCGAGGGCGAGCCCCTGCCCGGCGTCTTCCCGAAGGGCCTGCCCCCGAAGGTCACCGATGCGGGCGTTCGTCACGCGGCGTCGCGACTCGTTCCGTGGCCGCGATGGAGTCGCCATTGGTGGGACCGCCTCGTCGTCGGCGACAAGGGCTTCCGCGTCGAGTTCGTCTACCCGATCGACGGTGTCGCGAGCGGTGCGGAGACGTTGCTCCAGGCGATCGACGGTCGCGGCAAGGCGTTGCCTCTGCTCGTCGCGAGCACCGGCTCCGCGCGCGTGCTGTGGCAGGCGTGGTTCGACTTCGATCGTCCTTCGCAACTCGATCGCCGCGGGCAGGCACACACGATCGCCTGGATGACGCACGCCCTCGCCTGGCTCGCGGGCGAAGGCGATGCGCCGCCGGCCACGCCTCCCTCCGAACCCAACTGAACGCGTCGGACGCGACGGGAGGGTACGCCTCCGGCGGATCGGATCGTCATCGGACCCGGCGGGCGAGTGCCGGGCCTCCGCTCGGTGTCAGCGATCGAGCGTGTTGCGTTGCGCTTCGCGAGCCGCCGACTCGAAGACCTCGAGTCCGTGGGGTCCTGATGCATGCCACGGCAGCGCGCGCCATGTCGCCTCGGACATGGGATCGCGTCGCAGCGCCTCGATGAGGCTGTCGTGACACGTGTCCCACGCGCCGCACGCGGCCTCGATCTCCGCGAAGTGGAGGTGATAGATCCCGCTGCGATCGACGTCGGCACCGCCCATCCGCGGGCCGAGCAGCGCGGCGGCGGCCTCGGCGCGATCGGTGTCGAGCAGGATCATCGCGAGCGTATCGGTCGCGGAGAGCGTCGGCACGATGTCCGAGCGCGTCTCGAGCTGCATGGCGCGCCGAACGAGGCGTTCGGCCTCCGCGAGGTCGGTTCGCGTCTCGCGGCGATACCACGCGATCGTGTTCAGCGCGGTCGAACTGTCCGGCATGATCGCTTCCGCGGCGTGCCAGAGGGCTTCCGCCTCCTCGCGTCGTCCCGCCTTCGCGGCGGCGGCGCCTTCGAGCGCGAGCGCGTGCATGCGGCGCCAGGGCAACGCATCGCCCGCTTCGTCCTCGATCTGGCGGTGCAGGAGGTCGTGCATCGTGTCGCGTTCGAGGCGCGCGGCGGCCTCGAAGTCGCGCGCGATCGTCCGCACACCCATCCACGCGTCGATGGCGATCCGCCGGATGCCGCCGGCTCCCGGCGCGATGCGCGCGAGCGGCTCGAGCAGCAAGGCGGCCGCGGCCGGCTTGCGATGCGTCGGGGCGTCGAGCAGATTGCAGATCGCCATCGTCAGGAAGGCATCAGGCGCGGTCGCCAGGCCCCCGTTGCGCCGCGTTCGCTCGATCACGACGCGGAGATTCGCGGCGAGCGTCTCGTCGTCGAGCACCTTGCACTGGCCCAGGATGTGTCCCGCGGGGGCGGGAAGCCCCGACTCGAGACGCAGGTCGTACGCACCGCGCAGCGCGACGACCTGACCCGCGCGCGGCATCTGCGGCGCGCCCCGTCCCTCCGCGCCGAGCCGTCGCAGATCCCACAGGCGTCGGCTTGCGACCCGTCCGAGGCGCCCGTCGAACACGCGCGAGAGCAGATCGATCGCGGCGCTCTCGTCACCCGTCGAGGCGATGCCGCGGGCCAGCGCGTTGATGCGGTCCTCCGACTCGGCCAGCGTGCGCGCCACCGCGAGGCGCTCCTCCCGGCCGGCCGAGGAGGGCGGTTGGTGGCTCAACCAGCGATCGAGTTCGGCGTCGAGGGCGCCGAGCAGAGCGCGCGCGATCGGTGCACCACCGCCGCGTCCGACCGCCATGGCGAGACCGGCGTGGACCGCCGGGTCGTCCATCGCGCCGCGACCCTCGGCCTGGTCGGCGACGGTCGCCGGTTCGGCGTCGTCCGGCAGCGGCCAGCCGAACCAGCGCATGATCCGCCACCGCGCCGCGGGACGCAGCCGGTCCCGCATCGCGACGATTGCCGCGTCGCGTGTCGTCGGCGGGAGCAGCGGATCCAGCGCCGCCTCGACGAGGCGCGACTCGACCTTCTCGAAGGGCTGGTACGCCAGTGCTTCGAGCACGCGATGGCGCGCCTGCTCGTCCTTGTCGTCGTCGCCGAGCGCGTCGAGCCACGGCAAGAGCCGATCCGTGAGGTCGGGCGCGTCCGGATGGGCGATGGCGCTCGCGGCGGTGAGTCGCAACGGATGGGTCGGATCGAGGAGTTCGCGCCAGAACGCGGCGACCTCGCGCGACCGATGGGCGAAACGACCCTTCAGCACGGCGGCGACCGAGATGTCGAACTCCGTACGTCCTGGGAACTCGTAGTGGGCGGCGAGCGCGAGATCGACGGCCGCCCGCACGGAGGCCTCGCCGCGTGCGTCCTGCAAGAGCCGGAGCGCGTTCGCGCGGACCGAATCGCTTGCCAGCCGTTGCCATGCACTCCTCACCCATGCGACCGCGACGTCCGAGTCGAGCACGAGCAGCGCGTACAGGTACGCCTGCACTTCCGCGGGGGTGTGCACCCAATCGCCCGCGGGGCGCACGATCGCGAGGACCTCCGGCGTGATCAACGCCTTCGCCCGCGGGCGAATCTGCTCCAGCGCGAGGCGTCGCACCGCATGGCGTTCGTCGTTCAACGCGCGCCGCAGCACGGCGAGCGCGTCGGCGTCGCCCGGCCGGACCAGTTCCGCCAGCCGGTCGTGCCCGAACGAGAAGGGATTGCTGAAGAACGCCTCGATCTGGATGGCGCGGGCCGTGGGTTCGGTGCGTTGCGCGAGCGTGCGCAGGAGGTTCGCGCGCAGCGTCTCGTCCGCCTCGTCGAGAAGCGACTCGACCAGTTCGGGGACCCACGGCGACGGATCGCGTTCGAGAACGCGCAGGATGTCCGAGCGCGCCCACGGCGCGGCGTCGGGATCGCGGAGGAGTCGATCCGCGAGGTCGCGATCGGCGATCGCGCCGAGTTCCACCATCGCGCCGGTCGCCGCGCTCAACAGCGCCCCGCGCAGGGGCAGCGCCGCGAGGGCGTGGCGTGCGAGCCGCGCGACCGCGTCGAGGGCCGTGTCGCGCGGAAGTCCGAGCAGCAGGCGGACACCGGTGCTCTCCTCGTAGAACTCGTCGGCGAGCAACCGGCGGACGACCGGCGCGACGATCGGTGGTCCGATGTCCGGAAGCCACTGCACGAGGCGGAGCTCCGGTTGCGGCCGCTCGTCGCGCGACGCCATCTCGATCGGTTGGGCGACCCAGCCGACGGCGCGATCGAGGAGTCGCGTCGCCTCGTGCGCGAGGGTCGGATCGAGGTCGTCCGCACCGTCGCCGCCGACACGACGCCACCACGCGATCGTCGCGGCGATGCCGATGGCACGGCGTTCGACGGCGGCATCGGTCCATGCCCGACGCGGTGCGTCGTGTCCCGGGGGGACCGGCGCATCGAGCGTGTCCGCGATCTCGACCAGCGTCGCGGGTGCGGTCGCGAGTCCCCGCGAGGCCAACAGGTGCGCCGCCGCAAGTCGGACGTCGAGCGTGGCGCCGGATCGCCAGGAGCGCTCGGCCCGATCGCGCACCGCATCGTCCCGGTCGCCGGCGCGAAGGTGCCAGTGCAGGCGCGTCCCCTCGGCGCGGGGATCGGGATCGTCCGGCCAGGCGATGCGCGCGACCGCCGCCTCCGCGCCGGGCAACGCGAAGAGGGAGCGCAGCGCGCTCCACCGCGCTTCGGCGACGGGATCGGTCGCGAGCGAGGCGAGCGCGCCGACGACATCGTGTTCGCGTTCCGGCGTTCGCGCGCGCGGCTGGCCGAGTCCGTCGGCGGCGATGGCGCGCAGCGAGGCGTCGGCGCTCGTCACCAGCATGAGCAGGATCTCGTCGATGGCCGGGTTGCGATCGTCGGCGAGGATCGCCGCCAACGCGCGCGCGAACGGAACATCGCCTCGGGCGAGCGAGGCGGCGAGAGCCTCCGCCGTGACGCGCGCGCCGGCGACCTCGAGCAGCCGCAGATGTTGCGCCGCGTACCCGCCCTCTTCGGCGTCGAGTTCGCCGCGATGCGCGCGGCGTCGGCGATCGAGCGCCGCGTTCGCGGCGGCGAGGTCCTCGGGCGCGACCTCGGCGCGGAGCAACGACCAAGGGGGCGAGTCGCCGCTGCGGGCGAACGGGCCCGCGCCGAGCAGGAACGCCACGACGAGCGGCAGGCGGGTTCGCGCGCGCGTCATCGGGCGTAGTCCCGGCCGCGCCACGCGGCGAGCGCGCGCGGCATCGCGTCGGCGACTTCGCTCGCGAGCACCCCGCGGTCGATCCCACCGAGCCCGCATTCGACGCCGGCTTCGGCATGGACGTGGACGGCCGCGCGCACGGCGTCGAACGGATCGCTCCCGCGCCGGATCGCCTCGGCGAGGAACGCCGCGATCGCCCCGGCGAGCACGTCGCCGGTGCCGCCCGTCGCGAGGACCGGATGACCGGCGACGGCGCGACCGGTTCGCGTGCCGTCGCGCGCCGCGGCGCAGACGAGCGTGTGTCGTCCCTTCAGCACGACGATCGCGCCGGTCGCCTTCGCGAGATCCGCGGCGGCGCGCTCGCGATGGGCGTGGACCTCCGCGACCGGTCGCGCGAGCAGATGCGCCGCCTCGCCCTCATGCGGGGTGAGCACCACGGTCGCCTCGTCGGCAAAGCGCATCGGTCCGGGCCCGAGCGCGTGCAACGCATCGGCATCGAATACGATCGCGCCCGTCGCGGATGCCGCAAGACCGCGGACCAACATCGCGGTCGCCGCGGAACGGCCGATGCCCATGCCGAACGCGGGCGTCTCGACCCGCGCGCGCAGCGTGTCGAGGGCGGCGCGCGCGTCCGGCCCGAGCGCCCCGTCGTCCTCGGGAAGGGCCTCGACGATCGTCTCGCGATGCCAGGCCGCAACGAGGGGTTGGATCGTCGCGGGCACCGCGACGGTCACGAGCCCCGCTCCGGCGCGCAGCGCCCCGCGCGCGGCGAGCGCGGGCGCACCGGCCATCGAACGGCTTCCGCCGACGATCAGCACGCGACCGACCGACGCCTTGTTCGCGTCCGGCGGGCGAGGCGGCGGTGCGGGAGGAAGCGCATCCGTGAGCGACACGCGTTGACTGTATCCGCTCGGGCCCGACCCGCGCCCGCGATCGGCGCGGCCGCGCGTCCGCCGGGTCGAAGGCCGCCGGGCGCGAACCCCGAGTCCTACCGCCGACGCACGGCCGCCGGGGCGGATCGGGCGAATGTCGGCAACTCGACCTCGAGCCGGCCGACCTCGACGCCTCGCCAGTTGCGGATGGCCGGGTCGGCATGGCGTGCGCGAAGCCCGTCGGCGGCGGAGGCCTCGAGCGCACCGAATCGCTCGAGCATCGCGATCACGAGCCCTCGGTACCCACGATCGGATCCGTCCTCGACCTTCAACGCGATCACGTCGCCGGTCGCCGGGACGAGCGCGATGTGGACCCCCTCGGCGCCGACCTTCGTGACGACCCGTCCCTCGGCGGCTCGCATCAGATCCGAGTCGAAGCGCCCCGGGCCGGCGATCAGATCCGGATGCGCCGCCATCGCCGCGATGACGCGGCGCGCGGCCTCGTGTCGGGGATGGCTCGGTTCGTTGCGGGCGCGAAGGAGACTCGCGAACAGACGCGCGAACGCGTCGAGAGGCAGGGCGGGAGCCGGCGCGCCGCACCCGTCCACCGCGACGACGAGGTCGTCGGGGGCGACGCCGGAGAGCATCGTGAGATCGGCGAGGATCGACCGCTGCACCGGATGGTCCGGCGCGAGATAGCCGTCGAGCGGTGCGCCGAGGGCTCGCGCCGAAGCGAGCATCATCGCGTGCTTGCCGGAACAGTTGCTCCAGATCGCGGGCGGCCCGGACGGCGGCACGACCTGCCGCCTCGCGACCTCGAGGTCGAAACTCGGATGGCCCCCGCAGCCGAGCGCCTCCTCGGGCACCTCGGCGGCGGCAAGGATCCCGTGGACGGCCGCGAGGTGCTCGTCCCGCGCCATGTGGCTCGCGCAGGCGACCGCCAGCCCCCGTTCGTCGATCCCGAATCGATCGACCGCGCCCGACGTGATGCCGGTCAGCGCCTGGATCGGCTTCACGGCGCTGCGGACGAACACGAGATGCCGCGGGTCGCCTGCGGACGCCACGACCTCGTCGCCTCGCAACGCGAGCAGGTGGCCGCGGTGCAGGGACTCGAGCCGGCCGGCGCGCAGGAGTCGGGCGAAAACGGCCGGGGGAGGGGACTTGGCGGACATGCCGCCATGAGAATCCGGCGCGCTCGACCCTGGTAGGATTGCGAGCCCACGGAATCCGCCGGGGCCAGTCGGACGGGTCCGCCGTCCTGGAGTTGCCATGGTCGAGGTGCGGCTGCGCAGCATCAAGATCAGTGACACGACCGACCGCCAGTACATCGGGCTGCAGGAGGTCGGCGGCGAAGAGCGCCGCTTGGCGATCGTGATCGGCTACCAGGAGGCCCAGGCGATCGACCGCTTCGTCAAGGAGAAGAGCTTCCAACGCCCCCTCACCCACGACCTCCTGACGGCGGTGATTCGGGCGACGGGCAGCAAGATCGAGCGGGTCGAGATCACCGAACTGCGCGAAGGCACCTACTTCGCGATGATCCGCCTCGCCCTGGCCGACGGCAGCGCCGCGGAGATCGACGCCCGGCCGAGCGACGCGATCGCGCTCGCCGTCGCGAGCAAGGCACCGCTCTTCATCGCCGAAGACGTCATGGCGGAGTCCGAGTCGATCTCCTGATCGTGCGCTCCCGCGCGATTCGCGCTGGCGGAACGGTTGCGTTCGATACTGGCGGCGGTCCCCGCGGAGACTCCCCCATGGCGGCTCGCAAGAAGACGAAGAAGACCGCGCGCAAGGCGCCGGTCGCGAATATGAAGGCGTCGCGCAAGACCGCGACGCGAACGTCGGCGTCAACCAAGTCGGCGACGCGCAAGACGGCCACGCGCAAGACGGCGAAGCGCACGACGAAGAAGCCGGCCCCGACCAAGCGCCCCGTGCCGCGCCGGGCCAAGCCCGTCCCGGCCCCCGCGCCCGTCGCGCCGCCGGTCTGGGTCTGGCACGAACTCATGACGACCGATGTCGCGGCGGCGACGTCGTTCTACGGACGTCTCTTCGGTTGGACCTCGCGGTCGGCCGAGGTGCCCGGCGTCCCGTACACGCTGTTCTCGAGCGGCGGTCGGGACGTCGGCGGTTGCATGGCGGTGCCGGGCGAGGACGGGAAGACCTGCTGCCCGCCGATGTGGCTCTCCTACCTCCACGTCGAGGACGTGGACGACACCGTCCGTCGTGCCGTGGAACTCGGCGCGCTGGTGGACCTCCCGCCGCACACCATTCCCGGCGTCGGCCGCATCTCCTGCCTGCGCGATCCGGCGGGCGTCGCGTTCGCCGTCTACAAGCCGGACATGGCCACGTAGCGGAACGAACTCATCGCGCGGCAGCGATCGCCGGGGCCGCCGGAGGTCGCTGCCGCCGACCGAGATCGACGAGGTAGAGCACGACGCCGACGCCGATGGAGGTGAACGCGGCGGCGTGCGCGGTCGTGAACGTCTCGCCGAACGCGAAGACGGACAGGACGAACTGCCCCAGCGGCGAGATGAACTGCAACAGTCCGACCGTGACGAGTCGGATCCGTCGTGCGCCGTAGGCGAACAGCCAGAGCGGAACCGCGGTGATCAACCCGGAAAGGGGCACCAGCGCACAGGTCGTCGCGCTCGCGCCGGTCGCCGTTTCGCCGCGCGCCGCCAACACGATCAGCCACGCGACGAACAGGGGCGCGAGCAGCACGGTCTCGACGAAGAGCCCCGGCATCGCGTCGATCGCGGCGATCTTGCGCACGAGACCGTAGATCGAGAACGAGAACGCGAGCACGAGGGCGGTGAGCGGCAGCGTCCCCGTCGCGACCACCAGCACGACGACGCCCGCGGCGGCGCATCCGACGGCGACGCCCTGGACGCGCGTGAGGCGCTCCCCGAGAAACGCGGCCCCCAGCAGCACGTTGACCAGCGGCGTGATCGTGTAGCCGAGGCTCGACTCCAGAATCTGCCCGTTCGCGACCGCCACGATGAACACGAACCAGTTCAGTCCGATCAGCGCGGCCGAGAACGCGAGCACGCCGAGCGCACGACGATTGCGAAGGAGGGCTCGAACCGCCGGCCATCCGCGCGCGAGCGTCAGGCATCCGGCGAGGAACGGCACCGCCCAAAGCCCCCGCCACGCGATCATCTCTCGCGGCGAGATCGCACCGACCGCCTTCCAGTAGACGGGGACGAGCCCCCAGGTCGTGAAGGCCGCCGCGGTCGCCCACGCCCCGCGCGTCGTCTCGTCCGCCGCCGCTCGCATCCCCGCATCGTCGCGCGCCGCGACCGGACGGCGCGATCGGCGCGGACCGACCCGCTACCGGTCGCCGAACACCCGTCGTCGAAGCATGCGCATGTCGATCGGCATCAGGATCGCAAGGAGCGCGGCGCACAGCCCGACCGCGGCGCCGAGATGCCAGGTCGCGCGGTTCTCGAGCAGGGCGAAGCGGAAGCCCTCGGCGAGGTGGTGGACCGGATTCAGCTGCACGATCTGCGTCAGCACCGGCAGGTCGGGCAGCGGGAAGTACGTGCTGCTCGCGAACCCGATCGGCATCAGCAGCAGGAAGAACGGCAGCGACATGTGATCCATGCTCGGCAGCCACGCGGTGAACATGAGCCCGAGCGCGGAGAAGGCCAGCGCGGCGAACCAGAGCAGCGGCACGGCGAGCAGCAGCCACGGCCAGTACAGGGAGAGCGCGCCGGTCAGTCCGAAGATCCCCAGCACGCACGCCATCGCGACGACGTACATGGCGCTCAACGTCGCGGCCCACATCGCCTCGCCCCAGACGACGTGCTCGAGCCGGACCTGGGTCGTGAGCTGGCCCTCCCAGGCCTTCTGGAAGTGCATCCGCACGTACGCGGAGTAGATCGACTGGAACAGCGCCGTCATGAAGCCGGTGTACGCGAGCATGCCCGGCGCGAGGTAGACGAGATACGGCACGGTGCCGTCGCTCCAGGCGATCTCGCCCATGTTCCGTCCGAGCCCGACGCCGAACGCCAAGAGGAGGATCACCGGTTCGAGCACCGGCGGAAGCAACGCCGTGGTCCACTTCATCGCATGGACGCGGACGTGCCGTCCCAACACCGCACGGCTCTGCCAGTCGAAGGCGGTCCGGAACGTCCTCACCGGCGCCGTCCTTCGAGCATCAGGAAGAGGTCGTCGAGCGTCGGCGCGCGCACCTCGTAGCGCAGGGTCTCGAACGCGGCGACGAACGCCGCGAGCCCGCTCGCGTCGAGCGCCACATGCCGCCGGCCCAGGACGCGCGCCGAGACCACGCCGCGTTCGCCGAGCCACGCCTCGATCGGTGCGGGCTCGGCGTCGTCCGGCAGCACGACGATGTGCTCGCCGACGACGTCCCCGAGAACCTCACGTGCGGTGCCCGCCACGCGCACGCGGCCGCGATCGAGCAGGAAGAGGCGATCCGAAAGCCTCTCCGCCTCCTCCATGTAGTGGGTCGTCAGCACCACGGCCATGCCCTGCGCACGCAGTGCGGCGATCATCTCCCAGACCGCGACGCGCGCCTGCGGATCCAGCCCGGTCGTGGGCTCGTCGAGGAAGACCACCTGCGGTCGATGCAGCACCGAACGCGCGATCATCAGGCGGCGCTTGAAGCCTCCCGAAAGCTGTTCGGGCGTCTTCTCGGCGTGCTCGTCGAGCCCGAACTGCCCCAACACCTCGTCGATCCGGGCGTCGAGCCCGTCGATTCGCGGCCGGTAGTAGCGCGCGGTCTGTTCGAGATTGCCGCGCACCGTGAAGTCGGGGTCGAAGGTGTCGTCCTGGGTGCAGACGCCGAGCCGTCGTCGCGCGGCGTCCGGCTCCTCGAACAGGTCGTGACCGGCGATGCGGATCGTCCCCGAGTCGGGCCGGAGGAAGCCGTAGCACATCCGCAGCGAGGTCGTTTTGCCCGCGCCGTTCGGCCCGAGCAGGCCGAGCACTTCGCCCCGTCGGCAGAGCAGATCCACGCCGTCCACGACGACGTGCCTGCCGAGGCTCTTGGTGAGGCCCCGGGCGTCGAGCAGAGGCGGCTCGTCACGGAGGTCCGGCGTCGTCGTCATCGGTTGGTTCGGCGGAAGCAGTTGAAGTTGCCCGCGCGGTACGATCCGTGCATCGATTTGTCTGAGACGTCGGGAGACAGGTGGGGGGGCGGTTGCATCCGGAGTGGCGTTACGCGACGCGGTTGCTCCTCCACGCGGCCTGCCGGCGCGTGCTCGGCCCGCGCATGCGCGCCGGGTGTCGCATCGACGAGCCGCCGTGCGCGCGCAACTTCGCGGTCCGCGGGTACCGCCATCACACCCGCGGGCTCGACCTGCCGTCCTGCTGCCGCGCGCGGCTGTTGCAGGTGCTCGATGAGGTGACCGCGCGGCTCGACGACGCGGGCGTTCGGTGGTTCGCGTACTGGGGGACCTTCCTCGGCGCCGTGCGACACGGCGACCTGATTCCCTGGGACCGGGACGTGGACCTCATCGTGCGGGAGTCGGATCGTGCGGCGGCCCTCGCCGCGCTCCGCCCGTTGGAGCACCGTCGTCGCGGCGCCGCGTGCCGCCACCTCGCCCTCGACTACGGCGGCGAACCCGAGGTGCTGCGCGTGCAGGCGAGCGCGCTCAACACGATCGGCGTGGACGTGGAGTTCTGGCGCGAGGGCGAGGTCGCCTGGACCCACCGTGAACGCGCGGGCACCGTGGCGCTTCCCGTCGAGATGCTGTTCCCGCAGCGCGATCGACCGCTGGCGCATCGCACGGTGCCGACCCCTGCGTCCACCCGCGCCCTGCTCGTCCACTACGGGCCGACCTGCCTCACCCTCGGCCATCGCCGCGAACAGCGCTTCGGAGACCCCTGGGTGCCGATCCCGGCAACCGCGCGGCCGGCGCGCGAGGTCGCCTCTGCGATGTCGGTGCGTCGCGAGGTCGCTACTTCATCCCGTAGAGGTTGAGCGTGTTGACCGGCTTGCCCTGGAGCTTCAGGTAGTAGAAGAGCTGCGCCTTGTGCTGCGCGAGGTGACCGACCATCTCCAGCGCGTGGAGCCCGAGAGGCTTCTCGACGCCCGGTTCCCACGGGGCCGCGGAGAGCCGGTTCTCGAGCGCGTCCTCTCCCGCCTCGCGGATCGTGTCGAGCGCGACCTGCATGTCGGCGGCGAGCTTTTTGCGAGCCTCGGCCACCGACTTGACCTTCGGCAGCGACTTCGCGGTCGGCATGCCCGTCTCGGGATCCGTCTGCGGCGCGGTCGCCTTCGACGCCTTCGACTTCTTCTTCGTGGCCGGCGCCTCGGGCGGGGTCCAGTCGCCGGTCGCGAACGCGTGGATGCACCACCCGCACGCGTCCGTCAGGTGGGAGAGCAACTGCGCCGTCGTCATCCAGTTCTTGCCGGACTTCGGCTTCCAATCGAGATCGTCCTTCTTGACGAGCTTCATCAGCCCGTCGGTCGCCCGGTACGTCGCTTCGATCCGGCTCGTGAGCAGCTTGGTCCAGTCCATGGGTCCCTCCGTGCGGGGTCGGCTCGGGACGCTACTCCTGCGCCCCGCCCGTCGCAAGCCGCCGCCCGCCCCTCCCGTACGATGCCCCCGCCCGGAGGGATGGCCGAGCGGTCGAAGGCACCGGTCTTGAAAACCGGCAACGGCGCAAAACGCCGTTCCAGGGTTCGAATCCCTGTCCCTCCGCCAAACCCGCGTTCCCATCGGGGGTTACGGGCGTAAGAGCTTGCGGGCTGCCGAAATGCGCCGGTCTGGCAGCCGGAGCCTCGGTGGGGTCCGTTGTCCACCGATGTCCACCGGCGTCCGCTGATGTCGGACCCGATGGCCAGGCCAGAAGCCATGCGGGTGCGCTCCAAGCGGACAGGCGGACGACGCGCACTCCGGGCGAGCAGAGCATGGGGAGGGCGGATCGGGCGGCGGGGGCTGGGCGGGGTCCCGATCGGCGCTGCTCGTTCACGCCCATCCACCCTCGTTCACGGAAGTTGCCGTCGTTCGGCCCCCTTTTCGGCCCCCGCGAGGTGTGTCCCTACCCGGGTGTACGGTCGCCCCCCAGTTCATAGAACGCCCCACGAAGCGGGGAGGCCCCATGCTCGAAAGTCTGCTCCACCAGATCGCCGCCGGACTGTCGCTCCCGAAGACCAAGCATCAGCAGGCCGAGGCGCGCTACCGCACGATCACCGACCTGTTGGCCGACAGCCACCTCGCGAGCTGCGCCCCCGAGATCTACCCGCAGGGCTCGATGCGGCTCGGAACGACCGTCAAGCCGCTCGCCAAGAACACGTTCGACCTCGACGCCGTGATGCTGCTTCCCAGGCTCCCGGCCACGGTGGCCCCGGCAGACGCGCTCGACGCGGTGGCTCGGTTCTTCGAGGGCCACGGAACCTACGCGGGCATGGTCGAGCGGCGACCCCGCTGCGTCCGCCTCTCGTACGCCGACCTCTTCGACCTCGACATCGTGCCCGCGAGGCTCCACCAGCGGCGGCAGCCGACCTTCATCGAGATCCCCGACCGGAAGCTGGCGACGTGGGTGTCCTCGAACCCCAAGCTGTACGCGGCGCAGTTCGACGCCCTGAAGACGGCGGGGAGAACCGTCGCGTTCCGAGCGTCGGTGGAACCCGTGCCCGATCAGACGCCGCCCGGCTTCCAGCCGCCCGTGGTGGTCTGCGTCCAGCTCGTCAAGCGAGCCAGGGACATCGACTACCAGCGAGACTACGACCTCCAGCCCGCCTCGATCCTCCTGACGACGCTGGTGTCGCACGTCTTCAGGTCGAGCCACTCCGTCGTAGAGGGACTCACCCTCGCGGCGGCGTACATGCAGCAGCTCGCGGTGATGGACCCGCCGCCGTTCGTCGAGAATCCGTCGAACCCCGGCGAGAACTTGGCGCGGCAGTGGCGCGAGAAGCCCGCGTCGTTCCCCCGGTTCAAGAAGTTCACCAACCGGCTGGCGGCAGCTCTCGCGGCGTGGCAGAAGGCGATCGGCCTTCCCCAGCTCGCGTCGGCGCTCGGACCGGTGTTCGGGGAGCCCGTGACGACGGGCGCGGTGCGCTCCCTTGGCCTCGGTGCGGCTGCCGCCTCGTCGGCGGGTGCGCTCGGCTTCGCTCCGGGCACGACGAAGTTGGCCACCTTCCCCTCGCCCGGGACGCCGCCGGTCCCTCGACACACCTTCTTCGGCGGATGACCGTGCCGTGGTCGCGTTCGTCGGTCTGACGCCCCCGCAGCAGCACGCCCTGATGAGGGCCGCGTTCGGGGACAGGTTCAAGGTCCGCTTCAACGGTCCTAGCGCGAAGTGGATCGGCAGGGTGACGCCCTACGAAGGTGCTGGCTCCTACCTGATCCAGGTCGAGTACAAGATCAAAGATGTGCCTCGGGTTCGGATCCTCGATCCGAAGTTGGTCGTGAAGCAGGGCGACAAGCGCTTGCCCCACACCTACCCCGACAACGAGACTCGCAACAACCGCGTGCGGCCGTGCCTCTTCGTCCCCGACGAGTGGGACGCTCGCGCCTCGATCGCCGCCACCGTTGTTCCCTGGACCTGCGAGTGGCTGCTCCAGTACGAGGTGTGGCTGGTGACGGGCGAGTGGCTCGGCGGTGGGCTGCATCCCGAGACGAAGAAACCCTTTCGGGCGCAGGACCGGGCGAAGGACTACGCGACCGACGTGGGCACGTGAGGAGACCTCCAGATCCGGTCGTCGCCGTCGCAGAAGGTCTTCATGTCCGCGATGCTCTCCATCGCCGCAGCGTGTCCGAGGCCGACCAACGACGTGATCTTCGTCGCGTCATCGAGCCGGTAGGCATTGCGCTCCAGCTCGCGGTCAACCCGAACGTAGCGGCGCAGGGGGAAGTAGGAGCCCGTGGGGCGCGGTCGGAGCAGGTTGTGAACGAACTGCGACTGTACTTGGGAGATCACATCCACGATCCTCGGAGCCCAGCGCCATAGACCGGCCTTCAGCGCGGCGGAGCCGTCCATTGTGAACCGCGTCGATCCGGTTCCGACCGAGAGGATCTCGATCTCATCCAGCCTACGGCCGAGCAGGGTCGCCTCGCCCATTCCAACGAGAGCAGGGTTGTTGGCCCACAGACCGCCATCGATCATCGCCCGCCCCGAATCAACGATCGCTGCCGGGAGGAAGGTCGGAGCCGCCGTGGTCGCGAGTCCAACCTCCTGCGCCGTCAGCCTCCAGTCATTCACGAAGTCGTCGCCCCGGTGGTCCGTCTTGAAGACGCGGGTGGAGCCGGTCTGAATGTCGATCGACGGGATGCAGAGGCGGCTTTGCGCCTCTGCGAGAGTCCTTGCCGAGAACGCAGAGTCCAGCGCACTGCGAAGCGCGGTGCTGTCGTACCTGGGTCGCCGAATGCCCTTGAGGCGACCCTTCCGAGCCTCGGGGAAGATCGCTTCGCCATGCTCGCGATACAGGTCGAGGAGTTCCGACGCGGGCTTCCCAAGTGCGAGCCCGAGCGCGATGATCCCGCCGGTGCTTGTGCCGCAGATCATATCGAAGCAGCGCCGGAGCGGTCGGGCAGCCGCTGCTTCGAGATCCGCCAAGACCTGCGCTGCGAACACGCCTCGGATCCCGCCGCCATCGATCGAGAGGATCCGAAGGGTCTCGCTGGACCCGGCAAGCGGGTTGCCTTCTGCGGGGGGAGATGTGGAGGGGGCCACGCTGGCGACGACAGTACAGCGCGATGCCGACAGGCGCGGGCCGTACTATGGGACCCCAAGGCACCCCCCTGATGGGACCCAACGGGTCCCCCTGCCCGGGGCCTGAAGCGCACTAGCATTTCAATCACCCCAACCCTCGAACGCCAGCCCACCTCACGCCCCCGACGCGACCCCCAAGGACCGACCGATGGCGAAGTACTTGATCTCCTTCCCCGCCTCGGCGATGGTCGTCTCCGACGCGGATATGGTGGCCGTCAGCGAGGCGTCCCATGCGGTCATCCGCGAAGCGAAGGAGGCTGGGGTCTACGTGTTTGGCGGTGGGATCAACGCGGATGTCGCGCCGCTGATGGTCGCCGCCAACGGCACCGTGACGAACGAGACCTACCCGCAGATCAAGGAGTTCGACGGCGGCTTCTGCGTCCTGGAACTTCCGTCCCGCGAGGCCGCCGTCCGATGTGTCACAGACCGGCATATCAGGTCCACCCGTAGCTCGGCAAAGCTGGTCCACCC
>CAZPGF010000022.1:0-32484 GCA_964586025.1 uncultured Planctomycetales bacterium
GATTTCGATGATCCGGTCAATGAGCAGGAACGGGTACCGATGGGGCAGGATGCGCCGCACCTGCGCGTGCCCCAGGGCCGAGACGGCGGGCGCCTTGGGCGCGCCGCGCGACGCCTCGTCGTGCTCGGCGAGCGCGCGAACGAGACGGAGGTTCGCGGCGTGGCCGGTTCGATGCGCCGCGACGTGGCCGACGATGTCGGCGCCCAGCAGGTAGAGGTCGCCGAGCAGGTCGAGGGCCTTGTGTCGGGCGGGCTCGTCCGGGAAGCGCAGCGTGCCGTCGACCAGTCCGTCCGGACCGAACACCAGCGTGTTCGTGGAATCGGCGCCCTTGCCGAGCCCGGCGGCGCGGAGCGCGGAGGCCTCCTCCTCGAGACAGAACGTGCGCGCCGGCGCGATCGACCGCCGGAACGACTCGGGCGTCACGTCGCAACTGACGTGCTGCCCCTGCAACGAGGGGACGTCGTAGCGCAGGCTGTACGCGATGGTCAGGCCCTCGCCCGACCCGGGAAACGCGCAGAGCGACGCGCCGCGCCCGGTGTCGACGACCACCGGGTGGCGCACCCGCACCTCGGCACGGGGCGCGTCCTGTTCCACGGGGCCGGCGCCGTCGATGAGATCCGCGTAGGGAAGCGCGCTGCCATCGAGCCCCGGACACTCCGGTCCGCTCAACGACACGTCGAGGTTGTCGACACCGAGGCCGTGCAGCGCCGACAGGAAGTGCTCGACGGTGTGGACCTCGGCGTCCTGCTCGCCGACGAGCGCCGTGCGCCGTTCGCGCTCGCGCAGCCGCGACCAATGCGCGCGGATGCGCGGGGCCCCCTCCAGGTCGCGGCGGACGAACACGACACCGTGGCCGGGCGGGGCCGGCGCGATCCGCAACGTGGCGCGTTCGCCCGTGTGCAGCCCGTATCCGGTGACCTCGGCTTCCCGTTCGACGGTGCGTTGGCGACGCGGCACGCGATCAGCGCCCCGGCGAGGTCCCGGTCGAATCCGCCGCGCCGGCCGCGGCGCGCAGCCGCGCCTGGACCTGTCCGGTGATGTCGACCGCGGCATCGTGGAACACGACGGTCCGCAGGCGCAGGCGCAGGTAGAACTCCTCGTGCGTCGGCGCCTTCGGCTCGTCGGCACGGCGCTGCAGGACGACCTTGATGCCGTTCTCCCGCGCATAGCGCGCGACCTGGGTGACGACCGACGCGTAGAGGCTCTCGAGTCCGGCCGCGTACTCGGCGATCGCCTGCTGGGCGGCCCACTTCTGCGCGAAGTCGGCCATGATCCGCTGCGTCTCGAAGTTGCGGATCCGCAGCACCCGCTCGGGGTCCTCGGCCTGGAGTTTCTCGATCTCGGTCTTCATGCTCTGGAGCTGCTTGGCCTGCTCCTGGGCGTTCGCTTCGGCGTCCTTTCCGGCCTGCTCGTAGCGCTTGTCGAGCATCTTGCGCTCGGGGTGCTCCTCGATCAGTCGGACCATGTCGACGACGGCGACGTCGGGGCCCGCCCATGCGGGGGCGCTCGCGGCGACGCAGGCGATCGCCGAGAGACCGAGTACGGCGGCGCGCAACCGGTGGAAGGGGTGCATGGGGGCTCCTTTCGAGGGCCGGTCAGAACGTCCGGCCGAAACTGAACGAAACGAGCTGGTCGCGGTCGTCGTCCTTGGACCGCACCGCCCAGCCGAAGTCGATTGCGAACGGTCGATCCCCGAGGATCGGGATCTTCAGGCGAATGCCGAACCCGACGCCCACCCGCGTGTCGTCGAGGTCCAGGTCGTCGAACGTCGGCTCGACCGCGCCGGCGTCCACGAACAGGACGCCCGCGAGCGTATCCGCCGAGATCGGGATCTCGTACTCCAGGGACGCCCGCCACGCGACCTCGCCGCCGGTCGGGCGGCCGTTGACTCGCGGACCGACGCCGCGGTACTCGAATCCACGCAAGGTCCGCCCCCCGAGCGTCTCGCGCTCGTAGGGAGGGACCTCCGGTGTGTCGCCGAACGCCTCCATCACCGTGAAGTGCGACGCGAAGTGGACGCGGTGCTTGCCGCCGTCGGCATCGACGTGCAGCGTCTGGGTGCGCGAGTGCCCCAGACGGACGCGCGTCATGTCGATGTCGCCGTCCAGGTCGCCCCCGGCCTAGTCCGCTCTCAACGTCGTCGACGTCTCGACTCGCGGATCGATGACGCTGTCCGTCTCGAGGTAGCGAAGCGAAGCTGTGGCACTGCGGTACTCGTGCTTGTTCGCGAACAGGAACACGCCCGGGACCGCGAACGGACCGATGTCCTTCAGATCGACCCAGCGATGCGTCCACGCGACCTCGCCGACCAGTGCGCGAAGCCCCTCGCGGTCCCGGACGATCGGGTACGAAAGCCCCATCGTGTAGCCGTAGATGTCGATGTCGTGGTCTTCGCGGAACGAGATCTGCCGGAACACCGATGCGGAGAATCCGAAGCGGCTTCCGAACACGCGCGGCTCGACGAAGCGCACCGAGAACATCGTCTCCTCGGTGCTCGGGGCGAGCATGATGTCGAACGTCTGACCGGCACCGGTGAACGCGCGTCCCGACCGGAGATCCTCCAGCGACGTCGGCCAACGCGTGATGTCGAAGTTGCGCTTCTTGAGGTTGATGAACGCGCCGAGCCCCTGGCTGCCTGTCGGGTCGACCTGGAAGCCGACGTTCACCTGGCCGGTGGACGACTCGACGATCTGGTAGGTCGCCGTCTTCCAGCCGGGAATCGGCTCGCCGTCGGGACCGATCGAGTCGAGCAGGCGCAACTCGGCGCGCTGGAAGTAGTTGAGGCGGCGCAGCCGGGCCTGGCCGCGCTCCAGTTCGGTGCCGTCGACGTAGCCGCCCGGCGCGGTCTCGACCTCGCGTCGGAGGATGTTGTCGCGCGTGAATTCGTTGCCGACGAAGTCGATCCGCGACAGGCGGAACTTCGGCCCTTCGTTGACCTTCAACTCGACATCGACGACGCCGCCCTCGATGCGACCGCGCCGGGTCGGCGGTGGGATCGAAACGTCGTGGAAGGAGCGCTGGAGATACGCCTCGCGGATCTTCTGGATCCCGTCCCGCGCGGCCTTGCCGTCGTAGCGCGATCCCGGCACGAGGCCGAGCATCGACCGGACGCGATCCTCGGTGAAGACCGCCAGGTCCTCGGCGGTCGGCGCACCGATCGCACCGGGTTCGACGCGCTCGAACACGACCGTGACCGTGCCGACGGCGTACGGGCGGCCCTCGTCGATGGCGATCGTGATCTCCACCTTCGACTTGTCGTCGCTGTACCGCAGGTCCTCGACCGCGGCCTCGGCGTCGAGGAACCCGGCATCGCGGTACACCTCGCGGATCGCGATCAGGTCCTCGCGCAGCAGTTCCTCGCGATAGATCACCGGATCGAAGACGCGCTGAAGCAGCGCCGGCTCGTCGAGTTGCATCACGTCGAGCAGGGCATCGCGATCGAGGTGGCGATTGCCGCGGAACGAGACCTTCGAGACCTCGACGCGCGGTCCCTCGACGATCGTGATGTCCACGCGCCGTCCGCCGGTCGGCAGCGTCGTGATCCGCGGTGCGGGCACGTCCGCGAAGCCGAACCCGCGCGCGCGGTACGCCGCGACGATGTCGTCGCGATCGGCCTCCAGGTGGATCGGCGAGAGCGGATAGCCCTCGCGCGTGCGAAGCAACGGCTGGATCTCCTCGAGGTCCATCTCGGCGTTTCCGCGGATCACGAGTCGCTCGACGAGCGGGTTCTCCGCGACGAGGAAGCGCAGCACGATGCCGCCGGGGATCGCCTCGCGAACGACCTGGATCTCGGCGAAGAAGCGACGCAACTCGGCGAGGTCGGCTTCGAGCGCGACCGGATCGAATCGCCGGCCGACCTTGTTGCGCATCCGCGTTTCGATCGTGTCGACCGTGTAGAGACGCGCACCGACGATGTCGATCCGCACGATGAGCGGACGCTCCGCCGCGGGCAGGTCGGCGTAGTCGATCGACTCCGCCTCGTCGGACGGAACGGCGGCGCCGGGGCCCGGGGGCGTGTCGAGGGGAGCCGCCATCGCGGGCGGCGTCGCATCCGGCGGTCCGGCCGGCGGCAGCACGTCGTCGGCGGACGGCAGGACGTCGTCGGCCGACGGAAGGGGTTCGCCCTCTTCCTCGGGCAGCGCGGTCGGAACGACCGCCGCCGGGATGCGCGACGGCGCCCGGTCCGCGTGGTGCTCGACCCATGTGCCGTCGGCGCGACGAGCCCAGCCCGATCCGGTCGAGGCACGCGTCGCATCGCCGACACCCGCGGGCCGCGGCGGAGGCGACGATCGGTCGGCCGCGAGGGAGGCGCCGGGGTCGAGCGCGGCGATGCCGCCGAGCGACGCGAGAGCGAGACCGAGCACGAGAAACGCACGGCCGACCCGTCGGCTCGCGGGCCGCCGGTCGCAGGGTGTCACCGCGACTCGCTGCACGCCCTCGACGCTCCCATGTCCCTGCTTTCGAGCCCGGTGATCGGACCGTTCGTCGACCGGTCTCGCCGACCCACCCGCGTGCCCGCGCGGAGGGCGCCATTCTAGGGGTGACCCGTCCCACGCCTCGCGCTTGTCGGATGCCCGTCCGACGCCCTTCTCCCCCGCCCCCACCGTGGGTCGGGCCCTTCGCGTCACGCTGCGGTCATCCCCCGCCCCGCGGCGAGGGTCAGGGAATCGGCTCGGCCGCCGGGTTGTCGAAGCGAAGCCAGTCCTTCATGAACTGGAGGTGCACGGTGCCGGTCGGGCCGTTGCGCTGCTTGCCGATGATCACCTCGGCCTTGCCGGCCAGCTCGGCGCGGCGGCCCTCGTCGGCGCGGGACGAGAGGTAGTACTCGGGGCGGTAGAGCAGGCAGATCAGGTCGGCGTCCTGCTCGATCGCGCCGGACTCGCGCAGGTCGGACAGCCGCGGGCGGTTGCCCTCGCGCTGCTCTGCGGCACGATTCAATTGGGAGAGCGCGATCACCGGCACCTCCAGCTCGCGCGCCAGGAGCTTCAGCGATCGGCTGATGTAGGAGATCTCCTGCTGACGGTTTTCCTGGGCGCGGGCGGAGAGCCCCCCGCTCATCAGCTGAAGGTAGTCGATCACGATCAGGTCGAGACCGTGACGGCTCTTCAGGCGGCGCGCCTTGGCGCGGAGCAGCGTCGGGGTGAGCCCGGGCGTGTCGTCGACGTACAGCTTCGCGTCGAACAGCAGGCTCGCCGCGTCGCGCAGCCGCTGATGATCGGCGTCGGAGAGGAAGCGCCCGGCGCGCATCTTCTTGCCGTCCACGCGCGCTTCGGCGCAAAGGACGTTCTTCACGATGTTCCGGGCGGTCATCTCGAGGCTGAAGATCGCGGCCACCTTGCCCTCGCGGCTGGCCGCGTGGCGAGCGACGTTCAGCGCCCACGTCGTCTTCCCCATCGACGGGCGACCGGCGACGATGATCAACTCGCCGGGCTTCAGACCGCCCGTCATCTCGTCGAACGTCGTGAAGCCGGAGCGCACGCCGGACGCGACGCCCTGTCCTTCCAGTTCGTCGAAGGTCTCGCGGATGAGCGCGTCGACGCCCTGCACGTCGTTGATCTCGCGGCCCTTCGAGAGCTCGAAGATCTCCGCCTCGGCGAGTTCGAGCAGCGCGGCGCCCGATGCGGTCTCCTCGAATGCGGCCGTTTGGATCCGCGACGACGCATGGATCAGGTTGCGGGCGATCGCCTTCTCGCGGACGATTCGCGCGAAGTACTCGGCGTGGGCGGGGGTATCGACGGCGCCCGCGAGTTCGGCGATGTATTCGCTGCCGCCGGCCCGGTCGAGCAGGCCGCGAGCGCGCAGCGCCTCGACGACCGACACCGCGATGACCGGCTTGCCCTGGTCGTAGAGCGAGAGCATCACCTCGTAGAGATGCCGATGGGCGGACTGGTAGAAGTCGTCCGCCTTGAGGAACGTCACGAGGTTGCCCAACGCCTCGCCGTCGAGCAGGACCGAGCAGAGCACGCCCCGCTCGGCATCGAGGCTGATCGGAGGCATCCGCTGGATGAGGGAGGCGGGTCCGGCCGTCAGCGGGTTGGCTTCGATCATGGGGCGCTCCGCGGGGCGTCCGCACCCCGCCGCGAAGTCCACGCGGCGCCCAGGCGTCGTGTCACGCCGGACTCCGCGCTCTTCGCCGTCTCTCCACGGGCATCCACCGGTTCTCCTCCGAGTTCTCCTCCGAGGGCCGACGTAAACCCCGCGACATCAAGACGTTACGACGGATCACCGACATTCGCAACCAGTTTTCGAAGGACCCGAGGAGGGAACGTCGAGCCGTCGTCCGTTCGATCCCCGATCCGCTTCGTGTCGTGCGGAGCCCGTCTCCGCGACGACTCCGAAAACGAAAGCGGGCGGTCCGCAGACCGCCCGCGACACGCCGTTCGGAGCGCAGCGATCAGAACTCGATCGCGTCGAGATCCGGGTTCGCCTCGGCGGCCGAGGCCTCCGCCAGTTCGCGTGCGGCGGCGGCCTCGCGCATCGCGAGCGCGTCCTGGGCGTCCTGGACGACCCAGACCTTGACGGTCGCCTCGACGCCGCCGCCGAGGAGCAACGTCAGCGGGTACTCGCCGAGCTCCCGCACCGCCTCGAAGCGCATGTGGCGCTCGTCGAAGGTGTACCCCATCTCTTCGAGACGCTGAACGACCTGGCGCGGGGTCACCGAACCGTACAGGTGGCCGTCCTCGCCCGCGCGCGCCTCGATCGTGACGGTCACGTCCTTCAGTTGGCGAACCAGATCCTGCCGGCGGGAGGCGAGTTCTCGCTCGCGCACGGCCTCGGCCGCCTTGTCCTTCTCGATGCGGCGCAGGCTGTCGGGGGTCACCGGCGCGGCGAACGCGTTCGGGAAGAGGAAGTTGCGCGCGTAGCCGGGCTTCACGCGCACGACCTCGCCGACGGTGCCGACGCCCTCGATGCTGCGTCGGAGCAAGACCTCGATCGCCATGATGGAAACTCCTGAAGGCGCAGAGCGCCGCGGACGTTCGACTCGGATTCCGTCGCCTAGCGACCGACGTAGGGCATCAACGCGAGGTAGCGCGCGCGCTTGACCGCGCGGCGCAACTTGCGCTGGAAGTGCGCGTGCGTGCCGGTTCGCGCACGCCCGTACATCTTGCCCTGCTGGCTCACCATCTTCTGCAGGGTCGCCACGTCCTTGTAGTCGACGTGGTGAACGCGCGATCGTGTGAAGCGGCACCGGTTGCGGTCCTGGTGCTTCTTCAGGAGCTTGCGCAGATTCTTGAGTTTGCTGCTGCCGGCCATGGTCCTCAACCTTCATCGTCCGCCGAACGGACGTCGGATCACACTTCCTCGTCGTCCTCGTCGTCGAGCTGGCCGACCGAGATCTGGTCCTCGTCGTCCATCCCTTCGTCGTCGTCGTCGCGGCGACGGTCGCGGCCCTTGCGACGACGGCCGCCCTCCGCACCCCAGCCGGTCATCGCGTGACGGCGGCTGTCCTCGGCGAGACGCTCGCGCTCCTCGGTGAGCGTGCGCACGTAGTCCTCGATCGGTTCGTCGATCGCGAACGTCATGTGACGGATCACCGACTCGGCGAGGTTGACGTCCTCGCTGATGCCGCGAATCGCGGACGGCGGAGCCTCGAAGTAGACGAGGTAGTACGTCGCGCGCCGCTGCCCCCGGATCTCGTAGGCGAGTTTGCGCTCGTCCCACTTCTCCTTGCGGGCGATCCGCGCACCGTGCCGTTCGAGGATCGCGTCGACCTTGCCGCTGGTCGCATCCCAGTCCGCCTGTGCGGCCTGGTTGTCGAGCAGGAACATGGCCTCGTAGGTGCGGGTCGTCATGACGCTCCGTTCGCCTCGCGCGCGTCCGGAGGGCGCCGTCCTTCGGGCCGTCCGGGACCGCCGGGGAAACCCGGTCGGAAGCGGGCGATGGTACGGAGGCTCCCGCACCCCGGCAACCGAGGGCACGGGCGATCCTCCCCGCGACGTCCCCTCCGGCGTGTCGGGGACGCTCCCATCGGTCGGCGCGGCGTTCCGTGCCGGCGATCCGCGGCGCGCGGCGGCCCCTCCGAGCGGTGCGCCTCGTCGCCCCGGACGGGACGGACCGGCGGTGTGCGGCCCCCCCCGCGAGGCGTGGGGCCCGGTGGAGCAGGCTTTACGCCTCGCCGTTGTGGCGCGACGCCGCCTCGTCGAGCCCGTGGCGGATCCAGGTGCGAACCGCGTCCGCAGCGCGGTCGAGGAACTCGGGGAGGGCTCGACGCTGCACCGCGTCATAGCGCTTCAGGACCCACTCGACCCACGGCGCCCCTTCGGGTGCGGGGCCGATGCCGAGGCGAAGGCGCGGCCAGGCACCGCCCCCCATCGCCCCTTCGATCGAGCGCAGTCCGTTGTGCCCGCCGGAACTGCCCTGCGCGCGGAAGCGCAATCGGCCGAACGGCAGCGCGAAGTCGTCGACGAGCACGAGCGCCGCCGTGGGCTCGAGGTCGTAGACCTCGAGCGCCCGCTTGTAGACCGGGCCGACGAGGTTCATGAACGACGCCGGCTTGATCAGCGCGACGCGGAGTTCGCCGATCGACAGGTCGGCGACCTCGCCGTGCACGAGGCGCGTCCGCTTGAACGCACCGGCGCCGGGCGTCTGCTCCACCACGCGGTCCAGGACCTGCCAGCCCGCGTTGTGGCGGGTCTCGGCGTACGCCTTGCCGGGGTTGCCGAGACCGAACAGGAGGCGGTCCATCGTCGCGTCCGAGCGGCCCGCCGTTGCCGGCTACGCGGTCGGCGCGGCGGCGGCTCCCTCGGCGGCGGGCTCTTCCGGCGCGGGGGCGGCTTCGACCTTCGCCACCGTCACGTGGCAGACCAGGTCGTCGCCGGGAGTGACGACGACGACTTCCGGCGGGAACCGCAGGTCGCGAACGTGGATCGCGTCGCCGACGCCGAGCTCGGACACGTCCACCACGAGCGAACCCGGCAGGTGGCGAGGCAGCGCCTCGACGTCGATCGTCTCGAGAAGCGCCTGGAACAGGCCGCCCTCGCTGGTGCCCTTCGGGCGCCCCTTCATCACGAGCGTGCAGGTGTCCTCGATCGCGACGTCGTCGGCGACGCGGCCGAAGTCGAAGTGCTGGATCTGATCGGTGATCGGATCCACCTGCAATTCGCGCAGGATCGCGTGACGGCCGCGGCCGCCCATCGTCAATTCGACGAGGTGGCTCCCGCTGGCGAGGAAGCGACGGAGTTCCTTCTCCGTCACGTCGAGGTCGAGGTTGGGACGCCCGAGGCCGTAGAGGACGCCCGGGACGCGGCCGTCGTCGCGCAACCGGCGCATGGCGCGGGAACCCTTGGCCTCGCGCTGCCGAACCTCGATCTTCACGTAATCCATGGCGGATGCCTCGTCGGGGAAGGCGTAGGAGGCTACCTCTGCGCCGCGGGGCGGCTACGGACGGACGGACCGAAGCACCCGATGGCCGCCCAGCCGCCGCGCCCGCCGTGCCGGCGGCCTCGCCTCGAGCCCCCGCCCGGAGACGGGATCAGACGCCTTCGGAGCGCTGGAACAGGACCGAGAGACTCTGCTCGGTGTGGACCCGCATGACGGCCTCGGCGAGGAGCGGGGCGGTGCGCAGGACGACGAGCTTCGGCAGTCCCGTCGGGTCCACGGGAATCGTGTCGGTCAGCACGATCTCCTCGACCGGCGCGGCGGCGAGGCGCTCCCGGGCCGGGCCGCAGAGGATGCCGTGGGTGGCGGCGATCCGCACGGTCTCCGCGCCGTGCTGGCGGCAGATCCGGGCCGCCTCCGCGATGCTGCCGCCGGTCGAGATCATGTCGTCGATCAGCAACACGTTGCGGTCGCGGACGTCGCCGATGATCGCTCCGACCTCGACGTGATCCGGGGAGACGCGGCGCTTGTCGACGATCGCGAGTTCACCGTGCAGCCGGTTGGCGTAACCGCGCGCCATCTTCGACGAGCCGACGTCCGGGGCCACGACCGTGAGGCGCTCGATGCGCTGCCCGCGGAAGTGGCGCGTCAGGACCGGCGACGCGTAGAGATGGTCCACCGGCACGTCGAAGAATCCCTGGATCTGTGCGGCGTGGAGGTCCACGGTCAGCACTCGGTCCGCGCCGGCCTCGGTCAGCAGGTTGGCGACGAGTTTCGCGGTGATCGGGACGCGGCCCTCGTCCTTGCGATCCTTCCGCGCGTACCCGAAGTACGGGATGACGGCCGTGATCCGCGACGCCGACGCGCGGCGCGCCGCATCGATCAGCAGCAGCAGTTCCATCAGGTGGTCGTTGACCGGAGGCGAGGTGGACTGGATCAGGAAGACGTCGCTGCCGCGAACGTTGTCGTCGATGCGGACGTCGATCTCGCCGTCGGGGAACCGCCCGACCCTCGCCGGAGCGAGACGCGAGTTCAACTCGCGCGCGATGTCGGCGGCGAGGTGGGGGCAGGCGTTGCCCGCGATGAGGACCATGTTGCGGAACGTCACGGGGTCGCCTTCCTCGGGGCCGGCAGAGCGCGAGCGGGAACGCCGACGACGGTCGTCGCGGGCGGAACGTCGCGCCCGGCGGTGACGACCGAACCGGCACCCGTGATCGCTCCCTCGCCGACGGTGACGGGAGCGACGAGCACCGTTCCGCTGCCGATCCGCGCGCCCGCGCCGATCACGGTCCTGTGCTTCCGGCTCCCGTCGTAGTTGGCCGTGATCGTGCCGCAGCCGACGTTCGCGCCGGCGCCGACATCGACGTCGCCGAGGTAGGTGAGATGCTTCGCCTTCGCGCCCTCGGCGAGGTGCGCCGCCTTCGTCTCGACGAAGTTCCCGACCTCGGCGCCCGCATCCAGCGTCGATCGACCGCGGAGGCGTGCGAACGGTCCGACGCGGCACCCCGGACCGATCGCGCAACCGCGCTCGATCGTCGTGAACGGCAGGATGCACGCACCGGGCGCGATCTCGACGTCCACCTCGATCAGGGTCGTGTCCGGATCGACGATCTCGACGCCGCGTCGCAGATGCTCGGCCGCGATGCGACGCCGGAGCACCGAGGTCGCGGCAGCCAGGTCGGTCAGGTCGTTGACGCCGCGCCACGCCGTGCCGTCGGCGACGGTCGTCGTCTCGATGCGGTCGCCGCGGTTCTTGAGGCGGCCGATCGCGTCGGTCGCGTACTCCTCGCCCTGCGCGTTGTCGCGGGCGAGACCGTCGAAGCAGGTCGCGAACGCGCGGGACGAGAACGCGTAGATGCCGGTGTTGAACTCCCGGATCGCAAGCACGTCGGGACGCAGGGCGGCGTCCTTCGCCTCGACGATCGCGAGGAACCCGAGGTCCGGTCCGCGCACGATGCGCCCGAGCGAGCCGGCGTCCGGAAGGACTCCGGTCAGCACGGTGGCCGCCGCGCCGGTCTCCCGATGGTGGGCGAGCAGGCCCTCGAGGTCCCGCGTCTCGGCGAGAGGCACATCGCCGTAGACGACGACCACGTCCCCGTCGAATCCACCGAGCGCCGCGGCGGCGAGGCGCAGCGCGTGGCCCGTGCCGTTCTGGGGCTCCTGCACGACGATGGCCGCGTCGGGCCACTCGGCCGAAAGCCACGACTCGACCTCCCCCCGGCGGTGGCCCACGACGACGTGGACCGGCGCGGCCCCGAGCGGGACGACCGCACGACGGACGTGCTCGAGCATCGGCGCCCCGAGGCAGCGCACGAGCACCTTGGGGGGGCTGTCCTCGCGGACCGCGAGACGGCGTCCCTGGCCTGCGGCGAGGACGACGAGCGCCAGCGGGCGCGCCACGGACCTACTCGCGGCCGCGGACGGCGAACAGGATCAGCGCGAGCCCGGCGAGGATGCCCGCACCGCTCTCGCGGACCTTCGTGTACCACTCGTCCCCGAGCAGGTTCCGGACCACGTCGGCGACCTCGGTGCCTGCGTTGCCCGGGATCAGGTCGGGTCCGTAGAGGACGATGCCGATGCCACCGAGGATCAGGGCGAGAAGTCGGCCCATGGTTCGGAACCTCCGGGAGAGGCGGCCGCCGCGCCGGGAGTGCGGGGTCCGCGAGTCGCCAATCTGGCAGGGGAACGCCGGAACCGGTAGCGCGGGGCCGGGCGATGGCTCCCCGGGGAGGACTCGAACCTCCAACTCCCAGATCCAAAGTCTGGTGTGCTACCGATTGCACCACCGGGGAACGCGGTCCGTCAGCGTGGCACCCTACCCGGAGTGGAGCCGCGACGGCGCGGTCCGGCGCGTCGCGGACTACGACCCGATCGCGCGGCGGATCAGGTCGAGTGCGGCGAGAGCGGCCCGGCGGCGCACGAGTTCGCGCGGGAACGGCAGGTCGAGCACGCGATGCAGACCCGGCGAACCGGATTGCGCGAGCGCGACGTGGACCCGACCGACCGGCACCGTCCGCGCGTCCGGCCCGGTGAGTGTTGCCGGCCCCGCCACGCCGGTCGTCGCGACGGCGAGATCGACCCCGGCCCGCACGCGGGCGCCTTCGGCCATCGCGCGCGCGACCGCCTCGGAGACGACTCCGTCCCTCTCGATCCGCGCGGCGGGAACGTCGAGTTCGGCGACCTTCGCCTCGACCGTGTAGACAACCCAACCGCGTTCGAACACCTCGCTCGCCCCGGCGACCGAGATGAGCGCGGACGCGACGAGTCCGCCGGTGATCGACTCGGCGGTCGCCACGCGCAGACCCCTCGATGCGAGCGCGCGGACGACGGCCTCCTCGAGCCGCCGCAGGGGCGCGCTTGCGGCGCCGTCCTCGCCGAACGTCGCGCGCACGATCCGCCGCGCATGCGACTCGATCCACGGCACGACGACCTCGTCGAATGTCTCGGAAAGTCGATTCGCGTCGCCGGAGAGCGCGATCACCGTCGCGCGTCCCGGGGTCACCTCCGTGCGCGCGAAAGGCACCTCGCCCGCGCTTCCGCACACGACCACGAGGTCGTTCGATGCGGCGAGATCCTCGATCGAAGCCGCCGACGCGCTGACGCCGGAAACCGTGCGGTACGCCGCGAGATCGGCGCCGATCGCGGCGAGACGCGCCGCCATCCGGCCGCCGCTGGCGTCGCTTGCGCGCCCCCCCGCCCGCTCGTCCTCGACGAGCAGCAGGGCGACGCGCGGGCGGTTCACAGCGCGCTCCGGATGTGCACGATGTCGCCGTCCTTGACGACGTAGTCCTTGGGTTCGAGGCGGATGGCGCCGCGCGCCTTCAGTTCGCGCATCGAGCCGGCCGCATCCAGCTCGTCGTACGAGAACACCTCGGCCCGTACGAAGCCCTTCGCGAGATCGGTGTGGATCCGACCCGCGGCGAGGACCGCCGTGTCGCCGCGGTGGATCGTCCAGGCACGCACCTCGTCCTCCCCCACCGTGAAGAACGAGATCAGTCCGACGCCGCGATAGACCTCGCGCACGAATCGCTCGGCGGCGGCTTCGGTGAGCCCGAACTCCTCCATGAAGGAGGGACGGTCCGCGGGCGCCATCGCCGCGAGTTCGGCATCGATCTGCGCGTCCATGGCGATCCGACCGGCGAGCGCGATCGGCAGGCCGTCGCCGATTCCGGCGGGCAGGTCGCCGGGACCGTTGACGAGCAGGAGGCACGGCTTGCGCGAAAACAACTGGAAGCCGCGCAACCGCTTGTCGTCGGCGTCGTCGAGTTCGAGATCGACGAGACTCCGCCCCGCGTCGAGCCGCTCGAGGCATCGATCGATGACGGCGAGCTCGAGCTTGTCCTGATCCATCGACTTGGCCTTGCGCTGGATCGACTCGCGAAGCCGCTGCGCGCGACCCTCGCAGATCACGTAGTCGGCGGCGACCATCTCGCCGGCGATCCGCGCGAGATCGGCGGCCGGATCCGCCGACGCTCGTTCGTAGGCGACCTGCGGCGTCGTGAAGCCGCGCACGACGAGCACGTAGGCGTCGGCTTCGCGGGCCGAAGCCAACAGACGTGCGCGCCGTTCCTTGTCCGCCTCGGTCGATCCGTCGGGGAGACCGGGCGGGTCGTGCAACTCCAGCCCGGCCGGCGTGTACTTCCGCGGCTGGAAGATCTCGCGACACCGCTCGAGGCGCGGATCGCGCACCGTGACGACCTGGACGTGCGTCTCGGTCTGGAAGGCGCCGGGCGGCGTCGCGGCGGGACTCGCGGCAACGGCGTTGAAGACGGTCGTCTGGCCGGACCCGACGAGTCCGAGAAGGGTGATGCGCATGGGCGCGGAGGGTATGCGCTCGGGGCGAGGTTGCCCATGCGGGCGACCGGCTTCGCCCTCCCGACGCGATCAGGACCCGCCGCGAGCCCCCCATGGCGCGCCCCCGATCGCCTGCGATCGGCGAAGCCTTACGTCCGTCCGATCGAGACCTCCACGAACGGTGACGACGGATCAGTCGCCCGCAGGCGCCTCGGGCACCTGATCCGGCGCGGGAGGCGCCGTCGGCGCGGGCGGCGTGCCCCCACCGAAGACGCGGGCCGACCAGGCATACAGACGGTCGCGCTCGATCAGCATCGCCGCGTACACCGTGATCGCGAGCAGGAGCGGCCAGGCCCGGACGATCGTGAATCGTTCGGCGTTCGCCCCCACGAAGCGCCCGCCCCAGATGCCCATCGCATAGAGCCCGATCAGCGGCATCGCCATCATGATCTGCGTGACGGGGCTGGGGTCGGTCAGGAGCATCCCGACGACGAACGCCACGACGACGGCGACGCGCCATCCCTTGATCCACGTCGCGCGCTCGACCACCCCGACCGCCTGCAGGAACAGCATCACGAGGGGCAGTTCGAACAGCAGCCCCATCGCGAGGACGATGCGCACGCACGTGTCGAGGTAGGTCGACACCGAGTACTGCGTCGCGACGCCGATGTTGCGGTCGAAGCCGATCAGGAAGTTCAAGCCGAAGGGGATCAGCAGCAGGTACGCCGCGACCATGCCCATCGCGAACAGCACCACCGACACCGGGAAGAACACGCGGACGGCGCGCCGCTCGTTCGGGTACAGGCCCGCCGCGATGAAGCCCCACATCTGCCACAGGATCACCGGTCCGGCGACGACGAGGCCCGCGAGGAACGCGATCCGCAGGGTCTGGAGGAAGCCCTCGCCTGGAGCGATCGCCTGAAGGCGCGTCTCCGAACCGATCCCCCAGGACGCGAGGGCGTCCGAGTACGGGCGGATGGTGAACGCCCAGATCGCGTCGTTGAACACGAACGCGACGCCCATGGCGGCGACCAGCGCGAGCGCACTCCAGACGAGTCGCCGTCGGAGTTCGTCGAGGTGCTCCGCCAGCGTCATGCGCGGCAGAGCGTCGGGTTCCGCGGATTCGGCCATCGCAACGTCGGTCCCGACCCCCGTTCGCGCGGAGGGGAACGTCCCCTCCGCGCGAGCGCGCGATCCGTCGGGATCAGTAGTCGAGAAGCGCGTCGAACAGGCGCTCGGGCACGATCACCGCGCCGTTGCGGCGAGCGAGCGACTCGAGTTGCGCCAGCGGGCTCGCCGCCGCGCCGCCCTCGTCCTCCTCGGACTCCTCGTCCGCGCCGCCGGCGACGTCGGGCTTCACGGCGAGGCTGTTCGGGATGACGATGTAGTCGGTCTTGCCGTCGATCGCGTCCTGGACGACGACGCCGAGTTGCTTCAGGCGCGACATCGCCAGTTCACGCGGCCACTTGTCGAGCGTTCCGTGGATGTAGACGTGAACCGGGTCGGTCGGGTTGTAGAGGGCGTTGTGGAGCCGATCGCCACCGGCGACCTCGCCGCGTCCATCGAGGATGCGCACCTTCGAGGAACTCGGACCGGTCACCTGGGTGATGACGACGCGCCCCTTGTCGACCCGGTTGCCGCCGCGGTCGAGACTGCTGACGACGAACACCTGGCCCTCGTAGGCGCGGTCCTGACGTCCGAGGTCGATCGTGCCGGTGCCGAGGGCCTGGCTGACGGCGAGCACGGTGCCCTTGGGATCGTCGCGTCGGATCCGCAGGTCGCGGCGCTCCTTCATGGACGCGAGACCGGCCTGGTGCGCAGTCAGATCGGCCTGGAGCTTCGAGGTCTCGCCGCGGTGGCGCTCCTTCGTCTGCTCGAGTTCGTTCTGCGCGGTGCTGCGCTCGTCCTGCAGCCGGGTGATCGATTCGGTCTGTTCGGTGACGGACTGACGCAACTGGGCGATCTGCGCGTTGGTGTCCGTCTGGGTCTTGGCGAGCTCGGCGCGGGTGTTGTCGAGTTCGGTCTGCCGCGCGTTGACCTCGCCGGTGAGCTGCGTGATCTGGTTGGCGGCGGCGGCCTGCAGCGCGTCGATCTCCTGCTTGAAGCTGTCCACCATCGCCGGAAGCGGCGCGAGCAGCGCCTCGACGGTGTGCGCGCCGCCTTCCGGCAGCGGCAGATAGTCGACGACGACGACGTTCTCGGTCTCGCCGGCCCACTCGGCGGGCATGCGCACGGTCTCCGCGATCGACTTCCACGCGTCATCGCTGGTCAGGTCGCGGAACTCGGCCTCGTACTCCGCGGTCCGCTGCTCGTACGTCGCGAGGTTGTCGCGGTACTCGCTCATGCCCTGCACGTCGTCCTCGTCGGCCGGCGGAACCGGTCGGTCACCGACGCCGCCGGACCACTTCGAGCGGAACTCGGCGAGTTTCTGCTTGAAGGCCTGCGGCAGGACCGAGACGTCCAGCGCCTTCTCCACGCCGACGGTCGACTTGTGGATGCGACCGGCGCGCGTGTACGACTTGGTCGCCTTCTCCTTCAGCGTGGCGAGTGCGCCCTTGCCGCCGCCGGCGAGCGCGCCGTCCGGACGAACGTGGGCGCCGAGCGTCTCGAGGTTCGTCGCGAGGATCGTCCGCGCAGGCGTCGAGTGGCTCGTGTCCTGGAACCCGACGAGGCGCGACAGGTCCTCGAGGTACTTCAGCGTCTTCTCGTGGGCGAGTTGCTCTTGGACCTTGGCCTCGGTGGCTTCCTTCGCGTCGGCGAGGGCCTTGTCGACCTTGTCCGTCTCTGCCCACCAGAAGTAGCTCATGATGGCCAGCAGCAGCAGCGCGATGACGAGCGGCCACGCGCTCGCGCCCCGCTCGGTCGCCCGGTAGATGGCCTGGTTCTCGGTCGGAGCCGTCATGTCCTTCCTCCGCGGAGTCGCGAGACTCCGTTGGGTCTGCTCGATTGCGCGCTCGGGTCGCGCTGACGGCGCCCCGGACCCCCTGGGGTCCGGACACGCCGCCCTGCGCGACATCCTCCCAGACGCCGCGCGGACGTTGTGCCGTTCGACGGCCCTCCCGTCGCCCAGCCCTGCCCTCGGCGCGCCAGCGTAGCAGTCCGAACGCACGGAGGTCAACCTCGGCGTACCAGAAAAGAGCCGGGGTAGCCTGCCGCCCCTGCGCCGAACGGCCTTGACCGCCCCCCCGCCGCCCCCGTACTCTCGGTCGCGGGGACGCTGCGAGCGAGGGGGTCCGCTCGTCCCACCGCCTTCGCCATGAGGCCCGGGAGTTCGTCCATGCTGCGCCCTCGCCCCGTGATCGGCCTGCTCGGTGGAATCGGTTCCGGGAAGAGTACGGTCGCCCGATTGATCGCGCGACTGGGTCCGGGACGGGTCGTCGATGCGGATGCCCTCGCCCACAGCGCCCTCGCCGACGCCGCCGCAGACGGTCGGCTGGAGGAATTGCTCGGCCCGGGGCTCGTTCGGGATGGGCGCCCGGATCGGGCGGCGGTCGCCGCCCGGGTCTTCACCGACGAGGCCGCGCTGCGCCGACTCGAGCGACTCCTGCACCCCGGCATCCAGGTCCAGATCCGCGCCGCCGTGGAGGACCACCACCGGGGCGAAGGCCCGGCCGTGCTCGTCCTGGACGTGCCGCTGCTCCTGGAGGTGGGCCTGGACCGGATCTGCTCCGTCCTCTGGTTCGTCGCCGCCCCGGATGAGTTGCGGCGCCGTCGGGGGGACGATCGCGGGCTGACGGCCGAGCAAATCGAGCAACGGGAGCGATTCCAGAGTCCACTGGACCGCAAGCGGGCGCGCGCCGACCGCATCCTTTCCAATGCTGGATCCCTGGCGGATCTCGAACAGCAGGTCCGCCGCGCGCTCGACGAGATCGGTCTCGGCCCCGACCACGGTCCCACCGCCGCCCCGGTCCAACCGCAACCCGCCGATCCGGTCGCCTGAACGACCGGAGGGGTCACGACCTCGAGGAACGCGCATGGCCGCGAAGAAGAAGTCCGCCAAGAAGTCCGCGACGCGTCGCGGCACCGCCTCCAAGCGGACCGCCGAGAAGACCGAGGCGCCCGACACGCCGCCCGCGCCCGAGCCCGCCGCGGAGCCGGCGGCACCGCCCTCCCCCGCCCCCGCCGAGGACTCTCCGGGCGCCGAGGGGGGTCTGCGACGGGGCCGTCGGCGCCGCCTCCCCGTCTCGCGCCGCGAGGACGGCGAGCCGGTCCCGAACGTGGACATCCCCCCCCTTCCCGACGACGCCGACGTGCCGCTGTTCGCTCGCCCGGCCCCGACGATGCCGCCCCCCACGGACGAGGACCCGCGCCGCCTGCTCGATCGCGTTCGCCGTGGACTCGCCCACGTCAGCGAACTCGGTCGCCTCCCGGAGGATGCGCTGCGACGCCTCGCCCGCGAGGAAGGCCTTCCGCCGGTCGACGGCGAGCGCATCACGGACGTCGCCGTGCGCCTTGTCACCCATCGTCCGCCGCGCGTCGGCCGCAACGGCCGTGACCTCGGCGCGCGTCCGCGTCGGGAGCGCTTCGAGCGGGAGACCGGCGACGAAGGCGTCGCGGACGCCGTCGAGGCGCCCCCCTCCGAGTCGGTGCGCGTCGAAGGGCTGCTCGAACTCCATCCCGACGGCTACGGATTCTTGCGGCGCGCGGAGCGCGGCTACGCCCAGCATCCCGAGGACGTCTTCGTCCCGGCGCCGTTGCTGCGCCAGACCCGGCTCGACGCCGGGCATCTGGTCGTGGGTCTCGCGCACCGCCCTCGTCCGGGTCAGGCGTGGCTCGCACTGCACTCGGTCGAGGAGGTCAATCACCAGGATCCGGCCGTTCTCGCGAACGTCGTCCCCTTCAAGGACTTGACGGTCGTCTATCCCGACACGCGCTTGCCTCTCGAGGTCGAGCCGACGGGCTACGAGATGCGCATCATGGACCTGTTCTGCCCGGTCGGCCGCGGCCAGCGCGGTCTGATCGTCGCGCCGCCCCGCTCGGGCAAGACGGTCCTCTTGACGAAGCTCGCCGATGCGATCGCCGCGAACAGTCCCGACGTGGACATCGTCGTGCTGCTCGTGGACGAGCGTCCCGAGGAAGTCACGAACATGCGTCGCTCGGTTCGCGGCGAGGTGATCGCGTCGACGTTCGACAAGCCCGCGGCCAACCACGTGCGCGTCGCCGAACTCGTGGTCGAGAAGGTCAAGCGGATGGTCGAGTTCGGGCGCCACGTCGTGCTGCTGCTCGACTCGATCACGCGCCTCGGACGCGCCTACAACAACATGACCGGCGGCAGCGGCCGCATTCTCACCGGCGGCCTCGATGCGAACGCGCTCACCAAGCCGAAGCGCTTCTTCGGCAGCGCTCGCAACGTCGAGGGCGGCGGCAGTCTCACGATCATCGCATCCGCGCTGATCGACACCGGTTCGCGTCTCGATCAGGTGATCTTCGAAGAGTTCAAGGGCACCGGCAACATGGAGTGCGTGTTGAGCCGAGAACTCTCCAACGCGCGCATCTGGCCGGCGATCGACGTGCCCGCCTCGGGGACGCGCAACGAGGACCTGCTGCTCCATCCCGACGAGATGGCGAGCGTCGTGCGGCTGCGCCGCGCCGTGACGAACCAGCCTCCCGACACCGTGATGCAGACGCTCCTGCGCAAGCTGAAGGAGTATCCGACGAACGCGGAGTTCCTGATGGCGCTCTCCGACGGCGGCATGCCCGCCTAGGGCGGGTTTCAAGAGACGGCGTCCCGAGGGCCGGCGTCCTCCCCACGGACACCCCGCCCTCTACCGGGAGTAGGCCGAACGCCACGCCAGGACGCGCGCGAGGTGGCGGCGGGTCTCGCCGAACCCCTCCCGCTCGATCACGTCGCGCGCGGCGACGTCCATCGCGCGCGCGCGCCAACGATCGACGCGGGTCGGACCGGCGTTGTACGCGGCGATCGCAAACGCGACCTCGCCGCCGTAGCGATCCAAGAGGCGCCGCAACGTCCGCGCGCCGAGGCCCAGGTTCGTGGCCGGGTCGAAGAGGGACTCCGGTGTCGGCACGGGCAGGCCGTGGCGCCGCGCTTCGTCCTCCGCCGTCGCCGGCATGAGTTGAACGAGTCCCCTCGCGCCGGCGCGGCTGACGGCCCGCGGGTCGCCGCCGCTCTCCGCGGCGACCAGCGCGAGCAGCAGGGCGGCCTCGACATCCGCCTCCGCGGCGATGCGCTCGACAAGGGGGCGCCAGCGCTCGACGTCGGGCGCGTCTTCGGCCGTCCGCCGGCCTTCCGCATACCCCAGCGCGAGAGACGCCGCGAGCGCGAGCCCCGCGAGCGCGAGCCCGGCGCGGGCGCGCGACGTCATCGCGGCGCGGCGCCCTTCGCGCGGTCGGCGTACCAGTCGGTCCAGAGCGTTGCGACCTCCTCGGCGCGACGCGGCGACGTTGCCAGGTCCACCGCGCCCAAGCGCTCCCCGGTGACGGCCTCCAACGCGCGCGAGGCGTTGCGGCGCAGCACGGGATCGGGGTCGCGCAGCACGCGGACGAAGAACGGCACCGTCCCCTCGTCGAGTTCACCCCGCACGTACAGTCCCAGCCCGCTGACGTCGTACCCCTTGCGCTTCAGCGCGTCGCGGAACCAGGTGCGGGCGTTGCCGACACGTTCGTGCTCGTACCAGGACTCGTAGCGCACCGCGGCGTCGGTCGGCGACGGCTCGTCGAAGCGCAGCGAGGTCAGGAGTTCGAGCGCCACGCGCGCGCGATCCTTCTCCGACGGCGAGCCACGGCGCAACAGCGCCACGAGGTAGGGCACGGTCTCGCCGAGGCCTCTCTCGGCGCCGCGCAACGCCGCCGCGGCGACGACCGCCGGACTCTCGTCTCCGAGATGACGCCGCAGTTGCTCGTCGACGACGTCCCCTTCGAATCGGCCGAGGGTGTCGACGAGCCGCGCTCGCCGTTCGGGCTGCGTCGGGCCGCGCATCAGTTCGTCGACGACGAGGAAGCGTGCTTCCGGGGAGGCCAACTCGGCGAGGGCGTCGGCGGCCGCCTCCTGCACGGACGGATCGGCGTCGTTCGTCAGGTAGTAGCCGAGCAGCCGCACCGCGTCCTTGTGCCCGCCGCGCGCCATCGAGCGCAACGCCGCCGCGCGCAGGCCGCCACCGCCCTCGCCGCGCTCGGCGAGGATGCGCGTGAGGAACGGATGCGCCGCGTTGCCGGGGATGTACCCGAGAGCCCGAGCGACCTCGAGCCGGGTGCGCATGTCACCGTCGCGGAACAGCGTTTCGAGACGGCCGACCACCGCCGTGTCGCCCAGGACCGCGAGCGCGAGCAGCGCCTCCACCGAGACGCGCGGTTCCTCGTCGAGGGCGAGCACCTCGAGACCCGGTCGCAGCCGCTCGACGGCGCGCTCGCGGACGGCCGGATCGACCTCGAAGCCGTCGCCCGCGATCATCAGTCGCGTGCCCATCGCGCCGGCGGCCCGAATCCCCGGTCGCGCGTCGGCGTAGGACTCGCGCAGCGCGGCGACGCCGCCTTCGACGAGGATGCGCGCGAGGACCGCGCGTGCGTCCTCCTCACGACGTTGGGCGAGGGCGTTCAAGAGCGTCGCCCGAACGTCCTCGTGGCCCTGCCCCATGATCCAGCGCAGGCCGTCCTTCTCCATGGTGCCGAACGCCGGGGCGCCAGCGAGTTGCTCGGCGAGGGTCGCCGCCTCGGGTCCGCTGAGGCGTCCGCCAAGACGCTGCAGGCGATAGAGGGCCTGCGCGCGCGCCAGATCGTCGGGAAGGTCGTCGAACGCCGCGACGATCGCGCTGCGGACGAAACTCGTGCGCTCGTCCGGCCCCGCCTCGGCCAGCACGGCCTGGTTGCGATCCCACCAGACCTTGCGATCGAGCCAGCGATCCGTGTCGACGTAGACCTGCCACTCGTTCGCTTCCAACAGCGCGTCGAAACGCAGCCGGAGCCGGGTGGTCGCACGCCCCCCCGCCTCGGTGTCGTCCTCGGGACGCAACGTCATCCGCCGACGTTGGTTGCCGACCGAGAGCGTCACGGCGATGTGCTCGTCGGTACGGTCCTGTGCGCTCTCCGGGCCACGGAAGATGCCGAGGGACTCGAGGAACTCGACGAACGCACCGAACGCCTCGTCGGTGAGCCACAGCACGTCGGGACGCGTCGGTGCGGACGCCGGTGCGAACTCCGCGGAGCGCCGCAAGCCGTTCGCCTCGACCACCGTCACGCGCACCGACGCGCGAACGAGATCGCCGGGCTCCAATCGTTCGAGCGGGCGTCGCGCACGGAACGAGCCACGGGCGCCGCGCCACCACTGCGCCCACTCCACGGCGGTCTCGGACAGGTCTTTGCCGGACAGCCGGCGCAACGCCGCGAACGTGGCCCCGCGCACGCTCTCGTACTCCCGGAAGTGCTCGCCGCCGATCGTGTCGATCAGCACGTCCACGACGGACTCGTCGAGAAGCGCGAGCAGGGACTCGTCGCGAGACGAAGGTGCCCCGAACGCAAGGCCGATGGCGGCGGTCGCGCGATTGAACTTGATCGGGTGAGCGAGGCCGCGCTGGCCGGCGAGCGCGAGCAGCGTTGCGCTCTCGAACGGCTCGCCCTGCCGAACGCGAGCGCTCTCGGCGAGCGCCAGGGTCGCGTACCCGCGTTCGCGCGCATCGCCGCCCCGCGCCAACTCGTTCAGCCGCTGCACCATGACGGTCGAGTCGCCTCGCCCGAGGATCATCGCGGCTTCGGCGGCGACGTCGGCATCGGTGTCGGAGAGCGACTGGACCAACCTCTCGTCGGCGTCGGCGACGGAGGCGGCGCGCAACAGGTGGAGTCCCGCGATGCGCACGGCGGGTTTGCGTCCGTCGAGCAATTGCAGCACGGCGGGCGCATCGGCCGGCGTGAGGTTCTCGGCGAGGAACCGCGTCGCCTCGCGGCGAAAGGTCGGACGATTCGCCAGACCGAGAAAGCCGATCAGCCACGTTCGTGCGTGCTCGGCACTCAATCCGTACGCGGCGCGGAAGAACACATCCGCACGGCTCGCGTTCGTGCGCTTGGCGGCGGCCGCGAGGATCACCTGGACGTGCACGGGCTCGCCGACCTTGCCGAGCACCCAGGCCGCACCGGGATGCAGGGCGGGATCCCCGTCGCGCAGCGCCTCGACGAGGTACGGCACGACGTCCGTGCCGCGCAGGTAGAGCGACTCGGCGGCACGCTGGGCGCCGCGCTGGTCCGGCCATCCGCGAAGTTCGGCGAGGTCGGCGCGGATCGCGCGCTCGGTTGGCTCGAGCGCGGTCTCGCCGCCCGAGGCACCGCTCGCGCGGGGCTTGCCGTCCGGCGTGTCGTTCGCGTCCGGCGGACCGAAGTCGAATCCCGAGCTGCGCTTCGGAACCCGCGGCGGCGGGTCGTCCGCGAACGAGTGCGAACCGAACGGGCCGGCGACGAGGAGGGCGGCGAGGAGGGCACCGCCAAGCCGGGCAGGGAGGGGCGGGAGGCCACGCACCATCCCCCCAGGATCGCCGCGCCGGGTCACGCCCGGGTCATCCGTCGGGCCAGTGCGACGGCGGCCCGACGCAGGGGCAGGTTCGCCTCGGAGGCGAGTCCCGGATCGGCCGCGAAGAGATCGGCCGCGAAGGCCCGCGCCCGGACGAGGAGGGGCAGGTCCCGCGGCAGCACGGCGGCCCGGAATGCCGGGCGTCCGCTCTGCCGCGTTCCGAACAGATCCCCGACGCCGCGAAGCCGCAGGTCCTCCTCGGCGATCGCGAGCCCGTCATGGGTTCGTGCCAGGACGTCGAGGCGGGCCGGCGGCGCACCCCGCTTCGAGCGATCGACGAGGACGCAGAGTCCCGGCTGCTCGCCTCGCCCGACCCGTCCGCGCAACTGATGCAGTTGGGAGAGCCCGAACCGCTCGGCGTGCTCGACGATCAGGACCGTCGCGCGGGGCACGTCGACGCCCACCTCCACGACGACGGTCGTCACGAGCAGATCGATCGTGCCCGCGCGGAACGCTCCCATCGTTTCGTCCTTCGCGGCGGCCTTCATGCGTCCGGTGAGCAGGCCGATGCGGGCGTCGGGCAGCACGCGCGTCCAGCGCTCGAACGCGGCCTCGGCGTTCTTCAAGTCGAGGGCCTCGCTCTCGGCCACGAGCGGGTAGACGACGTAGACCTGTTGGCCCGCGTCGAGCGCCACGCGGACGCGGCGCAGGATCTCGCGCCCCTCGCGCGGCCGCATGACTCGCGTTTCGACATCGCGTCGTCCGGGCAATCGCCCCTCCAGCACGCTCACGTCGAGATCGCCGTGGACCGTCATCGCGAGCGTGCGGGGGATCGGCGTGGCGCTCATCGCGAGCAGGTGCGGGACGAGGCCGTCGTGGCGCGCGGCGAGCAGGCGACGCCGTTGGGCGACGCCGAACCGATGTTGCTCGTCCACGATGGCGAGGCCGAGGCGCGCGAACGAGATGCCCTCCTGGAGAAGAGCATGGGTTCCGATCGCGAGATCGATCTCCCCCGCGGCAAGTGCGGCCTGCGCCGACTCGCGCGCCGCGTTGCGGCGCCCTCCGAGGAAGCGGCCGACCCGGACGCGTGAACCGTCGAGCCACGCCTCGAGCGTCGTCGCGTGCTGGCGGGCGAGGATCTCGGTCGGTGCGAGCACCGCGACCTGCTGTCCCGCGGCGATCACGGTGAGTGCCGCGTGGGCCGCGATGACGGTCTTTCCGGAGCCGACGTCGCCCTGGAGCAGCCGGCGCATCGGCACCGACCGCGCGAGATCGGCCGAGACCTCCGCCACCACGGCGTCCTGCGCTGCCGTCAGGGCGAACGGAAAGCGCGCACGGATCCGTGACTCGAGCGCCGGGGTGCTCGGACAGGCGACGGCCCCGCGTCGGCGGATCGCGTGCCGACGGATGCCGAGCGCGACGTCGTGCACGAGCAGTTCGTCGAAAGCGAGGCGCTGTCGCGCTCGTTCCGCGCCCTCCTCGTCCGGGGGGAAGTGCAACGCACGCAGCGCATGACGGAGAGGCGGAAGGGCGAGTTCGTCGAGCCGTTCCGCGGTGAGCGGTTCGGCAACACCGTCGGCGGCGTCGAGCACGCGCCACACGAGGCGACGCAGGAACAACGGCGTGACCCCGCGTCCGGCCGGATGGACCGGCACGAGGCGGAACGCACCCGGCCCTTCGTACGACGCGTCGTTCGGTGGCAGTCGCTCCGATGCGGGGCCGTGCAGCACGAGCGTGCCCCGTTCGGCGCGCGGCGCGCCGTAGAGCGCGAGGCGGGCTCCGATCTCGGGGGCGCGCGGTGCGTAGCCGCGATGGAACCAGCGCGCCAGGCCGCCACCGCTCTCGTCCTCGAGGCGAACCTCGACCATCGTGAGCCCGCCGCGCAGGCGCACGACCCGTGCATGGACGACACGCGCCACGACGAACGACTCGTTCCCCACGGCAAGCGAGGCGAAAGGCGTCGCGACGCGGCGGTCCTCGTAGCGCCGGGGCGCGAGCCGCAGGAGGTCCTCGACGGAGACGAGCCCGATCGAGGCCAGCGCCGCTTCGCGCGCTGCGTTCACGCCGGCGACGCGCGCGAGGGGGGTCGAGGGACCGAGCTCGTCGATCGCGTCGGCGGCGGCGGCCGGTCGTCCCTCGCTCACCGACGGGCTCCGCCCGATCCCATCGCGTCGCGCGCCCACCACGACGCGGGCCAGGTCCTGACGAAGGCCGAGCGTCCCGCCTCGTCCCGATCGCCCGAAGCCGCCTCGCGCAGCTGGATCGCCTCGTGGGCGGCGCGGGCCGCGACCGCCGGCGGCGTCCCGGCGGCGAGGGCGAGCGCGTCGAGTCGGGCCGGATCGGCGGAGAGTGCGGCGTCCACGAATCGGCCCCACGGACTCAAGCGGTCCTCCGCGTCGAGCGCGCGGACCGCGGCGGAGAGGTCGTCCCTTCGCCTCGCGCTCACCCGGTCGAGCACACGGGAAAGCTCGTCGGAGAGCCTGACGGCCGGCGGCGGCCCGTCGCCGCGCGCACGACGCGCCAACACCCGTCCGGCCGTGCGGCCTCCGACGTACGTCGCGACGACCAGTCCGGCCAGGAGGAGCACACCGACCGTCCGCACCACGACAGGAAGTGTACGCCGCCGCGGTGCCGCGTCGTCACGACCCGTTGCGATGGATGACGACCTCGAACGACTGGTCGATCCCGCGCACCGGACGCGGCACCGGAGCGGGACCGGACACGTCGAGACGCAGCGCTTCAACGAGTCGCCTCCACAGCGGTCCGTCGAGCGCGAAGCGCACGCGCTTCGCGGCGACGCGCGCGTCGGAGACCCGGTCCCGATCGCCTTCCTCCGCCTCGACCTCGGCGGGCGTCACGTAGTGGATCCGCTCGAGTCCGACCGCCTCGGCGGGACGATCGGTCGATCCGGCGCGGAGGAGAGCGAGCCATGTGACGAACGCATCGACGTCGCGCACCTCCACGACCAGGCGGCCGGGATAGCGAACGCCCTCGACCGCGACCTCGCGCAGCCCCTGCACCTCGTCGCTCGGCGTGCGCTGCCCCCGATCCACGCCGCCCGCCGGACGATCGAAGCGCGGCGCTCCGGGCGCGCCGACGGCCGGAGGCGGGAACGGTGCGACACCGGTCCTCGGCACGGACGCGTCGGCGACCTCGTCCCCCCGGTCGCGCGAGACCTTGGCGCCGGCCTCGAGTGGGGCGCTCGTCGCCGCGCCGCGCCCGAACGCCCCGACGGACTCGTGGACCTCGTCGCGAACGGGCGTCGCGTCGCGTTCCCGCGGCGCCCGGAGCCTCTCGGACTCGCGCGCGGACTCGACCTCGACGTTCCCGCCGCGATCGCGCTCCGCGTACCAGATCGCGGTGAACCCCACGAGCACGAGGGCCGCCGCGGCGTAGGCCGCGGCGATCCAGCGCACCACGCCGGGCCTCCCGCCGCCCCGCGCGCGTGCGCGCGCGGAACCGTTCTCGGAGAGGCCCTCGGCGAAGTCGCCGCGGTCGATCGCAGCACGGACGCGGAACGAGAAGTCGGATGGGGCGCCGGGGAGGGAGGCGGTGTCCTCGCGGAGGAGATCGCACGCCGTCTCGACGGCCTCGAGTTCCGCCGCGAGGGAGGGGTCCGCCTCGAGGCGTACGCGAACGCGCGCGCGTTCGGCCGGGTCGAGTCGGTGGTCGAGCCAGTCCCCGATCAGGTCGCGGGTCTCGTCGTCCGGTGCGCGATGGCCAGGTGCGCTCACGTCAGCGCGTCCTCGCCAGTCCGTAGGGTGCGAGCGCCGCACGCAACGCGGCCCGCGCGCGATTCAGCCGGCTGCGCACCGTGCCGATCGCGACGTCGAGAATCTGCGCGATCTCCTCGTAGGAGAGGGCGTCCACCTCGCGCAGGACGAGGATCTCCCGCGCTTCGGACTCGAGCGTGCCCATGGCGCGATCGATGGCCTCGCGAAGCTCCGTCGCCGCGAATCGACTCTCGACGGGGGGCGCGCGATCCGGCACGAGCGACGCGCGTGTCGCCGAGGCGTTCGGCAACGTCTCGTCGAGCGACACGGGACGCGTGTGCTTCACGGTCTTGCGTCGCCGCAACTCGTTGCGGCACTGGTTGATGACGATGCGCGTGAGCCATGTCGAGAAGCGACTCTCTCCTTGGAAGCCGCCGAGCCCTCGCCAAGCCTTCACGAACGCGCCCTGGGCCGCGTCGAGCGCCGCGTCGGGATCGCCGAGGATGCGCCGGGCCAGCCGCACGACGTGATCCTGGTGGCGAGTCACGAGGCGATCGAACGCGTCGTTCGCTCCGGCCCGTGCGGCCTCGACGAGGTCGCGGTCCGGATCGATCGGTTCGAGGGAGGGAGTGGTTTCCATGCCTTTCGACACCGGCAGGATGCCACGGTTCCCGGCTCGGGCGCTCCGTCCGGCTCCTGCTCGCACCCTCCCTAACGGAAGCCCAGGGGATGCGGTTGCAACGTCAAGGCAACTCCCGCGCCCGTGGGATCGGAAGTCCCCGGAACGCGCCGATTCCGCTCCGATCGACGCGGTGGCGAGTCCGCTCCGGCCGAGGCCGGAGGCGAACCACGCGCCGGAGCGGGGGACCGTCCACCTCGAGGCGCCGACGCCGGGGAGGCGATGTCACCGGGCGAAGGATCGACGGGCGCCCGAGGCGGCCCGGGGAATCGACTCTCGCGACCCGCGGCGCCTACCGCGCGTGGATCTGGGCGAGGAGCAACGTGATGTTGTCGGGCCCGCCGCGTCGCTCCGCGCCACGGATCAGGCGGTCGGCGATCGCCTCGAGCGGGCCGTCGCGCTGCAACTCGTCGCGAAGGCTCTCCTCCGGGACGACGCCGCTCAACCCGTCGGTGCAGAGAAGCAACGTGTCGCCGGGTTCCAGGCGCTGCGTCGGCACCGCGACGTCGATGTCTTCCTCGCTGCCGAGGGCCTGCATCAGGATGTGGCGACCGGCGATCCGACCGACTTCGTCGGGCCCGATGATGTTGTCCTCGAGCAACTTCTCGGCCCACGTCTGATCGCGAGTCAGCTGTGCCAACGTGCCGTTGCGCCAGAGATAGGCCCGGCTGTCGCCGACGTGGGCCAGCAGCGCGATGTCGTCGAGAGCCCACAACGCGGTCAGCGTGGTGCCCATGCGCGCGCGCGCCGGGTTGCTCGCGCCCTCGTCGCGGATCCGTTCGCTCGCATGCTGAACGGCCTCGACCAGGGCGGCTTGCAGGTCCTCGCGGGCTTCTTCGGCGTCGACCTGCCGGCCGGCGCGTTGAGCGAGCCGCTCGGAGAGGATGCTGACCGCCATGCCGCTGGCGACCTCACCCGCGCGCTCGCCGCCGATGCCGTCGGCCACCGCGAGGAGCACGCCGGGACGATCGAGCAGCGCCTCGCCGACGAGCACGGCCTCGGGGCCGAGGCTGGGGCCGCTCTCGACGAGGAGTCCCCTCGCGCACAGATTGTCCTCGTTGTTGGCGCGGACACAGCCGACGGAGGAGCGCCCGTACCAGCGCACCGCCAGTCGCGCCAAGCCATCCGTTGACGACGCCATGCGACCCGTGCGCTCCTGTTGACCGGATCGGGCGCGACGTCCACGCAGAACGTCGCAAGCGGGCATGGTGCCCGAAGGGGCGGATTGCGCCACGCAGGAACCGCCCGCGTGTCCGGGGAGCGTTGACGGGGCCCCGGTCCGTCTCGACACTCGGGCCATGTTCCCCCCTCTCCGGCACCCCCACGTTCCGGCCCCGGCTCGGGCCTCCGTTCTCGTTCCGGTCCTGCTCGCGGCCCTGCTCGTCGGGCTCGTCGCCGCGGACGAGGGCGAGGACGTCGCGCCGACCGCGCGCCTGACCATCCGCGGCACGGAGCCGCTGCGTGGTGCGTTCCTCGGCTGCGACGCGAGCGGCGTCCGCTTCCAGCCGGCCGCCGGACAGGTGCGCGTCGTCGCGTGGGACGACCTCGTCGAGTTGACGACGGGATCGGTCGGGCCGGTCGCCGCACGCGACGAGACGCTCTGGCGCGCACGCCTCGCGGCGGGCGAGGTCCTGCTCGGCCGACGCGTCGCCGACCCGGACCACGCGGAGACGTTGCGACTCGACGTCGCGGGCCTCGGCACGGCGAGCATCCCCCTCGATGCGCTGCGATTCGCGGAGGCGCTTCCTCCCGACGCGCCGCGAACACTCGATCGCAGCGAGATGCATCCCGCCGAGGAGGGACTCGACATCGTCTACGACGAACGTGACGATCGCCTGGCGGGCACGCTCCTCGCGCTCGGCGGCGATGACGTCGTCGTGGAGGACGAAGGCGGTCGCGAACGTCGCGTGCCCTGGAGCCGCGCGAGGACGCTCCACGTCGCGGCGGAGGACGGTGCGAACGCCACGCCCGGAGGTCTGGTCATCGAGGTCGATCTGGGAGACGGAAGCCGCATCGCCACCTCCGTGCCGCCGCGTCTCGACGGGGACACGTTGACGATCCGGCCGCGTTCCTTGCCGGATGCGTCATGGCGCATCCCGCGAAACGCGATCGTCGCGATGCGCGCCCGCGGCGGAACGTTCGACTACGCGACGTTCCTGCCGTTCACGAGCGAACTCGACACGGGGACCGCCGATCACGCCGATGTCGGCGTCGATGCGATCCTCGCCAGGCTGTGGCGCGCGCGCGTCGATCGCCGCGCGGCCGGCAACCCGCTGGTCGTCGGCGGAACGACGTGGCGCCACGGCTTCGCGGTCCACAGCACCTCGCGCGTTCGCATCGCGCTCGAGGGTGCGTGGGCGATGTTCGAGACCGGCATCGGGATCGACGACGAGGTGCTGGCGCTTCCGGCGGGCGGCGGAGGACCGGCGAGCCGCGGGGCGATCGGCGCGCGCGTGCTCGGTGACGGCCGCGTGCTCTGGGAGAAGGACGCGATCCGCGGGGGAGAGGGCGTCGTGTGGACGGGCCCTCTCGATGTCCGCGGCGTGCGCACCCTCACGTTGGAGGTGACCCGCGGCCCTGACGGTCTGTCGACGCGAGACCGAGCCGATTGGGTTCGTCCCCTCCTGGTCCGCGCTCGTTGAACGGTTGGCGGTTCGCGCATCCGGCATTCCTCGCTGTCCTGCCGGCGATTCCCCTGGTCGTGCTGCTGCTCGAGACCCGCCTCGGAGGCGGCGTCCACGCGATTGCGACACGCACGTTCGCGCGTTGCCTCGGTCTTGCACTGGTCGTCGTCGCGCTGGCGGCGCCCCGGGAGCGTTCCACCCTCACGCTGCCGCCTCGCCTCGTCGTGTCGGTCGCCCCCCTCGCCCCGGCCGCCACGGCCGGGCGCCGTGAGGCGAGCGCCGTTCGCGACGCCGCGCTCGCCGCCGCCGCGCGTCAGGGGGCGCTGGCGCTGGTCCGTGCCGCTCCCGAGCGGGTCGATGACGCATTGCGCGAGGCCGCGGCAGCGTTTCCGACCGGTGAGCGAGGCGGCGTCCTGCTCGTGACCGACGGGATCGCGGGCCTGAACGAGGCTCGCGACGTCGCGACCGCGCTGCGGGCCCGCGGTCTGCTCGTCGGGTACGTCGCCGTGCCGTCCCGCGCCGAAGAGCCACCGCCCCGTCCGCGCATCCTCGAACTCGCCGTTCCACCGATCGCGCGCGGAGCCTTTCGCGCGCGTGCACGCGTCGTCGCACCGGCCGGAACGCCCGCCCGGTTCGAGGTGGACGGACGGGTGCTCGGCGAGTTCGTCGTGCCGGATTCGGACGGCGACGCAGTGCTCGCGTGCGATGTGCCGTCGCTCGACGAGGGCTACCGCGAGATCGCGCTCGTGCTCGCGGGCCCGGAGGGGGACGCGGAAGAGCGCGCGCGGCAGATCGTCGCGGTGCCCGCGCCGCCGCGCTTCGCCGCGGGCTTCGCCAACGCCGGCCGTTCGTGGTTCGCGCGCGCCGCGGCGGCGCAGGGGATCGCCTTCGAGCCGTTCGTCGCCGGGACCGAACCGGCCCTCGACGCGGACGGCTTCGCGTTCGACGCGGAGTTCCTCGCCCACCTCGATCCGGCGGCGGCCGAGCTCATCGCGACCGCGATTCGCAACGGCAAGGGATTGGCGTTGGAGGCCGGCGCGAGCGACGCGGCCTGGGCCGCGCTCGCAGAGGGTCCGTTCGCCCCGCTGCTCGGGCTCACGCCGCAGGAGACGCCCGCCGAGCCGGAGCCCGTTCCCGAGCCCGCCGCACCGCCGCCGACGCAGCCTCCCCCACCGACGCCGCCTCGACCTCTGGACGAACCCGGGATCGCGGCGGAACGCGCGCCGGACGAAGCGCTTCCGATCACCCTGCTGCTCCTGATCGACCGCAGCGGAAGCATGGAAGGCGAGAAGTTCCGAATGGCGCTCGAGGCCGCGCACGGCGCGGCCCAGGCCCTCGGCTCCGCGGACCGTCTCGGCGCGATCGTGTTTGCCGAGGAAGCGCGCGTCGTGCTCGCGCCGCGCGCGGGCCGGCCCGATCTGCGTCTTGCGCTCGGGCTCGTCGAACCCGATGGTTCGCAGACGAACATCCATGCCGCACTCGCGAAGGCCGGCGAGGTGCTGGCGTCCGAGACGGGTCGGATTCGCCACGTCCTGCTGATCACCGACGGCGAGCAGTACCCACCGGGCCCGTTGTTCTCCGGCGTGATGGGCCCGCTGCGCGCGAGCGGTGTCACGGTCACGGCGATCGGCATCGGGCGACATGCGCGCATGGCGCAGTTGCGCGAGATCGTTCGCCTGGCGGCGGGGGGTCGCGAACTCTGGGTTCCGACGCCCTCCGACGTGCCGATCGTCGTCACGCGCGACACGCGCGGCCTCGCCGACGCGCGCGGCGAGCGCGTCGCGCGCCTGCCCGATCCTCGTCGCGAGCCGGTGCCCGATCCCGAGGCCCCCCCCCCCCCGCCCCCCCCCCCCCCCCCACGCCCCCCCCCCCCCCCGCCCCCCCCCAAAGCAAACGGCCCCGCCG
>CAZPGF010000023.1:0-31676 GCA_964586025.1 uncultured Planctomycetales bacterium
GCCTGGCAGGGAGTCGAGTTGGGTGTCGGGGTAAAGCCCGCCGTCCCGCCCCCCGACCCGGAGGTCGCGCACCAGATCGAGACCGCCCCCACCGAGGTGGCGGCCGCAGAGGACCTGGAACGCCGGCTCCCTGTCTCGTTCCATGCAGAGCGAACGGACACGTCGGGCTAGCGATGCCGCATCACGGCGGGACTCATCGGCTCCGGATCTTGAGCGTGAGTCTTCGAGTCTCACCCTCAGTGATCACCATCTCATCCAGCGTGACCGGATGGCCGTCTTGCTCCTCGGCAAAGGTGACGAAGCGGTATCGCCCCGGCTTGAGACGCTGCTCAAAATAGCCGTCCTCGTCTGGCCACACAGCAGCCTCCTCATGGCCGACTCGGCTCCCATCGGGGCCGAGGGGCCAGATGAACACGTCCTCCTGAAGGGGACTGCCGCGGCTATCGACCACCCGTCCGCTAACCAGTGCGCCGCGCTCCATGTGGACCTCGACTGGGCGAGACTCGACCGATAACGTAACCTCAACGCGCGTGCCCAGGTAGCCATCGGCTTCGACGTCAATGGAGTGCACTCCCAATCCTAGATGCCCAAGGACGAACTCCCCGTACTCGCTGGCCGTGGTGGCACGGTCTCCGGTGAACACTTGGGCGCCAGCCACCGGGTCTCCGAATCCATCAATAACGCGGCCCCGTAGGGGAACGCCGGTGAGCAGCCTCATCGTGCCGAGGTCAACCCGCTGGCCGATCCTCGCCGAGAACGTTTGACGCAACGACACGAAGCCTCGAACGTCGAGCTGCATCGCGTACTCCCCATTGCGCAGAGCCTGCAGTAGAAGCGAACCGTCACAAATCTGGTGTTCAACTCCGGAATGGATATCAGCACCCGCCTTTGATAGCCAGAGCATCCCTTGACCGGAGAATGGCTCCCCGTCTGGTCCTACGATGTGCAGAGCGACTGCTCCCAGGGGGACGGCGACAAGGCGTAGCCCCGCGGCGGGCAACCGCACGCGTACGGGTGCAAATGTCGCATACTGGCCTGGAGAGTCGCTCGCTCCTGACCACGCCTCTACCTCTGCCTCACTGCTGTCGAGGCCGCGGACGACGAAACGCCCGTCCTGGTCGGACCGCGCGACACGTCCGGAGATCGGAATCTCGACCCATCCACTTGGCTCTGACTGGCGCACCCCGACTTCCCTCGCCTCGACCGACATGCCCGCTATTGGTCTGCCCGCTTCATCGACGACCACGCCACTCACCGACTTTCCCGAGCGCAGGTGAATCGACAACTCAGACTCGGCGCCGGCGCGCACTGCCACCCGGGTCCAACTCGTCGCGAATGACCTGGACTCCACCTTGACGGTCCACTCGCCCGCCTCCAGTCCGTCAAAGCGATAGGCGTTCGCCTCGTCCGGGGCCTGTTTCCGTCTGGATGTAGTCGGCGAGTCACCAACCGCGACGCTGGCCAACTCGCCGAGCGGGCTCCCTTCGGGGCCGAAGACTCGAACTACGAGGATGCCCGGTCTCGCAAGGGACAACTCCGCGATTCCGGGGCCGCCCGGTGTAGTGGATGCGAGTACAACCTGCTCGGCAGGTGAGAATCCGTCGGCACGGGCCACCGCAAAGAGCTCCTCCTCCGTAAGCCCTGCGAGGGCGAACCGCCCGTCCGAATCCGTGAGAGCGCATCCGAGCAAGTCAGACAAATCCGAAACATCAGTCCCATCTAGGATGCGCTCGCGCAAGTCGAGAGCGGAGGCCGGCAACACATACACCGTAGCGCCTGGAATCGGGGCCTCCGCTGCGTCGCGGACACGTCCGGTGACGCGGCGTCCCGGGCTCAGCCGGATCACGACGGGACTCGACTGCGGCACGTCGTCCCTGCTTCCAAGGTGCGCGAACGCAGGAGCGTAGCCTGGTGCGAGCGCTCGCATGCGCAGAGATCTTCCGCTCGGGATCGTATTGACGTGGAACCTGCCCTCCGCATTGGAAACCGCGTGCCCGTACGCAAGAAAGGAGTCCTCTGCCGCCGGTGCGTCACCTGTGCCGCGCACGATGGTGATCGACGCATTGGCTACCGGGTAGTTGCTCGCCGAATCCACAACAATCCCGTCGATAGGACTGCCGGCGGCAAGGTCGAACCGCAAGACGAGCCGCTCCCCTGGTTCCAGTGAAGCCGGGCGCCACTCGGTGACGAAACCGCTGGCTTCCACGGACAGCGTGACGTCGCCCGGAGATAGGCTGTCAAGTTGGGCGATCCCGCGCGCGTCAGTGCGGGCGCTAAGGACTCGCTGGCGCCCGCGCCAGAGAGATACAGTGGCGTCCCCGACCGAGATCTGGCGGCCTGATTCACCCTCCCGCGAGACATGGACCACAACCGTGGCGAGTTCCGCATCCTCTCGCGCAGCAAGGTCGAAACTAGTGAAGGCCACCATGACCGAAGCGGCGATTGCCCAGAACCAGACCGCGTTCAGCCGATGATCCGACATGCTCGACGCAGTCTTCCTCAAACAGATCACGGTTGCTCCGACAGCGGCCGCCCCGGAGCGGCAGGGCTACAGTTGGGACAGTGGGGTGTACTTGCCGGTGCTGCCACGGGCTGTGGGGAGTCTTGTGCGTACGCGCGGACGGACATCTTCGATGGCACCGCGCCACGCGACGATTCCACGACGCCCATGCGAAGCGCAGGAGGAGGCAATGCGACCGCAGGTGCCCGTGCGGGAGCGGACGCCATGTCTCTGATGGACTCCTCCGAGACGAGAGTGCGGAATTCGGGGAGGGGAACACTCGGGGCGACCTGGGCGGGACGAAGTGCGGGGATCGACACTTCCGACCGCCGGAACTGTGCTGCGACGACAGGGACTGGCGCGACGAACTGAGAGGCAGCTGCCGGCAAGGTGAAGCGGGGAGTAGCCATTGTGGGCGGTTGTACCCCAACGGGGGGGCGCCTCGCCGCCGCAGATTCCTCTGTCCCGATCTGGACTGAGTACGGGAAGGGACCATAAACATCTCGGGGATCGATCGCGGGAATGATCGATATGCGGCGGACCTCAAGTCCGGTGGAGACCTCGTGGGTTGGCACGATCCAGTCCCCGTCGGGACGGTACGCAATCCCCGCCGCGATTAGACGACCGCGAATCTCTCGCGATTGAAGCGCAGGGTCGCCATCGACATAAGTGAAAGCTACGAGGATTGGAGGTGAAGGCGACATGCCGCTCTCTTCATCGACGTCATCAGTCCACAGGGCTATGATCCCGAGGGGCCGGTTCGACATGTCTCTCAAGATGAAGGGGACATCAGTCCATCCCTCGTCCTCGTCCTTCCTCGGCCAGCCGCCCTTCGGCTGCTTGCGGGCGCGCTTTCGTTTGGGCTTCTTGAGCGTGTAGCCGCCCTCAGAGCCGGCTTGGACCATGATCTTTCCGTTGTCGGTGCCGGCGTCAACGTACTCAGCGTCCTCGACCACTATCCGCCCGAGGTAATCGACCGTCGTGCCTGTGCGACCGCCAGACTTCTCGACGTTCTTCTTCTGGACTTTGATCTTGGCGGCGTTGGCCTCTGAGAGTTCTCCGGACTTCTTCTTCTCGCCGAGCGCCTTCGCGAGCTTATCCATGATATCGGGGGTATTGTCACCATCGGCGCCGTCCTCCTTGTTCCCCTGCGCGATGACGTCCACACAGACCTCGATGTGCGCGGAGTCGGGGAACTTCACGGAGAAGCAGACGATCGCATCGTCCTTCCCATCGAGACCCGGCGCAGTCGGGCTGCCGCACTTGACGGAGATCCGGACAGACTTCACGTTTTTCTTCGCCATAGCGGTGCCTCACTTCACGATGGGACTGCGTCGGTGGACTCCGGCGGAGGGGAGCCGAAGAGAGCCGGCGATCCCATCGCCCGAACACTCCCCCCGCTACGTGGACTTCGGCGTGAGCCACGCCGAGAGGGTGATGATGGCGCCGCCGGCTCCGCCGGTCAGCCGCAGCCGGAAGAGGGGACCGAGCGGGCCGTACACCGCATCGACATTGACGACCGTGGCACCGAGGATACTCAGCGCGATGGGCCCGCCGATCGAGACCTCGTTGTCCGTGTCCCAGGAAGCTTGGGGCTGGACGTTGAGGGTGCCTCCCGTGTCGATTCCCTTGACGTCGAGGACGAGCTGGGCGTTCGAGTGCTCCGCCGGGAAATCGACCCAGGGCAGGTCGAATGACTGGCCCGCGGCCAGCACGATCGACTGGTGCTGAAGCAATGTGATGACCATCGATGCCTCCTGTCCGTTCGCGCTAGCGGGCGCGCGGGTACATGACTACGTTGCCAGCGCCAACGGGCGCATGAGAGCGCGGGGGTTCGGCGCGGGGAAAGAACTGGATCATCTCTCGTGCGCGCTGATCCTGTGTCCGGCTGCGGTGCTCCGGCGCGCTCGCCTGCTTCTTGTGTCGGCCCTTTTTCGATCGCTTGCCGGGTGCAGCCATCAGCGACGACCTCCACGGAGAGCGTAGTCGATCCGGCCCGTGGGAGCAATACGAACATAGCGCGAACACGCGCCGCGCGCTGGTGGGGGCCGCCTACGCGCGCTTCACGGCCTGGGCGACGGCGTCCGCTGCCTGCTTGAGCCGCTCCTCGTCCGTGTGCAGGTAGCGCAGCGTGATCGGCGAACCCGGCCGGTGCCCGAGGATCCGCCCGATCGTGGCCACGTCCGTCCCCGCGGCCGCGAGCAGCGTCGCGGCCGTGTGGCGCAGCTGGTGCCAGCCGCTCCGGGGGACCTCGGCCCGGTCCATGAGGCGGTGGAGGGCCTTGGAGAGGGAAGAGTCCGACTCCGGGAGGCGGCGGCAGACCGGGCCAGAGCGCTGGCGGTTGCGCTCCAGGATCTCCTTGAGAGGGGCAGAGATCGGGAGCCGGAGGCGCGTCCCGGTCTTGTGCCGAGGGCGCGCGATGAGGCCGGCGTCCAGGTCGATCTCCTTCCAGGTCAGCGCCCGGAGGTCCGCGCGCGAGAGGCCCGCGAACAGCGCGAGGGCGACGGGGACCTCGAGGTAGTGGCCGCGGGCCTCGTCGAGGAGGCGGCGGCACTGGTCGGCGGAGAGGGCCTCGCGGTGCTCCAGGGGGCGGGCGCGGGGCGGCTTGAACTCGCCGACGAAGTCCCCGCACAGGTAGCCCACGGCGCGGCACCATGCGATGAACCGGCGGTAGACCCCGAGCGCCTGGCGGACGCGGGAGGAGGACCACGCGCGGTCGTGGAGCAGCGTCTCCAGCATGCCCCGTGACCACGCCGCCATGGGCTTCTCGCCCCACTCGTCGAGGAGGGGCTTCAGTTTGTCGGCGTCGTGGTCGAGCGTTCCCTGGCGGCGCCCGGAGACCTTCAGGTGCTTCAGGTACTCGCGGACGGCGCGCTTCGGGTCCACGGCCGTCGCGGCGCGGCGCGAACGCTTCCCGGCCTCCATGGCGGCGAGCTCGTACTGCGCCTCCTTCTCCGTGACGGGACCGAGCTGGCGCGCGCGCACCTTGCCGCCCTCGCGCCACTCGATGGCGTACGTCGTGAGTCCCGAAGATCGTTCGATACGAGAGCGAAGCCAGGCCATGCGATGCCTCCGTTGCGGAGGCGCAATCTACCTCCGGCGTCGGACACCGAAGTCCTCGAATTCGTGCTCTGATTGGCCTTTAGCACGCTGAATTCGTAGGCGGTTGGACTGCGATTCGTGCGCGATCGGGCGTCGATCCAGAGCGCGTTCTGGCCCGTACCAGCAGGTTTGCTGGTACGGGGGTGCCCCTACGTCACCGAAGCCGGAACAGCGCACGAGGCACCCCGCGCACAAGTCGGCGCCGTTGCGCGACTTACGCCATGCGCTGCTGGCCGCTCAGGCGCCCCGAGGATCGCGGCTCCTCGGCCTGTCAAGCCGGAGGTCGCGGGTTCGAGTCCCGTCACTCCCGCCATCATTCGATGCACGTCGCTGCCCCAACCTGCGCCACCACGCGCACTTGCGGCGACCGGGCCCGTGTCCCCCCCAAGCCCTACCATTCGGCAGCGGCGTGCAAGGACGTGCGCCGTCGTGCGCAGGCAAGAGCAAAGTTTCGGACATAGTCACCAGAGACATGGCCGGCGATCAGGCGTCTCGGTTGGGTGGCGAAGGGGCGGAAGGTCGTAGATTGCGACTCACCTCTCATTCGCGTTTGGCCGCGGGGCAGGTTGGCAGTGCTGGCCGTGGCTAGGGTGGAGTCCCCCGACGTCGTCGTAGACGAGGCCGATGGGCACCCCGCCCCGGCCCCACGATCCCGCCGCGAGGGCGTTCGTGGCCGACGCTACGACCACCCGGAACCGTGCGCCGTCAGCACGGAGGCGGCGGCACACCTGGCGCAACAGACGTCCCACTCGGCGCGGCGCAGCCAGCCTGCGGCCGTCGATCGGGGCACGCCGACGCCGGTCGCGATGGTGATATCGCCGGTGTCCTCGACGAGGCGGACAAGCCGATGGTCGTAGGTGCGCTGGGAGCGGGGCATGGGGCCAGCATCCGCGCGGGCCGCGGGCCGTGCACTCGCCCGGCAACGGCCGTAGAATCGGGCCCCGTGGGTTGTCGAGTTCTCGTCACGGATCGTCGGAATGCTGTGAGACGGAGCAATGGTGGGACGCCCAGCGGCGCCAAGCGTTCTCGGACGCGCCGACACCCAAGAGGCGGTGCGGCCCCACCGTGCCGAGACTCCCGTCGCAAACTGTGGTGGCGATCCATAACCGGGGGAGTAGCATCCGCCGCTCATGTGCGCATCTCGTTCTCGTTCGGGCAATCCCATCCGGGTCGCAATCGTCGGCGTCGGCAACTGCGCGAGCGCTCTCGTCCAAGGCGTTCACGCATGTCGGCACCGCCGTCCAGACGATCATCAGGGACTCATCCACGCCGATGTGGGCGGCTACCGTCCGGGCGATCTGGAGGTCGTTGCCGCGTTCGACGTGGATGCCCGGAAGGTCGGGATGGACCTGCGGGACGCGTTGTTCGCGCCGCCGAACTGCACGGTGACGCTCGCCCCGGACCTTCCGGCAACGGGGGTCGTCGTGATGCGCGGGCCGGTCCTCGATGGTGTCGCGGACCACATGAAGCATCACCCGCCCGAGCGGAGTTTCGTGGTCGCGGACGGCGTGGAACCGGACGCCGCCCAGGTGACGGACGCGTTGCGCCGAAGCGGTGCCGACGTGATGATCCTCTACCTACCGGTCGGCTCCGAGGAGGCCGCCCGCTTCTATGCCCGGTGTGCGCTGGACGCCGGACTCGCACTGGTGAACTGCATCCCCGTGTTCCTGGCCAGTGATCCCGCTTGGGCGCGCGCCTTCGCGGAACGGGGCCTTCCGCTCGTCGGCGACGACGTCAAGTCGCAACTCGGCGCGACGATCACGCACCGCACGCTCGCGGATCTCTTTACGCGACGTGGCGTGAGCATCGACCGCACCTACCAGCTCAACACCGGTGGCAACACCGACTTCCTCAACATGCTCGACCGTCACCGCCTCGCGTCGAAGAAGCGATCCAAGACGGAGGCCGTCACCTCGGTCATCCCCGGCGAGATGCATGCCGACGACGTTCACGTCGGCCCGAGTGACTACGTGCCTTGGCAGAAGGACCGCAAGATCTGCTTTCTTCGCATGGAGGGTCGGCTCTTCGGGGGCGTCCCCATGGACCTCGAACTTCGGCTGTCGGTCGAAGACTCCCCCAACTCCGCGGGGGTCGTGGTCGATGCGGTGCGATGCGCGAAGGTGGCTCTCGACCGCGGAATCGGCGGTGTGCTCGAGGCACCGTCCGCCGCGTTCTGCAAGCGTCCGCCGCGACAGATGCCGGATCACGAGGCCCACGCGGCCCTGCAGCGATTCCTCGACGGTGACGCCGCGAGCCGATGATCTATTACGTCTGCAGCGAGAAGCATCCCTACACGGTCCGCCGCTTTCTCAAAGGGTGGGGTCGGTCCCTCGCGCCGACGCTTCGCATCCTTTCGTGGGAGCAGACGCAGCGCTGGCTGCGAGGCGGATCGCTGCGGCGCCGGATCGTGGGCGGATCGCTGCGCAAGATCGTCAACGCGGCATGGGAGGCGCGTCGGCGCCCCCGGCCGATCGACGATTTGGCCACGCCGCCGACGGGGCACTGGATCTTCTCCGACCTGGAACGGCTGGACCGGCGCGGGCGCGAGGAGGGGGCCATGTTTCGGGACGCCCTGGTGGCCAAGCGTTCCGCGCGGAGCCTGCACAATGATCCGTTGCGCACGATGGGGCGATACGAGCTGCTCCGCACGCTCCACGAACACGGCGTGAACGACTTCGATGTCTATCGCCTGACCGAGGCGCGTCGTCCCCGGCGCTACCCCGTGTTCCTGCGAACCGAGTCTGACCACGCCGGCGCCGAGTCGGCCCTGCTGCCCGATGAGGAAGCGTTCGAAGGCGCCGTCGAGGAACTCCTCCGCTCGGGCCGCAGTCGTGAAGGACGGCTCGTCGTCGAGTTCTTGGGTGAACGTGATGAGCGGGGTCTGTTTCGGAAGTACAGCGCGTGGCGGATCGGCAGCTCGATTCTGCCGGGGCATCTCTTCTTCGGGCCCGATTGGATGTTGAAGGAGCCCAAGGTCGTGGATGCCGAGTCCTTGCGACTCGAGGCCGCCTACCTCGACGAGAATCCCCACGCGGACATGCTCGATGCGGCGTTCCGCCTGGGACGGATCGACTACGGTCGCGTGGACTACGGCGTCGTCGGCGGGCGCGTGCAGGTGTACGAGATCAACACCAACCCCGGCATCCCCAGCGCACCGGCGCCGGGACCCGGCGCGCTGCGCGGGGAAATCGACGCGGCGTTCACCGAGCGGGTCATCGAGCGGTTCCGCGCGCTGGACGCCGACTGACGCGGTGGCCGGATCGCCTCGGATCCGCGAAGCCGCACATCCGCAAGGTCAGCGACCCCCTGAACGCGTACATCCTCACGCACCACCCGGTGGCCGATGGCCTCGTCCGTGGAGGCCGCTCGTGCTCGGCAACAGGCCGTGTGCATAGAGGTGCGACACGTCGCCGAGCCCGACGCACCGCGGCGTCGCCCATCGCTCCGATCTCTCCTCGAGAACGACGGTCGTGACGCTGCTCGGAGGCAGCCAGAAGCCACACCACACCCGATCGACCGGTAGATCGAGCAGGTGCGGAAGCCAGGTGAGCGCAAGGCCGCCGTGGCAGACGACGACGACCCGGTCGTCGTTGCGTGCGGCGACCGCATAACGCCCCCCCTCCCGAACGTAGCCATGCCGCGCCAACAGCGCGTCCGAGAAGGCATGGACGCGGGCGATGTCGGCGGCAAATCGGTGCGCGGCGCGCGGGTCGTCGTCGGTTCGCACGGACTCGCCGGGCACGTCCCATGCGGAGAGCCGCCCCCACGGTGCGTGCTCGACGTGCCAGTCCAGTTCGTTGAGGGAAGGCTCGACGATCGGCTCGCGCCCGATCGCGCGCGCCACCACGGCGGCCGTGGCGAGCGCCCGGCCGAGCGCCGATACATACAGGTGCGTCGGCGCGACCTCCACGACTCGCTTCGCCAGCGCGGCGGCTTCGCGCCGACCTGCTTCGGTCAGGTCGTCCCGCTCGTAGTCGGGATCGGCATGTCGGATCAGGAAGAGGCGCATGGACCGGAGTCTGCGCCGCCGGCCGGGGGCAGGGGAGCGAACGAACGAGTGCCACGATGCCTCGCCTCGACCTGGTCCCACACCCGAAGGACCTCGGTGGCCGGTCCGTCCCACCTCTGCCCGTCGGCGCGAGCGGCCGCAGCCGCTCCCGCGGCGCGACGCCAGTCGGCATCGTCAGCGGCGAAGCACAACGCGGCATCGAGGGCGTCGTCCGTGTCCTCGTCGATCCAACGTGGCCCTTGGGACGGGTCGTCCCGCGTCTCGGGACGCCCGAGGCGTTCGGTCAAGGCCGGCGATGATGCGATCACCGCGGGGCGCCCCATCACCGCCGCTTCGTCCAGACTGCGCCCCCACGACTCGACCCGTGACAGGTGCACCAGGACATCGCCGGAGAGGGAGGCCGCCTCCAAACGCTGCGGTCCCACGAGATGGATGCGGTCGGCCACGTCGCCGGGTGCCGCGGCGACCGCGCTGTGGACGCGGGCGGCGAAGTCGGCATCGGTCGGCGATCCGACCAGGAGAAGGCGCAGGCGGGAACGACACGCTGCGACACGCACGAAGGCTTCCACCAGGTCCAGCGTGCGCTTGTACGGCACCCACCGCCCCACGGTGTAGAGCACGACATCCTCGGGCGCGGCGCCCGGCAACAGTCGCCGGCGCCATGCCGCCCGCCGTCGTTCGAGTCGTCCCCGTCGGGCGAGCCGCGCGAGGAACGGCGAGATCCCCAACCCAACGACGTGGATGCGTCGCTCCAGATCGTCAACCCCGGGCGGCGCCGTGGCAAGCAGTGCGTTCCGCTCGGCCCGCGTGCCGACGAGAACGGCGGCGGCCGTCGCGAGCAGGGATGCCGAGGCTTCGGCCCTCGGGCCGGGTGCCTCGCCCGTCCATCGCGCGCGAACCGCTGGCCAGAGCGAGTGCATCATGACGAGGAACGGCAGCCCCAGTGCCTCGGCGACGCGTGCCGCAGGCAGGTGATGGGCGAGGACCGGACGATCGCCCAGCACCTCGCGAAAGCGCGTCGTCCACGACTCGCTCGCCACGAACGTCTGCGCGAGGTCGTCGAGCGACCCCACGGGTGCGTCGAACTCGACCAGAGCAACGCCGCGTGGCCGGACGGTGCGTGGCGCCAAACGCGGGCACAGGAGGGCGAGACGCGGGCCGAGCGCCTCCGGCGCACGTCCCCGGAGCACACGCGCCATCGCCTCCGCCTGTTCAACGACGGCATACCCAGCCCCCCCGCTGTCCACGCGTGCCCCGGCGCGATGTCCCGAGGCGGGTTCATGCGCGAGAAACGTGAAGCGGAAGTTCGTCGCGTGCACGCCGCGACAGGGTAGCGACCCGACGCGGACCGCCGACCACGGCGCGGGTACGGTGACGCCGTGCCGTCCTCGCGTCCTGCGCCCCGCCGCCCCGCACGCTGCCCCCGACCCCTCTCGGTGCTGCTCCTCGTGGCGCATCCCGACGACGACGCCATCTTCGCGGGCGAGTTGCAGCGACGCGCCGCACGTCATCGATTCACGGTCGTCGTCGCGACCCATGCCGCCGAGTCCGCGCGCGCCGCGGAGGTGCGGGCGTGGCAGTCGCGGCTCGGAACGGACCCTCGGCGGATCCGCTTCCTTGGGTTCCCGGACGACCGCGAGGACCGACGCCAGGCGAGGTGCTCGATCGCCGATGCGGATGTCGCGTCACGCCTTCGGGCCCTGCGCCTGCGCCCCTCGCTGCTGGTGACGCACAACGAGATCGGGGAGTACCACCACCCCCATCACCTCCTCGTCCATCGCGTGGCAACCCAGGTCTATCGGGACGTGCCGCGACTCGAGTTCGGCCACGGCCTGGCCCACGCGGACCTCGCCTTGCCCTGCCCTCCGGAGAAGTGGTCGGAGGTCGCGGCGGCCTACCCGTCGCAGGCATCGGTCATCGCCACCTTCGCGCGATCGGACGAGTCGTTCGTCGCCCGGCCCGACGCAGCCGTGCTCCGACTCGTGCTCGACCGCCTCTTCGACTGAAGCAGGTCCCACTCTGTGACATCCCGTCGCCCGACGAGTGGCCTACTTGAGCGAGAGATCCAACGCGGCCCAGTCGATGCCCTCCTCCTCGGCGACATCGCGGCCGGCGACCTCCAGGAGCACGGACGACGCCGACCACACCGCCTCGACGAGCGCGCCCCGCTCCTCGGCGGAGAGCTCCGGCGCCTCGCGCTCGATCGTCGCGGCGAGGTCACTTGTGGTGAGGGCATGGGTCACGCGCCAGAGCGCCCACTGTGCGACGACGTCGTCTGCGTCGGCCACCTCGGGCGAAGCGTAATGCTTGTCCGCTCGAGCGCGCCCGGCGGCCGGACCGGACACGGCCCGCGCCACGACCCGATGCTCGACGCGACCCTCCGCCCAGGTCTGCAACGAGCGAACGTGTACCGTGGCGCCGACCCCGCGCGGCCAGGGCCGTCGATCCGCGTCCAGACAGAGTCCGCGCACGACGACCGGCGCGCCGGCATCGATCGCAACCACATGCTGCGTGATGAGGTAACGCTGCCAGCCGGGTTGGTCCGGGACGGTGAGCACGTCGCCGGCGGAGAGCGACATCCTCGCGGGTGTCGTCATCCACACGTACGCGACCACGCCGTGCGTACGACCCGTTCCCCTCGCGTTCAGGACGCCGCGTGACGCAGCGTCCGATCGCTGTGCCACGACGACGTGGCGGCATGCGCCGAGCAGTCCTGCACAGAGAACCGACACGGCGAGCAGATGACGGGGCCCCATCAGAGATCCCACGACAGACCGACACCGGCGAAGCCGATCGGACGCAACGTCCGGTCGGCCGCCCCGACGTCCGTGAAGACACCGCGCAACTCGACATCGACGAAGGCACGCACGCGCGGCGAGATCGGGATGAGCCACGTCGCCGATGCACGAACCGAGGGCGCGATGTCGTCGTCCCCGATGTCGTGGAAGACCGCAATCCCCGCACCGACGCCGATGTCGAGGGTGCTTCGGCGCGCGAACGCACCGACCGACAGGCGACGTGAAACCCCCGGTTCGACGAACACGACGACGCCATCGCGTGACTCGACGGACGGCGCGCTCGTCGAGGGCGGCGCCGCACTCGCGCGCCGTGACGTGACCGGCGCGATGAGCAACGGGAGTTCGGCGCGGAGCCCGCCGCCGATCGTGCCTCCGAGGCGAGCGCCGAACGCGACATCGCCGTCGAGATCGACGCCTTGGTCGAAGAGGATCGCGCCCGCGTGAACCGCCGCTCGAGGCGCCGCATGCGCGGCAAGCGACGGCGGCGCGTTCCGCGACGGAGGCGGGCCCCACGATTCCGAGGGACCGTCGCTCGTGGTGGACGGCACCGATCCCGGCTTGCGTGCGAAGTCCGGTGACGCCGCGACCTCGTCCGCCGCGACGGCTTCCGGATCGGCGGAGCGGACCTGCCCCACGACCTGGTGGCGGCCCGACAGGCCGCTGGCGCAGCCCATGCTCGCGACGACGATCGCAAGGAGTGCGGCGATGGAAGTCCCTGCCCCGGCCACCGGAAGAACGTGCCCAACGCCGAGGGCCTTGTCAACGACCGGTTTTCCGGGAAAGAATGCGGCGGGGTCGCTGGGGGCCTTCCTCGGGGGGTTGCGATGCGAGCGAATCCACGGGCGTCCGAAACCGACGGGGGGCGAGGGTCGCGACGCAGGTCGCGACGTTCGGCCGGGCGAGTCGGGCGATGGGCCGCCGTCCTGCTGGCGACGCTCGCCTTGGGCGGTCGGGCCGATGCCGCGGCGCCGCCGGTACTCACGCTGCACCTCGTGCCGGGCGATCGCGTGCTCGAGGCGGGCAGGCTCCCGATCGTGATCCACCTCGTTCACCGTGGCGGCGACCCGGTCAAGGTCGCGCCGCTCACGGTGATGGACATCGCAACGCGCGGCGGAACGTCCCGAAGCACCGTTCGCCTCGCCATGCAGATCGACGGACGTCGCGTTCCGGTCGAGCCCACTCGCTCCGCATCGCGTGCGCCGGCCGATGCGGGCCTCCCCGTGATGCTCACCTCGGGACGCATGCTGACCCTGGAGGTCGAGCTTCCCTTCGAGCGCGACCTGCCGGGGGCTCGCGCCGTGCAGGCCGTGTACGCCAACAGCGACGGCGCGCAGGGCACGTGGCGCGGCGCGCTCACCTCGGACCTCCTGCGGTTCCACGTCGGAGCCGAAGCCGCCTCGGGCACCGCAACGCGTCCCTCGCCGTCGGTTCCGACGACGGTGCCGAACCGCCTCCTCGTGGACGCGCCCCACCTCGGCGGCGCGCCGCCGGGCTTTCGGGTCACCGCGAACGGAACGGGCACCACCCATGCGATCGAACTGAACATCGAGAACCCGTCGCCGACGCCGCTCCTCCTGCGCATTCCCACGGGCCTTCTCGCCGTGCCACGGGAGGCACGCACCCAGACGATGGTCGTCGTCGGCGCACCGAGCGTGCACTGTCCGCCGCGCTCGCGGGGTCGCGTGGAGATCCCCGCGTACTGCACCGACCGCGACCTGCTGCCTCCGCCGCCGACGCTCCAACTCGCACTCGAGGAACCGAGGGACGAGCGCGGCGTCGCGATTCGGCAATTGGCCATCGCGGCGCATCACGTCCATTCGCAACGCGCGCAGTTCCTGCCGACCGGCATGCTGCACGGGGCGACGCCGACCTGGTCGAGTCCGCCCGCGGTCACGACGCCAGGCCCGTGGCGCGGGCCGGGTGCGACGCCCGCACCCGGCGTGGTCGTCGTCGAGGTCGAGAGGCTGTCGGCGGCGGGCCCGTTCGAGCGATCGCGGGGACTCCGCCATCCCTCCCTGGAACTCTTCTCCTCGGACCCATGGTCGGAGCGCCCGACGGTCGGCACGGGGCTCTCGGTGGTCGCGCTCGGGCCGGAACGCGCGTCCGTCATCGGCCCGCCGTCGTTCACGGCCACGGCGATGCTCTGGACGATCTGGGCCTTCACGAACGACGATGGCCGACCGAACACGACCGCGATCGCGGAGAGAACGGCGGAGCAGGCCCGCGGCCAGGGGACATCCGAGCAGCGCGCACAAGCCGTCGCTCGACAGGTCGTCGCCGAGATCGAGCCCCTCGTTGCCGACTCGCTCGAACGAACCGAGGAGTACGAGGAACTCGACTTCGACTTCGCCGCGCTCGATCTCTCCCTCAAGGGGGCCCCGCCGGCCGCCCCGACGATCGAAGTCGGTCCGGACCGCTCGTTCGATGCGCGGATCGCTCGGCACGAAGCGAACGCAAAGGCGCAGCGTCGAGAGGTCCTGGATGGCCTCGATCCCGCCCCCGACGGATCCGCCGCCTCGCCCGAACCGCTCCGCGTCGTCCATGCCGGGGAGTCCCTCGGCGTGGACCTGACACAGGACCCGGCATCGGATCCCGATGCGGCACCACGTGAAGCGTTCTCCCCCCGCCCTCCGCCGGCACCGCTCGACATCCCGACCGATTGGCTCCGCCGTCGCGAGGGAGGCGATCCGATCCGCGCCGACGGCGTCCACATGAGGATCTCCGGCAACCGCGTCGAGGTCGTTCAGGACACGCGCCCGAATCGCTACGGAGGCACGCTGCAGTGGTTCGACTTCGGCGAACTCGACCTGGGGGAAGGTGAAACGCTCGAGTCGGTCGTGCGTCGGGCCATCGCCGAGACGCCGCCGAAGCCGGCACGCTCCGAGTTGAACGCCGCGTGTGCGCGAGGAGCCCTCGGAACCGCGAACGCACGCATCGTCTCCGCGTTCGAGCGTCGCTCGGCGCAGGCGACGCTCGCCTCGGTCGTCCGCGAGGTGGTACGGTCCGTCGAGTTCAGTTTCGAGCATGCGTGGATCTACGACTGTGCGACGAAGCGCCTCGAACGACGCGTGACCATCCGCTTCTCGGTGACGGAGAACGGTCGCCATGTCTCCGACCACGTCGTGGACCGCCTGATGGAGGCCGAATCCGTGCGGTGAGGGTCGCCGCGGCGAGCCGCGCGGCGTGCGCGGGCCGAGCCACGCATCGGCGTCGAGGCGGCCTCGGGGAGACCGCGAACGCGCGACGCGTTCGCGCTAGGATCCGCACCCGCTCGTCGAACCGGACCCCTGCGGAGGAAGGCCATGCGCTGCGGACTGCTCGCCGTCGCAGCCCTGCTCCTCGCGGGTTGCGGTGGCCCGACGGAGCGGCCCAAAGGCGTCCTGCGCATCGGGCACTTCCCGAACGTCACGCACGCGCAGGCCCTCGTCGCACGGCACCGAGCTCGGTCCGCGCCGGGGCTCTTGGAGGAGCGTACGGGGCAGCGCATCGAGTGGTACGTCTACAACGCCGGACCCAGCGCCATGGAGGCGCTGCTCTCCGGCGCGCTCGACGCCGCGTACGTGGGCCCCAATCCGGTGGTCAATGCCTACCTTCGCACCCGCGGCACGAGCGTCCGCGTGATCGCCGGCTCGGCCGAAGGAGGATCGGCCCTCGTGGTCCGCCGGGGTAGCGGCATCGAGCAGCCGAGCCACCTCCGGGGACGCGTCGTCGCGACCCCGCAGTTCGGCAACTCGCAGGACGTCTCGGCGCGGGCGTGGCTCGTGGACCAGGGATTCCGGGTGAGGCTCTCCGGCGGCGATGTCCACGTCCTGCCGACGCCCAACTCGATCCAACTCGCCGAGTTCAAGCGCGGAAAACTCGACGCATCGTGGACCGTCGAGCCGTGGGTGTCGCGGCTCGAACTGGAGGCCGACGGCTCGATCCTCGTCGAGGAGCGGGACGCGCTCACGACGGTTCTCGTCGCCCGCGCGCACGTCGTCGCGACCGAACCCGATCTCGTACGGCGACTCGTGGAGGCCCATCGCGAAGTGACCGCGTGGATTGTCGAACACCCGGACGAGGCGAAGCATGCCGTTCGCGCCGAGATCGAGGCGCTGACGGGTCTCGCGCTCTCCGAGGCGTTGATCGATCGTTGCTGGCCGCGGCTTCGCTTCACCGCCGAGGTTTCGCCGGATGCGTTCGCATCGTTCGTCGAACGTGCACGCAGCGTGGGATTCCTTCGCAGCACCGTGTCGCTCGATCGCCTGGTGGCCGCGCTATGACCCGGCTCGACGACGAACTGAAGCCGGTCGCGCCGACCAAGATCGAGATCGAGGGCGTCTCGAAGATCTACCGCTCGGGGCGACGCGACGTCGTCGCGCTCTCCGAGATCGACCTGCGCATCGGCGAGGGCGAGTTCGTCTGCCTCCTCGGTCCGAGCGGCTGCGGCAAGTCGACGCTGCTCTACCTGGTCGCCGGTCTCGACACCGCCGACTCCGGCGAGGTCCGCGTGGACGGCACGCCCGTCGCGGGTCCCGGCCGTGATCGCATGGTGATGTTCCAGGAGTCGGCGCTGTTCCCCTGGCGCACCGTGCGCGGCAACGTCTGCTTCGGGCTCGAGCTGAAGCCGAACCTCGATGCCGACGCGCGCAGGGAGGTTGCGACCTTCTACCTGCGCCTCGTCGGCCTGGAGGCGTTCGCCGACGCACACGTGCACGAACTCTCCGGCGGGATGCGGCAGCGCGTCGCGTTGGCGCGCGCGCTCGCGCCGAATCCACGCGTGCTGCTGATGGACGAACCGTTCGGCGCACTGGACGCGATGACGCGCGAGCAGCTCTACGCGGACCTCCAGCGCATCTGGGCCGAACGGAGGAAGACGATCCTGTTCGTCACCCACAACGTTCGTGAGGCGGTCTGCCTCGGCGATCGCGTCGTGCTTCTCGCGCCGCGGCCGGGGCGCGTCATCGCCGAGTTTCCGATCGATCTCCCGCGACCGCGCGACCCGAACGACGTGCGCGTCGCGGAGACCGCCACGCGGATCGTCCAGGCGCTGCGCGAAGGCACCGCCGAGACCGGGGAGGGGTGACGTGCGGCGGTGGCTCCTCGCGCTCGGAGTTCCGGCGGCGCTCGCCGCGCTGTGGGAGATCGCCGTCGCGAGCGGCTGGGTCAACCCGTACCTCTTTCCGCCCCCGTCCGAGATCGCGGCCTGGCTCGGACGCAGCGTCGCGGACGGCTCGCTCGGCGAAGCGACGCTGGTGACCGCGCGGCGTCTCGCCCTCGGTTACGGGATCGGGCTCGCGGCGGGCCTGCCGCTCGGGATGCTCTGCGCACGGGTCCGCGCCGCGAACGACTCGCTCGGGGTCGCGGCCCTCGGCCTCCAGGCGCTGCCCAGTGTTTGCTGGGCGCCCCTGACGATCCTCTGGTTCGGACTGACCGAGACCGCGGTCCTGTTCGTGGTCGTGATGGGCACCGTCTGGTCGATCCTGCTCGCGACGCAGCACGGCATCCGTTCCGTTCCGCCGATCTACGCGCGGGCCGCCCGCACGATGGGCTCGAAGGGACTGCACACCGCGCTGCGCGTCACGCTCCCGGCGTCGCTCCCCTTCGTGGTGACCGGAATGAAGCAGGGCTGGGCCTTCGCGTGGCGCTCCCTGATGGCGGCGGAGATCTACGTCACCGTTCTGACGGGATTCGGCCTCGGGCAGATGCTCCACTACGGGCGCGAGTTGCACGCGATGGACCAGGTCTTCGGGGTGATGGCCGTGATCGTGTTCGTCGGACTCGCCGCCGACCGCGCCCTGTTCGCGCCGCTGGAGCGCTCCCTCCACCGCCGCTGGGGCACCGGCCTGGGGACATAGGTCCAGCCCGGGCTCGGCGCGTCCCGGGCCAAGAGGCGCCCAGCCCCATCGGCCTCCCGCCGCGCCGGCTGTCCGGAACTTTCTGTGAATGGTTCTCAAAGTCAGTACAAGAGCACGCCGGAGGTAGCCCATGCAGACCGTCCCGACCGCCATCCCGACGCGGCGCATCCTCGTGCTTGCCCTTGCCCTGCTCGTCGCGCCCCGCGCGGCAGCGTCCGCGGACGAGCCCGCCTCCGCCCCCCTTCCGGCGGGGGAGGCCCCGTCCGACGCCGCGCCCGAGGTCGTCGAGGACCTGCCCCTCCTTCCGTCCGAGCGGGCCCCCGGCGTTCCGCTCGAGGCGCGCACCCGCGTGGCTCCGACCAGCGTCGTCGGTGCCGTTCCGGAGCGGGCCGTGCCGCTGATCCCCGGGACGGTCCATGTGGTCGAGGTCGCGCCCGTCCTGCGCAAGCGGGAGGTGACGAGTGTGCAGGATGCCATGCGCTCGCTGCCGGGGGTGACGGTCCGACCGGAGGTCGGATCCGGGTTGATCCCGAACATCGGCGTGCGCGGCCTCAACCCGGACCGCAGCGAGAAGATGCTGATCCTCGAGGACGGCGTGCCCGCCGGGTTCGCGCCGTACATCGAGAACGCCGCGTACTACGTACCGCCTTTCGAACGGATGCGACGCATCGAGCTCCTGAAGGGGAGCGGCCAGATCCTGCATGGCCCCCACACGGTCGGCGGTGTCCTCAACCTGATCACCCCTCCCCTCGACTGGTGCGACGCGTGCCTGCACGGGAGTGCCCGCGTCGTCGTCGGCTCGGACGGCTACCGGATGGGCGTGCTCGACGTCGGCCAGCGCATCGGCGCGTGGTCCTGGTTGATCCAGGCCGTCGGCAAGGAGGGTGACGGCTACCGCGATCACTCGGACTTCGAGTTCCTCGACACGTTGGCGAAGGTGCGCTGGGCGCCGCGTCGCGGCACGGCCGTCACGCTGAAGGTCGACCGCTACACGCAGGATTCGAAGGACACCTACCTCGGCCTGACCCAAGGGATGTACGACGAGGACCCGTACCAGAACCCGGTCCGCTACGACCGGCTGGAGATCGACTGGACGAGCGCCCAACTGACCTGGGAGCAGCACCTCGCCGGCTGCTGGGACCTGGTCGTGCAGGGCTACTGGAGCGAGGCCACGCGCGACTGGAATCGACAGGACTTCGCGCGCAACGCGGGGTTCGCGGCGGCCCCGGGCAACACGATCGAGACGGTCGGTGACACGACGATCGACGGTGGCGCGATCTACCTCCGCGAGTCGTACGGTTCGCGCGACCGGGACTTCGAGAAGTGGGGCGTCGAGGCGCGACTCCTCGGCACGCATTCGCTCGCCGGTCGTCGCGCCGAGTCCCAGGTCGGCGTCCGCTTCCATGCCGAGACGATGACCGACGAGCGCAACAATCGGACCACCCTTGGGGCGGATCCGGTCACCGCGGCCCGCGACGTCCGCGAGGTGGATGCGTGGGCCTTCTTCGCGCAGGAGCGGATCCACCTCTCGAACCGCTTCACCGTCAGCGGCGGGTTGCGCGTCGAGGCGATCGAATCGCGGCGTCGCACCGAGATCGCCGGCGGGGTGCCCACCATCGCCGAGGGATCGACCGACGATCTCGAGTGGATTCCCGGCGCGGGATTCACGTGGCAGACGAACCGCTGCACGACGGTGTTCGGCGGCGTGCACCGCGGGTTCTCCCCGCCGCGCACCGCGCAGGCCATCGCGTCGGACGGCGAGGACCTCGAACTCGATGCCGAGCGTTCGTGGAACTACGAACTCGGCGTGCGCGGGCGACTCGGAGGCTGGTTCGGCTACGAGGTCACCGGCTTCTACTACGACTTCCAGAACCAGGTGGTGCCCGACAACGAGTCGGGCGGCACGAGCACCGAAGTCGTCAACGCCGGCGAGACGCGCCACCTCGGCGTCGAGTCGCTCGTCACGGCCGACCTGACGCAGGCACTGACCGGTCGTTGCGATCGCTGCCGCACGGCGGTCTATCTGGACCTCGGCTACACCTACCTCGACACCGAGAACGTGACGCCGAACGGGCTGTTCGAGGGCAATCGGCTGCCGTACGCGCCGGAGCACCAGGCGTTCGTCGGTGTTCGGGTCGAGTTCCCGGTCGGCCTCACGCTGTCGGCGCTCGGGACGTACACGGACGATCAGTTCGCGGATCAGGCGAACACGCGCGAGGGAAGCGCCGACGGTCGCCGCGGCCTGATCGGGGACCGTTTCCTCCTCGACCTCAAGGCCTCGTGGCGCATCCCGCGCAGCCGGTGGTACGTGAGCGCGGCGTGGACGAACGTCTTCGATGAGACCTACATCGCGAGCCGCGCGCCCGAGGGCATCTTCCCGGGCGCCCCGAGTTCGGTGTTGGTCAGCGCGGGGATCGACTTCTGATGCCTCTCCTCTCTCCCGAGCGAGACGTCGCCCCCAGGGTGATCGCCCTCTCGGAACGGCCACGAGCGCCGAGGCCCGCCCGATCCAACCGGCGAGCGACCCCTCGTCGCGTCACGCCATGGTTGGGTTCCTTCTCGCTGCACGCGGTGGTGCTCGCCGCGGGGCTGCTCGGAGCGCGGCTCGCGACGGTTTCCGTCCGGACCGAGGGGACATCGGGTCCGATCGAGGGCGTCCTCGCCGAAGCGCCGTGGGACGAAACCGAGATGCTCGAGTCTCCCGAGGAGGTCGAGCCGATCGACGACCCGCTCCTCGAGTCGCCCTACTCCGAGATCGAGGAGCCGATCGACCCCTTCGATCGCCTCGACGAGGCGACGTTCGACCTGCTCGACGAACCGCCCCCGCCGTCGCAGGCGGAGGTGGTGCGACCGAGCGAGGACGTCCTTCCGTCGCCGCGCACGCCGATCCACGGACGGGTGGCCATCGAACCGACGCCGGTCGGGCCTCCGCCGACGAGCGCCGCCCCGACTCCCGCACCCTCGCCGATGCCGGTCGCGCCGCGGCAAGTGCGAGCCCCGTCACCCCGGCCCGCGACGCCCGCGCCGACCGGTGGAGGGGGCGGCGGCCTCCGTCCGGTCCGCGCTCCGGATCCGCCGCCTCCGGCGGGCCGTCGTGCACCACGAGCGCGCATCACCGTCGTCGTGCTCCTGACGGTCGAAGCGGACGGAGGGATTCGCTCCGCCCAGGTGCACACGAGTTCCGGCGATCCGATCTTCGACGGCCATGCCTGTGCCTGGGCCGAGCGCGAGTGGCGCTACCCGGCGACCGGACGAGCGTTCCGCACGCTCGTCCCCTTCCATCTCGACCCGTAGGCCGGGCGCGAGGAATCGATCCTGCTCGGGCTGTCAGTCGCGGGCGGGATATCCGGCCGCCGCGACCGCTTCACGCAGTCGGGCAACGGTCGCGACCTTCGGCTCGTGAGCGATCGCGACGGAGCCGCGATCTTCCGCGATCGCCGTCTCCTTCGTGCCGGCGACGGCGAGCAGCGCGCGCCGCACCTTCGCCGCGCAGCCGTTGCAATGCAGCTTCTTCTGGAACACGAGCGTCGTCGTCGCGACCTCGATCGGCGACGCCCGGAGTTCATGCCGGGCGAGAGCGGCGACGAGGGCATCCGTCGCGACATGGCCCGCGCGGCGAACGAGCTTCGCCTCCGTGCGGTCGGCGTTCCAGGTGAACGACTCCACGCCCTCGAGCGCGGCGACCGCCTGCTGCGCGGCGGCGCCCTGTGCCTCGGTAGCGGCCGTGGCGAGCCGGAACCACACCGACTCCAGGCGCGGCTTCGGCGCCTCCGCCTCGGGAGCATCCGCTCGAACCGCCGACGCGAGGGGCGCGGCGAGCAGGGCGAGCACGAAGAACGAGTGAGCGACGGTGCGCATGGAAGCCTCCGGCGCCCCGTCGGACGGGGCCCCATGACTCTATCGGCACCTCGAGGAGTGTCCCGCAGTCCGCCCGGGACGTCAGCGATCGCCCTCGGGGTCCACGGCGACGCCGCCGAGACCGTAGGCCGGCGGACGCGACAGCATCACGATTCGTCCGCCGAAGCCGCTCGCCAGAAGCTCGTCGGTGCCGTTTCGCGCATCGACTTCCGCCGCGGCGAGCCAATGGCCCTTGTCGATGTCGCGGAAGATCGTCGTCACGGTCCACGATCCGCCGGGTCGGCGCTCGAGCAACTGCACCTTGCGGGCGTACCCGAAGACCGCGATCGACTCGACCGTCGGATCCTCGTGGAACCGACCCGCGGCGACGCCGCGTGGGCCCGCCGGACCCGCGTAGATCAGTTCGGTTCGCCACGAGGCGTCGCGCGACGGCTGTTCGTGTCGCTCGACGCGCCCGTCGTCGAGCGATGAGTACAACACCCACGGACCGTCCGCGGTCAGGCCGGGTCGCGCCGCGATGCGCCCGCGCCCCGACGTCGCCTCGGCGAGATGCGTCCACGTCGCCTGGCCGTCCCGCATCGTCAACAGCGAGAGTCGGCCGTCTCGCGCCACCGTCGCAACCGTCGGCGAGATCCCGCCCGTCACGGGCAGCGCCACCGCGTCGCGAACGAGTCCGCGCGTGTCTCCGGCGTGGGCGACTTCGAACGTTCCGTCCTTGCCTGTCGGCGTGAAGACGAAGAGTCCGCCCGGTCCGGTGAACCCGAGCAACTCGCGTCCGGGTCGAACGAGATCGAAGTCGCCCGCGACGAGGATGTTGATCTCACGTCCTTCGATCGACGCGATGCGTCGTGCATCGAGCGCGCGACCACGCGGCGGCACGGTGACCTGGTACAGATTGCCGCGCGCGCCCGCCGTGTAGATCTCCTTGCCCGGGACGCGCGGATCGAGGTCGTCATGGGCGAGGCCGCCGAGCCACTGCCCGTCGTTCACCGTGTCGATCGGCGTCCATTTGCCGCTGTACGACCAGTTCACGTGCATACGACCCGCGTCGTCGAGTCCGATCACCTCGGCAGCGCCGAGGTGGTCGAACACCTGGAACGACGCCACGGTCCAGATCCCCACGCCCCGATTGTCCTGCACGAGCCACGCATCCCAATCGCTCGCCGCGGGAAGGCGCACGGCGTCGGCTCGCGGATTCGCGTTGGGCGGGGTCGTCGCGATCGCGGGGCCCGTCGGCGCCGACGCCGGCGCCGACGATGTCGTCACCGAGGCCGGTCGAACGATCGGCGCCACGACGCGGATCGTCTCGAGGTTCAGGTCGTAGGCGTTCGCATCCGCGCGGACGCCTTCGATGCCTCGCCGCGAAATGATCACCTGCTGCGGCACCACGAGCGGAAGGACGACGGTCTGCTCGGCCAGGTGGGCGTGCGCCGCCTCGAGGCCCTGACGGCGCAGGTCCGGCGACGTGGCGCCGAAGGCCGCGTTCAACAACTCGCGCATGCGGGCGTCGGACCAGGCGGCCGCGCCGCTCGAGGCGGTCCGACCCGGCGGCCGATCGAAGAACCACGTCTGCAGCGTGACCCACGGATCGTAGGGAACCCCATAGGTGTCGCGCAGCACCAGGTCGTACGAGCCGCTCGCCTGCAGGGCGCGAAGCTCGTCCCGGCTGGCCGCCCTCACGACGCGGAGCACGAAGCCGTGCTTGGCGACCTGCGACGTGAGCGCCGCGGCGTACGCCTCCGCGCGCGCTTCCACTCCCGACCCGAGGAGGAGGCGCAACTCGATCGGAGCGTCCGACGACGCCGTAGGGGACACGGCGGTCGGCGGATCGCTCTCGGGCCAGCCCGACGCGGGCACAGCGAACATCGATCGCGCGGGACGACCGAATCCGTGCTCGACCGCCGCGACCAGGCCGTCGCGATCGATCGCGGCGGCAAACCTCCGGCGCACCGCGAGATCGCGGAACGGACCCGACGCGGAGTTCAGCACGGCGCAGGTCGTGGCTGATCCCGGGCCCCGGTGCACGACGAGCTCGGGATCGCTCGCGAGCTTTGCGACGAGGGCGCGATCGAGGCGCGGGCTGCTGCCATCGGTGACGAGATCGAGTTCGCCGCGGCGCAACGCCGAGATCGCATCGCCGGTGAACGACGGGACGTTCGGAAGCGCCTTGAGGACCAGGCGCGACACCCCGGCGCGCCCACCCCACCACGCGTCGTGGGCCTCGTACTCGAACGTGTCGCCGCCTTCGTCGGGACGGTGCCTCACGAAGCGGAATGGGCCGGTGCCGACCGAGGTGCGAAAGGTCCCCTCGTGGTCGTACGCACCGGGGGCCACGACGTAGGCGGGGTTGATCGCGCCCGCGCACTCTTCGAGGAAGATCCACGGCTCGGTCAGAAGCACTTCGATGCGCGCCTCGTCGAGCGCGCGAATCGTCTGCAAGCGTTGCGTCGATCCGATCCAGGCGTTCGCCGGATTGCCCCGCCAGCGCTGCAAGTGATCCACGACATCCTGGGCGACCAGCACCGAGCCGTCGTGCGCGGTCACCCCGGGGCGCAGGTGGAGGACGAAGTGCCGCCCGCCGTCGGTGACGTCGCAGCGCGCCGCAAGCCCCGGAAGCGGCTCGCCGCGCTCGCCGAACTCCGAAAGCCCGTCGAAGCACGCGGTCTTCGTCACGAAGCCGCCCCAGTAGACGAGCGGCGTCAGGATGCTGTGCGGGCCGGGCCGCGCGCCGATCCCGACGCGCAACTCGTCGGTGGTGGTCGTCTCGGCACCGGCTCGGCCTGCGAACGGAACGACGAGCGCCAGGGCGAGAGCGAGGGGAAGGCCGAACCGGACTCGGTGTCGGGCGCGGCACGGTGAGCGAAGCGTCGATCGAAGCATCCGTGCCACCTTGCAACTCACGCACCGCAAAGGAGGGCCGCTGCGCGGCCCGCCCGTTCCCACCTGCCGTATCGACGACGATACGGGTCGCTACCGCGTGCGTCGCACCCTGCGCGCCATCCGCGCGTCCGAATCGGGACCCTCTGTATCGAGGCGGATACGTCGTGCCGACGGCCTGGCAATTGCCTGGTGAGACGAGAACGCTGCGCGGTCGTGTGGCACGATCGAGGCGGGACAGGGAGGCGACATGAGGGTTTCGACCAGGCTCGATGGTGCACGGCGGGGGACGACACCGCACCGAGGATCGATGCATGCCGGCCGAGCGCTCGGCTGGATCGGGCTGGCCCTGTTGGCGATCGCGACGTCACGCGGCCTTCGTGCCGACGAGGCCGAGGACTCCGGGCCGGTCGGCGCGCCGCCGACCGAACTCCCGCAGGCCGAGGCCCCGGCGGAGGACCTTCCGCCGGATGTCGAACTGGGGCCGACCGATGTCACCCCGGATGCTCCTCCGGCGCCCCTCCCGACGACGCCCGCGCCGACGAGCGACCTCCTTCGCGACGGCCTGACTCGCTCCGAACTGCTCGCGTTGCCGTCGCCGACGTTGCGTCGCAGCGGTTCGCACGACGTGCTGTCGCCCCGCCGCGTCCAGGAAACCAGTGCCGTCGGGATGGGCGAGATCGCAGCGCGACTGCCCGGCGTCTCGAGCCGTCTGTACAGCGGTGACGAGCACCTGCGTCCGTCGATCAGCGTGCGCGGCATGCCGGACAACGGCTTCACCGAATACACCGCCGTCCACGTCGATGGCATCAACTTCGGCACGGTCTCGTACGGCTGGACGGCGATCTCGATCTTCCCCTTCTCGCCCGAGCGGATCTGGGCGGCGGAGGTGCATCGTGGGGCGCATGCGTTGCGCTACGGCCCGAACACGATCGGAGGCGTCGTGAACTTCCTCACGACCCCCATACCGGACGACACGCTCGTGCGGACGCGTCTCACGATCGGCGGGCACGGCTACGTGTCGGCGTTCGCCGAGGTGGGTGATCGGGTGGGGCCGTGGTCCTGGCTCGCCCAGGTCGTCAGCCGCAACGGCTCCACGTTCCGCGACAACAGCGACTTCGAGGTCCAGGAGGTGGCGTTGAAGGTCCGCCGCGACATCGGTCGCCGGTCGTGGCTGCAAGTCGAGGGCTTCCACTGGCGCGACGTGCACCAACTGCAGAGTCGCCTCACCTGGGACCAGTACCGCGAGGACCGCAACCAGAACCTGACCCTGCCCGAGGCGAACTGGTCCGGCTGGGCCTACGGCGGCACCCTGCGCTGGCATCACCGGTGGAACTGCGACTCCTGGATCGAGGCCTACGCGCACTACCGCCTTGCCCACCGCGCGCTCGACAGCATGCGCCCGCCGGCCGGTCCTCCGTTCACCGCGATCCGCAGCGCCGACAGCGACAACATCTCCGCCGAGGCCGGAGTCGAAGGCGAGACGCGCATCGCGTGCAACCACGTGCTGCACTACGGGGCGCGGTTCCACTGGGAGCGCGTCGATCGGACCACCTTCGAGGACCCGATCGGCGGAGGTCCGCGCACGGTCTCGCAGGACGCGCGAAACGACACCCAGGCCATCTCGTTCTGGATGGACGACACGATGCGGTTCGGCCGCTTCACCCTGACCGCCGGTGCCCGCGTCGAGTGGATCCCGGAGTCGACGGCGGAGGACGACATCACCGGCAACTCGCGGGAGTTCGACTACTTCGACGTGTTCCCGGGCGTGTCGGCGAGCTACCAGCTCTCGCCGCAGCTCGCGGTGTTCGGCAACTGGCATCGCTCGTTCCGCTCGCCGCAGGTGTGGGGCTACGACTTCAATGCCCCCGACCAGGAACTCGACTTCGAGCACGGCACGAACATCGAGGTCGGCGTCAACGGGAAGGACCTGTTCGGTTGCGGCTGTCTGTCGGGCTCGGCCACGCTGTGGCGCGTCGAGTTCAGCGACTTCCTCGACTACGATCCGCTGACGGACATCTACACGAACCTCGGCGGGTTCGACGCGTACGGCGTGGACCTGACGGGCGAGGTGGACCTCGGTCGTTGCTCGCGCCGGCTGTGCGGCTGGCGCGCGTTCGGGACGGTGACCTGGCAGCAGTCCGAGTTCGACGGCGGCGAGAACGACGGACAGGACACGACCCACGTTCCGGAGTGGCTCGGCCATACCGGTGTGCGCTACGAGCACCGCTCCGGCTTGTACGGCGTCGCCGAGGCGCTGTATCACGGCAGCAGTTGGGCGAACGTCGAGAACACCGTTCGAAGCCCCTCCGACTGGATCGTGCAACTGCGCGCCGGATGGCGCACCTGCCGTCGCATCGGCTGCCTCTCTCTGGAGCTCGACGCGGCGATCGTCGCGAAGAACGCGCTCGACGAGGAGGTCTACCTCGTTCACGCCCCGAATTCGATCGTGCCCGGCGCGGGTCGCGAACTGTTCGGTTCGTTCCAGATCACCGTGCGCTTCTGATCCGGGCGTGCCGCGCCGGCGTCGCCGGTACGCTGTCGGTCTCGCCCAGGGAGTGCCCCATGCAGATCGATCGAGTCGGGCTTCTCGCGCACCTGCTCAGTGCGATGTTGGCGGCGTGCGTCGTGGCGAGCACGGCGCGCGCCGACGGTCCGCCGCCGGATCGGGGTCTCGCCCAGCCCGGGGACGACCCCGAGTGGGACAACGCCACCGGAACCCTCTCCGACGGGACGGGGCGCGGCCTCGACGCGCCGCCGAAGCCGGAGCCGGTGCCGAAGACCGCCGCGACCGCCGAGGGGACGAAGGCCGCGCTCGCGACGTTTCGCAAGGCGTTTCGCGCGAGGTCGGCCGACCAGCGTGTCGCCGCGCTCGAAGCCCTCGGTGCGGTCAACGCCGAGGCCGTGGTGAAGGAGGTCGGCAAGATCCTGCGGAAGGAGGAGGATCCGCTCGTTCGGTGTGCCGCCTACGACGTCCTGCGCCGCTTCGTCGGTTCTCCGCACATCGCCGAGGTCGCCGAGCTCCTGGACTTCTGGATCGCCGAGGAAGCCGACCGCGAGCGCAAGCGGGTCGCTCGCGGCGAGTCGGGCATCCGCACCGATCCGAAGACCGGAGAGGCCGACCTCGACTCGGTCGAGGGACGCCGGGTGTTCGAGGCGACCGAACGTCGCGGTCGCGCCGTGGCGACCCTCCTGGCCGCCGCGCGCGAGGCGCACTGGGCGATCGTTGCGGGCGAGGGACCGGACCTTTCGCCGTTGCTGCAGAGCTCGGACGACTACGTCGTCGTCAGCGCGCTCGTGCTGATCACCGCCGCGAAGGACGAACGGGCCCTGCCGGAACTCGCCGCCCTCTACCACCAGTACCCCGCGGCGAACCGTTACGAGACCGGCGGGGTGACCGATCTCTCCGGCGACAACGCCTCGGCCAAGGCGAAGTGGATGGTTCGCTTCGGCCACCCGAACAAGCAGCGGGCGCGTCCCGCGGTGCACGCCGCGCTGATCGATGCGATCCGCGCGATCACCGGCAAGGACTTCGCCTCGCCGCAGGGCCTCGACGCGTGGCTGAAGAAGAAGTGACCGCGGCGCTCGGCGGTGGCTACGGCGTGGCGAGCACGTCGTCGAGCGCCTTCACGATGTAGGACGCGGTGATCGCGGTGTCGAGGATGACGACCGGGCGCTTCGGATCGGGGGGAACGATCGCGTACAGCGGAACGCTGCTCGTCCCGGCGAGGCGATCGAGCGCGCGCGTGATGCGAGGACCCTTCGCGGTCCAGTCGCCCTGCATCGCGAGCACGTTGTGTTTGCGAAAGGCGCTTCGCACCGCGTCCGTGTCGAGGAACAACGACTCGTTCGCCTTGCAGGTCAGACACCAGTCGGCGGTGAAGTCGAGGAACACCGGCACGCCGGCCGCGCGACTCTCCACGATCCGCCGGCCGTCGTAGGGAACCCAGCCCTCCGGGGCGGTCGTGACCCGCGAGGCGACCTCGGCGCGACCCACGTCGGCGCGCCGCCACGCCCACATGACGCCGCCGGCGACCACGAGCAACGCGAGCACGTGCCCGACGATCCACCGCACGCCCGCACCGCGCAGCGGCGTCCCGAACCGTCCGAACAGCCACGCGCCCAGCGCGACCAGGAGGAGGCCGACGAGCAAGCCCGTCACGCCGACCGATCCGGTGTGACGACCGAACAGCCAGACGAGCCAGATCACCGTGGCGAACATCGGGAACGCCATCACCTGGCGGAACGCTTCCATCCACGGCCCTGGACGAGGAAGGAAACGCAACCACCCGGGGAACGCGGCGAGCACGACGTACGGCAACGCCATGCCGATGCCGATCGACGCGAACACGAGCAGGGAGTGGATCGCGGGGTTCGTCATCGCGTAGGCGATGGCCGGGCCCATGAAGGGCGCCGTGCACGGCGTCGCGATCACCGTCGCGAGGACGCCGGTGCCGAACGAGCCCCGGAGACGGCCGTGCGATCCACCGTGCGCCGCGCGCCCGGCGAGACCCGCGACGCCTGCGCCGACCTCGAACACGCCGGTGAGGTTCAGGCCGACGAGGAACATCAGCACCGCCAGACCGAGGACGACGCCGGGCTCCTGCAACTGGAAGCCCCAGCCGATCTCGTTGCCGAGCCCCTTCAACACCAGCAACAACCCGGCGAGAGCGAGGAAGGAGACGAGCACGCCGGCGCCGAAGGCGAAGCCGTGCCGACGCGCGATCCGGCGGTCCGCTCCGGCCTGATCGACGAAGCCGAGGACCTTCAACGACAACACCGGCAGCACGCACGGCATCACGTTGAGGATCAACCCGCCGAGCAGCGCGAACAGCACGACGACGAGCAACGAGCGATCGACCGCGGTCGAACCGTAGCGCTCCCACGAGGCCGCCCAGGACAGGTCGTCCGCATCGGGATCGTCGGTCGGCGGCGTGGCGGGCGACGGGTCCGGTGCGGACGGCTCCTCCGGCGCGGGCTCCGCGTGCGGCACGGCAACCGGCTCGGCGGATGGCGTCGGCGCCGCCTCGGGCTCCGGATCGCCCGATCGGATCGCGAAGGCCTCGCGCCGTCCTTCGTCGCCGAACACGACGATGCCGTCGAGACGATCGGGGACGCGCGCACCACGACGCCACGGCCAGCGGATCGTGACGCCGTTCGCGTCGCGAGCGAACTGCGGCGTGGCGTTCAGATCGAACGACGTCCAGGTCGCCCACACGGCTTCCACCGACGTTCCGTCGGCGAGCGGGAGCACGTCGTTCGGAACCGTCAACGCCGCGCCGTCCTCCTTAGGTTCGAGGCGCATCCCCGCCGGCGCGGCCTTCGGGAGCAGGGCGTGAGCCTCCACGAACCAGGCCTCGTCGGCGGACTGCCCGGGGATCGCGTCGCGAACGGCGAGGCTCCGCGAGAGCGTCGCGTCGCCGGGAAAGCAACCCTTGACGTCGTCGCAGACGAGCCAGTCCACCTTGGCGCGAATCTCGACCTCCTTGACCGACGCGGGGTGATCGACGGGCACCCGCATTTCGCAGGCGAGCAGCACATGGCCTTCGTACACGTTGGAGTGGATGCCTTCGAACGCATGGTGCTTCGGCGTGGGCCAGGCGATCGGACCGGCCCGCCATCCGGGGGGCAGCGTCCACGTGATCGTCGGTGCGAGCCCTGACTCGCCGGGTTCGCGCCAGTACACGTGCCATGCGTCCTTCATCTCGAGCAGCACGCCCGCGCGAAGGGTCGCGCCCGGCGTCGTGAACGCCTGGTCGAGGATCAGACGAGCGTTCAACCGTTCGCCGCGATGGCTTGCCGCATCGTCGGCTCGGGAGGTCGCGACCGCGCCGAACGTCAGGGCGAGGACGGCGAGTCCCGCGACGACGATTCGCCGCGGAGAAAGGGAAGGGGCGGTTCGGGGCATGATGTCGCTCGGCTCCCGGTGACGTCAGGCGGTCGATCGGTCCGCGATCGCAGGGCGGCCGCCTCCCGATCATGGACCAGCCGACCGACCGCTATGTTCCGTCCGGGTCGTCGCCGGTCCGATGCCCTGGTTCGGCTGGCTCGCGCCCCGTCTTCGCCTACGGGCCCAGCGACGCGAGGCAGCACTTCTTGTACTTCTTCCCCGATCCGCAGGGGCAGGGGTCGTTGCGACCGATCTTGGGCGCCGCTCGCCTCTCGACGCGGACCCCTCGCAGCACACGCTCGCGATAGGCGGCTTCGATGGCGCGAGCCTGGTTGGCGAGGGTCCGCCCACCCGCCAGCCGACCGACATCCTCGAGATCGCCGAGGAACGACGCCACGAACGACGGAACCGCGTCGTGCGCGCCGCGCGAGAGGTCGAGGGTCGCCACATGGTCGAGCAACGCATGGGCGACGTCGTGCGCGTCGATGTCGGCCGGCGCGTGACCGCTGTGACAGGCGCCTTCGAGGAAGGACGCGAGGACATCCGGCGCGGCCGGTCCGATGCGCCCCGCACCGCTGCTCGCGGCCGGACGCTCCATGAAGTCGGACACCCACCGCTCGATCGTCTCGCGTGTCTCTTGGGACAACGCGCCGTGATCGTGCATCGCGATGCACCGTCCTTTCCTTGCTCACTCGCCCGGCGGTGATCGGACGGGGTGCGGAGGGCCTCGCCTTGCCAGGAAGAGTGCGTCGCCGGGAACCTCTTGGAGAAAAGGGGAAATGTGTGGAATGAGAAGGAGGTTTGA
>CAZPGF010000024.1:0-31069 GCA_964586025.1 uncultured Planctomycetales bacterium
CCCGATCTGCGAAGCCGCACATCCGCAAGGTCAGCGACCCCCTGAACGGATACGGGAGTTGGTAACCGTTCAGGCCCGGCACTCGCGCGCAACGCAGGGGGCGATCCGAAGCACCCAAGGCGTGCCTTCCCTTGGCGTTCACCGCCGGGCCGGGTTCGCAGGCGGGGAGCGGAAGGTCGCCGTGGAGGGCGACGTGTGGTGGACCACTCTAGCCCGACACGGCGGCCTGAGCGCCCCCGATCTGCGAAGCCGCACGTTCGAAAGGCCGAAGACCCCCTGAACGGATACCTCCGCCCGCTCCGTCGCCTGGCCGAGGCCCACCCCGCTCGGCCCGCGCAGGGTGCCCGCCGGATCGCGGGAGGTCAACCCGTCGCGTCCTGCGCCGCGTACACTCGGCGCCGAACGGGAGGGAGCGGTTTGCCGCACGCAGATTTCACGTTCCTCGGCGACGGCATGTTCGTCGCGCCCATCGGGCTGTTCGTCGTGTTCGCCGTCCTCGTCGTCGTCGGCGGCCTGGCCTCGCGCCGCCGCGCGCGGCAACGTCAGGCGGCGTTCGGCGCATGGTTCCGACAGATCGGTTTCGAATTCCACGTCGGCGCGGATACGACGCTCACGGGCAGGCTGGGACCCTTTTCGTGCTTCCAGACCGGCTCGAATCGCTACGCCGCCAACATCGCCTCGGGGGCCATGCGGGGGCGACCGAGTTGGTGCTTCGACCACCACTACGAGACGACATCAACCGATTCGGAGGGGCGCCATCAAACGCACCACCACTGGTCGTCGAACGTCGTCATCGACTGCGGGCTTGCCCTGTCCGACCTCTCGATCCGCAGCGAGTCGTGGTTCGACAAGATCGTCGGCGCCCTCGGGTTCGATGACATCGACTTCGAAAGCAACGAGTTCAGTCGTTTGTTCCATGTGAAGGCGCGAGATCGGCGCTGGGCGTACGACGTGATCCATACGGGCGTGATGGACCTCCTCTTGCGATCTCCCCGCTTCCAGATCGAGATGTCCGGCCGGCACCTTCTTCTCCGGCGCGGAGGTATGTTCGGGCCCGACGTCTATGCAGAGGCGATGCAACTCGGGCATGCGCTGATCGACTCGCTACCGAAGGACATCGCGCAGGAACGTCGCTTGGCGTAGCCGGTCCGGGAGCCCGGCGGTAGGTTGACCGCGCCGTCCGTATCGACCGAGGAGACCCCGATGCCCCACCGTCCCGCCGATCTCGTGCTCGGCGCCGCCGACATGCCGGTCCCGCTCGTCGTCGGCGGCGCCTTCGTGCTCCTGGTCATGATCTGGGCGATCGTTACGTACAATCGACTCGTTCGAGCCCGTAACCACTGCGATGAATCGTGGTCCGGCGTGGACACCGAACTGAAGCGTCGCCACGACCTGGTTCCGAACCTCGTCTCCACGGTGAGGGGCTACGCCGACCACGAACAGGAAACGCTCGCCCGCGTCGTGGAGGCGCGCAACCGGGCCGCGTCCCCGCATGCCTCACCGGTCGATCAGGCCCGCGACGAGAACCTGCTGACGCGCGCCCTGCGGCAGTTCTTCCTGCTCAAGGAGAGCTATCCCGACCTGAAGGCGAGTGCCCACTTTCTCGCGCTGCAGGAGGAGTTGGCCACGACCGAGAACCGCATCCAGCGCGCACGGCGCTTCTACAACGCCAACGTCCGCGATCTCGCGAACCTGATCGAAAGCTTCCCGTCGAGCATCCTGGCGTCGATGGGCGGCTTCCTAAAACGCGACTACTTCGAGATCGACGACGGCGCCGAGCGTGCCTTGCCCCGCGTGACCTTCCCTTGAGGGGCACGCTTGGACCCTGTTCCAACAGGTCGCCTGCCGCGCCCCCGGGGTGTCGCGTGGGACGGTCCTCGCGGGCGATCGGAAGGAGCAGCGGATCGCACGGGAGGCTGGAGGCCGAATGTCCGTGAGTTCGAGGCCTCCGAACGCTCGAACGGGCGTCCACACCCCGGCGGCACGGGGAGGGACGCCGGACGGCGGCGCGGCGGGGGTTGGGTCGGTACGGCTTCTCGGGGACGATCCCCCGGTGATGCGTCCGCCGACCCCGAACCGCCATCCGTCGCGCGCCGCGGGCGCGGCGATCGTCCTGTGCGCGCTCCTCGCGTTCGCCTCGGGCCGGGCTCACGCGGGCGGCGGCGCGAGCCGGACGGCGATCGTCGTCAACGCGGATTCGCCGACATCGCTCCACATCGCGAACGAGTACGCCGCGCGCCGCGGCATCCCCGCGCACCACATCTGCCGCCTGCACGGGATCCCCCACCGACAGTTGACGACGGTCGATCTCCTGCGTGAACGCGTCCTCGCACCGCTCGAAGCGTGGCTCGTCGAGAACGGGCTCGACGACGACATCGATACGATCACCTACTCGACCGACTTTCCGTTTGCGGCGAACTTCGCGTCCGACGGCGCCGCGCCGGATGCCGTCAACCGCGTTCCGACCCACCTGTCGTTGACCGGCGCGACCTTCCTCGCGCGACGGGTTCTCGCCAAGGACGTCGCGTACGCGGGACTCCAGACGAATCGCTACGGCTTCACCGGTCCGGGCGGACCGCTCGCGAGCCGCGGGTTTCGATCGACGTACCTGTACGACCGCGGACAGGTGATCAGGCAGCCCGACGCGGAGGAACTCGCGACGAGTCCCGACCGCTATCGGCTCGCGACGATGCTCGCGTGGCACGGGATCCAGGGGCAGACGGTCCCCGCCATCCTCGCGAGTCTCGAACAGTCGGTCGGCGCCGACGCGACGATGCCAACGGGCACCGTGTACCTGATGGACCACCCCGACGTCCGGGCGCAGACCCGCCGGCCCTTCTTCGAACGGACGGCCGCGGCCCTCGCCGAGCGCGGGCGCAAGGCGGTCGTGCTGAAAGCCGGCGAGGACGGCCAGGACGGCGTCCTTCCGAAGGACGCCGCCGACGCGATCGGCATCGTCGCAGGGATCGCCGGATTCGACTGGTCGAAGTCGGGCAGCACGATGCTGCCCGGCGCGATCGCCGAACACCTCACCTCGTTCGGGGGAAAGCTCGACGGCTCGGGCCAGACGAAGTTGACGGCGTTCCTCGAGGCGGGGGCGGCGGGGAGCAGCGGAACCGTCGCCGAACCCCTCTCGATCTGGATGAAGTTCCCGACGCCGTTCCTGCACGTCCACTACGCGGACGGTTGCTCGCTCGCGGAAGCCTTCTACCAGAGCGTCGTCGCGCCCTACCAACTGCTGATCGTCGGTGACCCGCTGACGCGCCCGTATGCGGCGTTGCGCACGGTCGCGTTCGCGGGCAGCGACGCCAAGTCACCGTGGTCCGGCACCGTCTCGGTGGCGATCGAGGTCGGCGAGGGGAGTGGCCCCGCGCCGACCCGGGTCGAGGCGTACGTCGACGGTCGCCTCGTGCATGCGGGGGCGCTGGGCGAGATCCCGCTCGACACGACCTCCCTGGAAGACGGCGGACACGAACTGCACGTCGCGGCGATCGTGGACGACGAGGTCGAGACCCGATCGGAGGGTCGCGCCCGTTTCGTCGTCGCCAACGGCGCCGACCGACCGACGCTCGTCATCCCCAAGAAGCCGACGCCGCTCGGCGACGACGTCAAGCTCTCGGGCCGCGCGCCGAGCGACGTGAAGGAGATCGCCCTGCATCACGGCACGGCGGTCCTCGCGAAGGCGCCCGTCCGAAGCGGCCGCTGGAAGATCGACATCCCCGCGCACGTGCTCGGCCGAGGTGTCGTGCCGCTCTACGTGCGCGGGATGAGCACCGCGGGTCGTGGCGTGCGCAGCCCGATCGAGGACGTCCACGTGGTCGCCCCCGAGGCGCCGCGCGCCCCGAAGAAGCCCGTGAGAAAGCCCCCCGCCAAGAGTCCTCCGCCCGTGTCGGGCAAGGCGGGGTGGGCCGCGACCGTCGTCGCTGCCAACGGGACGAAGGACGGCCTGGTCGTGAAGGACTTGGCGCCGAGCGGGGCGAAGCGACTCGCGGCGCAACTCGGCGACGCGGCGAAGGGAGAGGTGAAGCGCGTCACGCTGACGGGCGATGTCGTCGTGACGACGGGCGGCGTCTATCAATGGGCGATCGTCGGCCCCGGCACGGTGCGAATCGAGGTCTCCGGGGAGGTCGTCTTCGACGGCGTGCTCGAGGGAACGATCGCCGGCTACGCGGAGACGTACCTCACCGCCGGGGCGCACGAGGTCGAGGTCACCCTCGTGCCGAACGGCGAACCGGCACTCTCGATCCGCCTCGGCGGCGAGATCGTGCCCCGCGACCTGGGCGGCGACCTGATGCGCCACTGAGCAGGCCACGGACCGACGCGCAGGCGGTTACGACGTGAACAGCCCGAGTCGTTTCTCGGTCGGCGTGAAGCCCTTGAACAGCGACGTCGGCGAGGTGTGCTTCATGTGGTCGCCGAGGATCTCGGTGAGCACCTGCCGCCAGTCCGTCGTGACGGGCAGATCGCGATCTTCGTAGGTTTTGCCCGCCGCGAGACCGCTCCACTCGCCGTGGACCTTGCCGCCGCGAACCTTGCCGCCGATCACCCACATCGCGCCGCCGTGCCCGTGGTCGGTGCCGAAGTTCCCGTTCTCGTGGTTCGTACGGCCGAACTCGGTCATGACCACCGTCGTCACGTACGAGCGCATCGGACGGATGTCCTCGTAGAAGGTCGCGAGCGAGTCACCAAGAACGGTCAGCATCCGACGGATCAGGTCGTTCGGCGCCGCGCCGCCCTCCTGGATGTGGTGATCCCACCCGTTCCAGTCCAGCCCGATCACCTCGACGCCGCGACCGCTCTTGATCACCCGCGCGGCCATCCGCAGTTGCTGACCGAGGTAACCGAGCGACGCCGCGTAGGTCGCCTCCTTGCCGGCAGGCTTCTCCGCGAGAATCGTTTCGAGGCGGCGCAGCGTCTCGATCGTCGTGCGCCCGTTGCCGACGAGGTCGTCCTCGCCCGCGAGGTCCGTCCCCATCCCGGGTTCGGCGCCCATCTCCGGGCCGGTCATGCCGGGCGTGCGCTTGTACACGTCGGCGAAGAGATCCAGCACGTCCTCGCCCTGGCGGCGCAAGGTCCGCGCCGGATCGACGGCGAGCACCGGGTAGGGGCCGCGCAGCGATCGCGGCAAACGGCCCTGCAGCGCGACGGCGCGCAGTTCGCCCGGCTCGGCGCCGGCGGGTGCGGTCGCCGCGAGGTAGCGGTTCAGCCAGCCGCCGCGACGCGGTGCGTTGCCGAGGTCACCGAACTCCATGAAGTCCTGGCACGCGAAGTGGCTGCGCGACGGGTGGCCGAGACCGACGTTGCACACCGGTGCCAGGATCCTCTCGTCCCACAGGGTCTTGAAGCCCGCAAGGCCCGGGTTCAGGCCGAACGTCCCGTCGAGGTCGATCGCGCCGTTCGGCTTGTCCGGCGTCGGCACCGCGATCGTCGGACGCATGTCGTAGTAGAGCCCGTCGCTGTACGGGACGAGCGTGTTCAGCGCGTCCTGGCCGCCCCGCAGGAACAGCACGACCAGCGTCTGCTTCAGCGCGATCTCGCGTTCGGGCGCGGCGAACACGCGACGAGCCAGGGGACCGCCGAGCGAGAGGCCCGCGGCGCCGAGGGCGCCGGCCGCTCCGGCGGCGAGAAACTCACGGCGTGAGGTGGTCATGGACGGGCTCCGATGGGGAAGGAGGTCATTGGCGCTGGAACTCGGGGGATCCGAGCACGAGCGTCGCCAGGCGGCCGAGTTCGGACTCGAGCGCGTCGGGCTTCATCGTCCGCCACGTCGTGCGCAGCGTCTGGACGCGGCGGCGCAACGGCGCCATGGACAGCGAGCCGGGCCGTTCGCCCGCGAGCAGCGTGTCGACGAGCTGGTACTCCCAGATCTCGGGATTCTGGGCCACGTGCTCGCGGAGAGGACTCGTGTCGAGCCCGACGCCGGCGACCCGACCGTGCAGGAGGTCGTAGGCGAACTGCCAACGCACGGCGAGGACGCCCGGATCCATCCAGTCCATCGCCGCGTCGCTGTACCCCGTGGGGTCCTCGCATTGGTAGAGCGGCTGCGCCATGTCGGCGATTCGCGACAGCACCGCTTGCGGCACCTTGACGTCGGCGCCGGTCGCGCGGAGCGCGCTGACGACGAACTCGAACGGGGTCTTCGCCTTGACCAGGCGAACGGACCGGTCGTAGAAGAGCTCGTGGGTGAGGATCGCGCGGGTGACGGCCTTCAGATCCCCGCGGGACTTCATCCAGACTCGGACCGCGTCCTCGACGAGACGCTCCGGCGGATCGTCGGCGACGAGGTAGCGCGTCAGTTTGCCGACGACGAACTCGGCGGTGTTCTTGTGACCGGCGAGATGGCGAACGATGTCCTCGCCCTCGTCGATGCCGTCGCCCTTCACCGTCTTGCCCATGACGCGCTTGGGTCCGCGAGCGTGATACGACTCGCGGTAGACGAACGCTCCGCGATCGCCCTCGCCGCCGCCGATCGACCAGCCGGTCAGCGCGAGCGCGAGTTGGATGACGTCCTTCTGCTCGTATCCGCGGTCGCAGCCGACGGTGTGCAGTTCCATCAGTTCGCGCGCATAGTTCTCGTTCAGCCCGCCGGTGCGATCGGACTTCTCGCGTCCGCTCAACACCTTGTCACCACGCGCCTGCGGCGCCTGGGAGACGTGGTTGTCGAGATAGAACAGCATCGCCGGGTGCTTTGCCGTCGCGAGGAGGAAGTCCTCGAATCGGCCGAACGCGTGACGTCCGAGGACATCTCGCTCCCAGTCGGCGACGTAGTAGCGGACGTCGTCCTTCGAGATGTCCACGTTGAAGTGGTCGCGCCAAAATCCGCGCATCACCTCGAGGAGTTGCCGGTTGCTGTAGACGGCGCGGACCAGCACGCTCGCCGGCACCTCCGCCGCACCGAGGTTGCGCAGGCGGTTCGCGCGGGCCTGGTTGCGACGGGCGATTTCGATGCGATCCTCGCCCGGCTTCGGCGGCCCCTGCGGCCCCCCCATCGCGGCCGCACCGTCGATCAGGTCGCGGTACTCCATCGTCGTCAGGTGGAGCGTCTCGTAGTCCTTCAGGCGCCGGTCCACCTCGGGATCGGGGATCGAGGCGGGGTCGAGTTGGCGGTCGATCCACGCCTCGATGCCGACCTGGACGACGGCCTCGACATCGCCCGGGCGAACGCCGAACGTCGCGCGGCGAAGGAGGTGACGCGCCCGAACCGTCGCCTCGGAGTCGCCGGCGACATCCTCGGCGGAGGCGCGGACCGGCACGGCGAGCACCGCCGCGGCGAGCGCCACGATCGCGAAACGGGCGCGAGCGCGCATCGAAGCCTCCAAACTGCCGCCGAGCGGCTCCGGAGTATAGAACGTGCGCGCGCCCACCGTCGATACCGGAAAGAAGACGTGCGGGGTGCGACGCCGCACGCCCGAAGCCCGCACGGCGCAGCGCCGCGTGCGGCGGCCCGAGAACGACCGTGCCGCGACGACGCGCCCATGTCGGCGGCGTGATGCCTCGACGGCGCACCGGGTGTCCCCTTCCGGGGAACGAGTGTCCTCGGGTGGGGACAGCGGCCCGAGTTCCCGGGCCTCGCAGCGCCGAGATGCCGCCCGCGCGGGAGATCCCGCCCGTTGGCACGACCTTCGCTTGCCTCATCCAACAAGTCAGGTCGAGGGTCGCGCGAAGAACCGTTCGGCGCCTCTCGGCAACGCCGAGCCCGGCTCGGTTCCGCTCTTTTCCACCAGTTTCGAGACCGTGTTGGGCGCGCCGATTGGCGCCACCCTCCCTCCCTGCCTCCCTCCCCTCCCTCCCACGGCGCCCCGCGCCTCGACTCGGTCTCTTTGCCCGCGCCCTCCGCGATGCTCGACATCCGCGGGGGGCGCGGGAGCCCTCGATCGGCCGGGCGGGAATGGGCAGGCGAGATCTCCTCCCTCCCCTCCTCCCTCCCTCTTTCCCTCCCACCTCGCCGCCTCCGCCCGGCCGAATCATCTCTTTCGGACGCGCGACCTCGGTCGCGTGTCGCGCATCGGTCTCTTCCTCCTGACTTTCCTCCCTCACGGGCCCGCCTCGCACGGTGCGAAGCGGGCCCGTTTCGTTTGCGGCGCGCGGCCGGGCCGACGACGCGCGCCGGGTTCCGTCTCGGCCGGTCACCGGGTACGTTTCGTTGGAAGGGGCCCGCCGGACGGCGCAAGGGCTACCATGCGCGGCCGATCCGCGGGCCGCGTCGCCGTCCGCAAGGAGGTCTCTTCATGGAAGGCAGCCGCCTCTTGCGCGAACGGATGGGCCGACCCGGCCCGATCCTGGCGGGAGGCGCGCACGACGGCCTTTCGGCGATCCTGGTCCGGGAGGCGGGGCTCGACGCCGTCTGGGCGTCGGGGTTCGAGATCTCGGCCTCCCACGGGGTGCCGGACGCCAACATCCTGACGATGGCCGACAACCTTCGTGCGGCGGCCAACATGGTCGAAGCGTCGGGGATCCCGGTCATCGCCGACTGCGACAACGGGTACGGCAACGCGATCAACGTGATCCACACGATCCGTGCCTACGAGCGCGAGGGGATCGCAGCGATCTGCATCGAGGACAACGTCTTCCCCAAGCGGTGCAGTTTCTACGTCGGCGTTCGCCGCGAACTCTCCCCGATCGAGGAGCACGTCGGGAAGATCAAGGCGTGCGTCGACACGCGGCGTTCCGACGAGTTCGCGGTCATCGCCCGCACCGAAGCGCTGATCGCCGGATGGGGCATGGACGAGGCGCTCGCGCGAGGCCGAGCGTACGCCGACGCGGGCGCCGACTTCGTCCTGATCCACAGCAAGAGCAACGACGCCGACGAGGTTCTCGAGTTCGCGCGCCGCTGGGATCGCGACGTGCCGCTCGCGTGCGTGCCGACGATCTACCGGTCCGCCAAGGCCTCGACCCTCGCCGACGCCGGCTTCCAACTCGTCATCTACGCCAATCACGGCCTGCGGAGCGCGATTCGCGCGATGCGCGAGGCGTTCGCGCGACTTGCCCGCGAGCAGATGACCGGCGCGGTCGAGGACCTCGTCGTCCCGCTCAACGACGTCTACGAGTTGATCGGCGTGCCGCGCATGAAGCAGGAGGAGCGCGACTACCTCCCCGCCGGCGGCGTGGACGTCGGCGCCGTGCTCCTCGCCGCCGGCGAGAGCCCGGAACTCGGCGATCTCGTCCGCGATCGGCCGAAGGCGATGCTCGACATCCGCGGCAAGCCGCTGATCGCTCACCAGATGGCGGCGCTGAACGCCGCGGGCATCAAGGACATCGCGGCGGTCGTCGGCTACCGGCACGAGGCGGTCAAGGTGCCCAATCTGAAGACGGTCGTCGCCGACCAGAGCGGCGGCGAACTGGACAGCCTGCTGCGCGCGGCGTCGAGCCTCGACCGCCGCACGGTGATCGCGTACGGCGACATCCTCTTCGACGCCGACCTCGTCGAGCGGCTCCTGCAGTCCGACGGGGACGTCGTGGCCGTGGTCGATCGCTCGCACGCGTCGAGCCGCCCCGGCCGCGATCTCGTCCGGACCGGCGGCGACCCCGCGACGAACGGACGCTCGCTCTCCTCCCGCGGGTCCGACACGCTCGTCAGCATCGCGCGGGATCTCCCCGACGCGAACGGCGAGTGGATCGGCATGCTGATGGTCTCGGCGGCGGGCGCGGCGCGCCTCACGGCGCTCTGCGAGGAGTTGCTCGCGACGCGCCCCGACAGGCCGCTGCACCAGGCGCGGACCGTGCGCGAGGCCGCCCTCACCGACATCCTCCAGGAGTTGGTCGCCCGCGGCGAACCGATCCGCGTCGTGGACACCTACAAGGGCTGGATGGAGGTCGACACGTTCGAGGACTACCGCCGAGCCTGGAGCCAGGTGGACTGATGCCGTACAGCGCGCGGTTCCTGGAGGCGCTCGAAGCGCGAGGTTTCAACTGGTTCGGCGGCGTGCCGTGTTCGCTCCTGGCCGGCGTCATCCGCCGATTCGACGCCGAGCCGCGATGGGGCTACGTGTCCGCCGTCCGCGAGGACTCCGCGATCGGACTCGCGGCCGGCGCGGCGATGGCCGGCCGCAAGCCGGTCGTCTTCATGCAGAACAGCGGGCTGGGCGTGTCGGTGAACGCGCTCGTCAGCCTCAACGCGATCTACGAGATCCCGACGTTGCTCGTCATCTCCTGGCGCGGGGAGGGCGGAAAGGACGCCCCGGAACACATCGTCATGGGCGACATCATGAAGCCGATGCTCGATCTGATGGCGATCCCCCACCGCGTCCTCTCGGCCGACACGATCGTGGACGACGTCGCCTGGGCCGCGAACCACATGGCCTCGACACGTCTCCCGGTGGCGCTCGTGGTTCCGAAGGGGGTGCTCGATGCGTCGCGCTGAAGCGGTTCGTCAGGTCGTGGCTGCGCTCGACGACGCCCACCTGCTCGTCGCCTGCAACGGAATGATCGGTCGCGAGGTCTTCACCGCGCGCGATCGCGAGGCGACCTTCTACATGATCGGCTCGATGGGGCTCGCGTTGAGCATCGGTCTCGGCGTCGCGCAGTGCCGACCCGACCGGGAAGTCGTGGTGCTCGACGGCGATGGCAACGTCCTGATGGGCGCCGGCGTGCTCGCGACCGTGGCGGCGCTCGCGCCCCGCAACCTCCATCACGTGGTGCTCGACAACGAGGCGCACGGCAGCACGGGGGATCAGCGCACCGTCAGCGACGTGGTTCCGCTCGAGGCGCTCGCGCGCGCGGCCGGTTACGTGTCGGCCGAGCGCGTCGCGGCGGAGGACCTCGCGAAGGCGCTGCCCGCATTCCTCAGGCGTCCGGGTCCGGCGCTCCTCTTGGCGAAGGTCGAGAAGGGGAATCAGCACGGCATCGCGCGCGTCACCCACACGCCGCCTGAGATCACGGCCCGGTTCGCCGCCGCCGTCGGGCGATGACGATGCGGGAGTCGCCGTTCACGCTGCTCAATCCGGGACCGATCAACGTCTCGGATCGCGTTCACGAGGCACTCGCGACGTGCCCCGATCTCTGCCATCGCGAGCCGGAGTACTACGCGCTGCAGGACGAGGTGCGACGCCTTCTGACCCAGGTCTTCGACGGAGCCGACGAGTACGAGCCCGCGCTGGTCACCGGGTCGGGCACCGCGGCGATGGAGGCGATGCTGTCCAGCGTGGTCGGCTCGGGCGTCGTCGTCATCGACAACGGCGTGTACGGAGAACGACTCGCGAGCATGGCCGCCGCGCACCGCATCCCGCATCGCGTCGTCAAGGCCGACTGGTTCCATCGCCCCGACGAGGACGCGCTCGAAGTGGCCCTCTCGGACCCCTCGCTCGATACCGTCGCCGTGGTCCACCACGAGACCACAACGGGCCTCTTGAACGATCTCGAGGACGTCTCTGCGCGGGCGAGGCGCCACAAGAAGCGGCTCATCGTCGATTCGGTCAGTGGGCTCGGTGGCGAGGGGTTCGACTTCCGTTCGCTGCGCCCGGACGCCGTCTGCAGCACCGCGAACAAGTGCCTTCACGGGCTGCCCGGCGTCTCGTTCGTCCTGGTGCGCAAGGGCACGCCGCTCGAGCGCCGGTCCGTCTACCTCGACCTCGGTCTGGCGCTCGCCAAGCAGCGCGGCGGCGACACGCCCTTCACGCCGGCGATCCAGACGACGGCCGCGTTCGCGGAGGCCCTGCGCGAGTTGAAGGACGAGTCGATCGCCGCGCGCCAGGCGACCTACCGCGCGCGCAGCGACGCGATCCGCGCGACGCTCGAGTCGCTCGGCATCGAGTTGATGCTCCCCGCGGCGCTGCGCAGCAACACGATCACCTCGGCCCGCCTGCCCGTCGGACTCACCTACGAGACGTTCCACGAGCGGATGAAACGCCGCGGCTTCGTGATCTACGGCGGCCAGGGCAAGTTGTCCGAGGTCGCCTTCCGGATCGCCAACATGGGTCATTGGCCGAACGGCCGCCTCGACGACGTCGTCCGCGCGCTGCGGGAGTCCGTCGGATGAAGGCGGTCCTGCTCTGCGCGGGGGTCGGCCGCCGACTCGGCCACGATCGCCCGAAGGTCCTTCTGGAGATCGGCGGCCGCACCTTGCTCGACCGACATCTCGAGAACCTCGCCGCGCTCGACCTGCCGCTGCGCGTCGTCACCGGTTTCGACGAGACGCGTCTTCGCGAGCACCTGCCCGCCGACGTCGAACTCGTCCACAACGCGGAGTTTCGCCGCGGCAGCCTGCTCTCGTTCGCACGAGGCCTGGAGGGCATCGACGAGGACGTCGTCGTCATGGACGCCGACGTGCTCTACGACCCGACGATCCTGCGCGACGTGATCCGTCTCGACGTCGGCCTCGCCATCGACCCGCGCACCGACCCCGGAGACGAGGAGATGATGGTCGGCATTCGCGAAGGTCGCGTCCGCGCGATCCGCCGCGGCAAACTCCCCGGCTTCGACCTCGTCGGCGAGACGGTCGGCTTCTTCCGGATCGATCGCGCATCGCTGCCGCGCGTACGCGAGGCGATTGCCCAGGCGGATCCCGAGAGCGACTACGAGAAGGCGCTCGACCGTTTCGTCTCGACCCACGGCGCGTCGTACGTCCTCGTGGGCGGACGTCCCTGGACGGAGATCGACTTCCCCGAAGATGTCCGGCGCGCCGAGCGCGAGATCCTCCCGCGGCTCGCGTAAGCGGCCATGTACGCGTTCAGGGGGTCTTCGACCTTTCGAACGTGCGGCTTCGCAGATCGGGGGCGATCAGGCCGCCGTGTCGGGCTCGAGTGGCCAACCACACGTCGCCCTCCACGGCGACCTTCCGCTCCCCGCCTGCGAACCCGGACCGGCGGTGAACGTGAAGGGAAGGCACGTCCCGGGCGGAACGGTCGCCATCGGAGTTGCGCGCGGCGCGCGGGGCCTGAACGGTTGCGCGGCCATGGGCGTGGGCTCTCGAGGGGTGCCGTTCACGCGACGACGTCGCGTTCGAGTCGTCGCTGCATACGCAGCGTCACGGCGGTGAGCAGCGCGCCCGGTCCGATCGCGAGGACGACGTACCACGGCACGAGGTCGAACACGGCGGCGACGGCCAACAACGCGTAGTGCGTCGTCGGGCCCGCCGCGAGGAACAGCGCCATCGACGGTCGGGTCCGCTCGCGATAGGCGTCCAGATCGGGGATCGCGATCGAATCCGCCTCGAGGCGCCCCACGTACCGGCGGAATCGTTTCAGCAACCAGCGCCGGAACCCGCGCGAGCCTTCGATCGCCGCGTCGATCTCGGCGACATCGTCGCGCGATCCCCCGTAGCGTCGCTTGTAGCGGTCGAGCAAGCCGGAGGCCCACACCAACGCGGCCCCCGCCCAAACCGCGGCGAGCACGCCCGCGAGAGGGCTCGAGCAGGTCCGTGCGATCACGAACCCGAGTCCGAGGTGGACGCCGATCCCGGTCGCGTAGTCGCCCACGCCGTCGAACGCCCGGCCGTAGAGCGTGCCGCCGCCGCGTCGCCGCGCGAGTTGCCCGTCCGTGCAGTCCAGCACGAGGAACGCGACGAGCGCAACCGAGACGAGCCATGTCTCCCCGAGCGCGAGCAGCACGCCGGCCGCGATCCCCGACAGGCCGCTGAGCAGCGTGACGCCGTTCGGCGTGATCGGCGTCGGCGCGAGCAGGGCCGAGAGCCCCCGCGCGATGGGCCGGGAGAGCACGCGATCCACGAGTTCGTCCAGGACCAGGGGGCGCATCGGCATCGGCGGAGACTATCCGCGCGCCGAGTCGCTCCCCGTACACTTCCCGACATGGCCCGCGCGTCGCTCCTCTTCACGATCGTCCACGCGACCGACGAACCCGAGCGCGCGGGCGGCGCGCTCGTCGCGGCGCTCGCCGCGGCCGAGGCGGGGCACGACGTGGCGCTCTGGCTCGCGAACGAAGGCGTTCGCCTGGCCGTGCGCGGCGTCGCGGAGACGCTTCGCGAGCCGTATGCGCCGGACGCCGCCGCGGCGATGGACGCGCTCGCGGCGCGCGGCGTGCGCTTCCATGCGGATCGCGCGGCCTTCGAGCGTCGATCCTTCGACCCGGACCAGTTGCGGCCGGGCGCGGTGCTCGCCGAGTCCGCCGATCTCGCCCGACTCGTCGGCGACGGCCGCGCGACGGTCCACGTGTGACGACCGTGCGGCGCCTCGAACTCCTCGCCGGCGCCGTGGACCCCTCGAGCCTCGCCCTGACCGACGAACGGCTCGAGGCGGGCGTGCTGCTCGGCCGCACGCGCGACGCCGACCTGCGGATCCTCTCCGAGACCGCCTCGCGCCGTCACGCCCGGATCGCCGCGAGCGACGGGCGCGTCGTGCTGACCGACCTCGGCTCGTCCAACGGAACGCGCCTCAACGGTGAGCCGGTCTCCCGTCCGGCGGCTCTCTTCGACGGCGACGTGATCGCCATCGGCGAGGTGCAGATCCGATACCTCGCGAGCGACGACCTCGATCGCGACACCGCGATCGCCGCGGGCGCCATCGACACGGTCGAGGCGGCAGTCGATCCCCTGCTCGCCGATCCGGCTCGTCAGGCCGGCGATCCCGACGCGGCGCGTCGCCTCCGTCTCGTCTGCCGCGCGGCGACCGCCGCGGCGGAGGCGGACACCCCCGACGAGGTCGCCGCGCGACTCCTCGAAGACATCACGCTGGCCCTCGCTCCGGACCGTGCGACCGTCGCGCTGTTCGCACCCCCCGACTCGCTCGAGGTGCTGGCCGGAACGCCGGACGGGGCACGCGCGCCGCGCTCGCGGACGATTCGAAAGCGCGTGCTCGAGCGCGGGGAAGCGGTGCTGTTGAAGGACGCGCACGACGCCGGCGAGGCCGACGGTCACCTCTCTCTCGTGCGCGGTCGATACCGTTCGACGCTGGCCGCCCCTCTCGTCGCGGGCGGACGGCCGTTCGGGATGATCGCGGTGGAGCGCGAGGCGGCCGGTGCGTACGACGCCGGGGACCTCGAGGCGCTGGCCGCGGTCGCCGCGCTCGGGGGCCTGGCGCTGCGCAACCTGCGCACGCTCGGCGCCGCGCGCGAGGCCGCTCGCGCCTCGTTCGCGTCGGCCGATCCGCCGGACCTCCTCGGCGCCTCGCCCGCGATCGACGAGGTGCGAGAGCGGATCCGCCGCCTCGCCCCGGCCGAGAGCCCGGTCGTGATCCTCGGCGAGACGGGCACCGGCAAGGAACTCGTTGCTCGCCATCTGCACGCGCGGAGTCCGCGCGCCGCGGCGCCGTTCGTCGCGCTGAACTGCGCGGCCCTCGTCGAAGGGCTGCTCGAGAGCGAACTGTTCGGACACGAACGCGGGGCGTTCACCGGGGCGACCGAACGCCGCGACGGTCGAATCGCCGACTCCGGCGCCGGCACGCTGTTCCTCGACGAGATCGGCGACATGCCTCTCGCGATGCAGGCGAAGCTTCTCCGCGTCCTCGCCGAACGGACCTACGTGCGCGTCGGCGGCTCCGAACCGCTCGCGGTGCGCTGCCGCATCCTCGCGGCAACCCACCGGGACCTGCCGGCCCGCGTGAAGGCCGGCACGTTCCGCGAGGACCTCTGGTACCGCCTCGCCGTCGTCACGGTGACGATTCCTCCGCTGCGGGAACGCGTCGGCGACATCGCGCTGCTCGCCGAGGCCATGCTGGAAGCGGCGGCCGCACGCGCGCGGCGGCGCGTCCCGCGACTCTCGCCCGCCGCGCTTTCCCGACTCGAAGCGCACCGTTGGCCCGGCAACGTCCGCGAACTCGCCAACGCGCTGGAACGTGCGCTCGTCCTGCTCGACGGCGACGAGATCGAACCGGACGATCTCCCCGCCGACATCGGCGCGTCCGCGCCGACGATCGCTCCTCCGGTCGCATCGTCCGAGCCGTCGGCCGAGGACCTGACGCTCGCGGCCGCCGAAGCACGGGCCGTCGCCGCCGCCATGAAGGCGGCGGGGGGACGCAAGGGCGAAGCGGCGCGACGGCTCGGGGTGTCATGGCCCACGCTGAATCGCAAGTTGCGGGCGCTGGGACTCGAGCGGGAAGACGATTGAACGATTCGTTCAACGACCGACCCCGGGCGGGGACGCCGGCGCGACCCACCCGCCGCAGCGGGCCCGCCGGTGGAGCGACCCAACACCTCCTGCGACAAGGAGTTACGCATCGATGCCGACACCGCCCCCGACCCCGGCACGGGACGTGATCCTGGCTCTCCCGTGGTCGAGGCGGCGAGTCCCCTTACGGAAGCACGTGGGCGCGGAGGCGAGGTGAGCGAACCCTGGACGACCCACTGCCCGCGATGCAGCGACGCCGTGGTCGTCGTCGGCGAGCCGGACGACGTCCTCTGTTCGTCGTGCGGCGACCGCTTCCCGCCGGAAGCGCTGCCGACCGCGCGCTATCGGCACGGCGCGCCGGATCCGGTCGATCCGAACGACCCGTTGGTCGGCGCGCGACTCGGTCGCTGGAAGGTGCTCCGTCTCGTCGGCCGCGGGGGGATGGGCCGCGTGTACGAGGGCGCGGATCGCCTGCGGCGGCGCCGCGTCGCCGTGAAGGTCCTTTCGGATCGGCTTGCCGCGGACGCGGCGTTCCGCAAGCGCTTCGACCGCGAGAGCGAGATGCTCGGCGAGTTCGAGCATCCCCACATCGTGCGCGTCGTCGATCGCGGCGAGGACGACGGACATCTCTGGTTCGCGATGGACTACGTCCGCGGGGAGTCCCTGCGGCGGCGGCTCGCGCGCGGCTCCCTCCCCGCGGCGGAGGCGGTCGCGGTCGCGACGCAGATCGCGTCCGCCCTCGCCTACGCGCACGAACGCGGCGTCGTCCACCGCGACCTGAAGCCCGAGAACGTGCTGCTCGGCGAGGACGGCGTGGCCCGACTCGTGGACTTCGGCCTCTCCGCGTGGCACGGCGAGCGGATCCAACCGAACGCGACGCGCCTGACCCACACCGACGTGATCATGGGCACGTACGAGTACATGGCGCCCGAACAGCGCCGCGGGGACCGCGAGATCGGGCCCGCCGCCGACCTGTTCGCGCTGGGCGTGATCCTCTACGAAGCGCTGACGGGAACCCTGCCGGTCGGTCGCTTCCAGCTTCCGAGCGAACACAGCGCCCACGTCTCACGGCGACTCGACGCGATCGTCGCCAAGGCCCTCGCCCCGGACGCGGCGCGGCGCTATGCGAGCGCTACCGATCTCCAGCGCGATCTCGCGGACGCATGGCGCGGCGGTCCGGACCCCGACGTCGTCGCGCCGGAGCAGGATCCCGCACCGTCCCCGGCCGACGACGGCACCGTTCTGCGTCACGTCGAGGTCCTGGTCGGCATCGATCGCGTGGTCGCCGTTCTCGCCATGCTCGCGGCCCTCGGGGCCACCGGCGTCCTGTTCCAGTTGGTGACGCCGCGACTCTCGCCGTTCCCCCGAAGCCTGTTCTTCGGAAGTTCGATCGTCCTGGGGATCGTCGGCTTGTTGCTCTGGCGCCAAGGAAGACGTCTCTCTCGCTTCGAGGACGGCTCTCGCGAAGCGCAGATGACGACGAACCTGATCTTCCTGTTCTTCCCACCGATCCTCACGCTGGCGGGCGTGTACGGGCTCTGGGCGCTGTCGGGCGAACGGCCGCGGCGCGTGTTCGCACGCCGGCGACCGGAGCGCCCCGTGATCGGCCGGCACGCTCACGGGATCGCCGCCGCGGCGCCCTCCCCCTCCTTCCCGACGGCCGCGCCGCACGCGCTGGGGGCGTCGCCGCCGGCGAGGCCGACCGGCCCGTCGTGGCTGCTTCGTGCGTTCCTGCTCGGTGCGATTCTCTGGGGCGCCTACGCCGTGATCGTCGGGCTCGATGTCCTGCTGTTCCGAACGGCGGACTCGGCCAGCAGCCGGCACATGGCGATGGCGATGCTGGAGCCGGCGATCCACGGAACCGCCGTGGCCCTGCTCCTGGGGTGCGTCTGGAGCGTGACCCTGTTCCTGCATCGACGCGAGCGGCGCGGCGTTGCCCTTGCGTTGATCGCGACGACGATTCTCACGGGCGTGTTCGTGCTGCTGATGCATTGCTACGTCACGACCCGCGAGAGCGGGGACCGCCGTCATGCGTCGCTTCGCGACACGACGGCTCGGCACCGGACGGTGCGGCCCGGCTGACGTCGGCGGTCTCGACCCATCTCCCTTCCATCGCCGGAATGCCTCGCAACCGGCGATGAGGGGTCCCTGTACGCCAACTTTCCTTCGACCCGGAGATTCCCACCATGAAACGACTCGCCCTGATCGCACTGTGCCTCATCGGCACGGCGTGGTTCGTCGGAGCGGACGCGCTGTCGTCCCGCGTCGCCGCATGGCGCGCGGAGGCGCGCCGCGTCGTCGCCGCCGACGTCCCCCTCAAGAACCAGCTCGCCGAGGCCCGCCAGCAGGTGGACGCCTACGCGGAGAGCATCATCCGCGGCGAGGTCGCCGCGGACGCCCTGGCGGATCGGATCCGCGAGACCGAACGCGAGACGGTCGCCCTCGCACGCCATCTCGACCAGGAACGACAGGTCCTCGCCGCGTTGCGCACCTCGTTCGGAGCGTCCGACGCGGTCGTCCCCGCCTCCCACCCGCTCCGTCCGATGCGCGGCTCGCCCGAAGAGGCGGCGCTGCGTCGCGCGCGCGCGTTCCAATCCGCGAGCGTGCGGTTGGAGCGTCGCACCGAGGACCTGCACCGCCTCAAATCCGAACACGCGGCGACGCTCGACTCGCTGGAGAAGGCCCGGGCGGAGCAGATGCGATTGGGCGAAGAGGTCCGCCTCTTGGCGGGCGAACTCGAATCGCTCGAGGCGCGGCGTGCCGCCGCACGGACCCGGGACGGCGTCTCCGCGGCGAGCGCGAACGCGAGCGGTTTCGCCTTGGCCCGCGAGCGGATCGACGCGGTGCGCTCCGCGCTGCGCGAGCAGTCCAAGTTGCTCGCGTACTACGAGGTCGAGCGCGTGGAGGCGCTCGACGACGCGACGACCGCGGACCTGCCCTTCACGGATCCCGCGCTCGCGATCGACGAGGTTCTCGCCTCCTGGCCCGCGCGCTGAGCCCGGTCCCGTACCGCAGGAGCCTCCGATGGTCCCCCGCTCTCCCACCGTTCGCCGCATCGCGTTCGCGCTGCTCGCGCTGACGGCGGCGGCGGGCCTCGGTCTCTATGTCGCGCGCCGCGCCGACGGTGCGCGCGCGACGCGCGACCTCGCCACGGCCCTCCGGCGCCTCCCCGCGCCGGAGGGCCTCGGAGCGTGGCCCGACATCGACGATCCGTCGATCGTCTCGGCGCTCGCCGCGCGCTTGGACTCCGACGCGGCCGAGGCGCCGACGCCGCACGCGCACACCGCCGCATCCCATGTTCGTCACGCACTCGGCGACCTCGACGCCGCGGCCCGTCATGCCGAGTTCGCCGCCCGTCTCGCACCGGACGACGCGGCACTCGCGGCGCGACGCGACGCCCTGTGGAATGCGGCGCTCGTCGCGCGCGCGGCCGACGGAGTTCGACCGTTTGCCCTCGTTGCCGCGCTCGTGATGGCGGTGCTGCTCGCGCGCGGCGCGGTGGGGCGGCGCCACCGCATCGCTCGGGAACGGATCGCTCGCTCGCTGGCGGTGCGCGCATCGTTCGTCGCGGACGGCGAGCACGTCGTTCCGGGGCGTTCGCTGCCGCGGACGAGCGACCTGTCGATCGATGTCCACGTCGCCGGCCTCGCCTCCCTTCGACGTCCCGGGCCCCGCCTCGACCTCGTGCTGTCGAATGCCGGATCGAGCCGCACGATCCGGCTCAGGCCGATCCACGATCTCCATCACGACGCGACGCGGGTGCCGCTGCGACCCTCGACCACCTCGGTGCTCTTCGCAGAGCCCGGCCCGTGGCGCCTCCACCTGTCCCTGGACGGACACGACGCGGCCTTCGTCCCGATCGACGTGCCGCCCCACGCCTCCGGAGGGCGCTCGCGAATCGCGGCGCGCGGCTTCGCCTAGCCCGTCCGGGGCCGGGTCGCCGCCCTCGACCCGCCGTCGGATGGCCGCCCGGAAGGGCCGCTTGCGGCGAACGTCCAACGTTCCTGTCGGGAGCGAGGGTGTCGCGACCGTCGAGGAGAGTTCCATGCCGTCCGTCCAGTCATCGTGTGTTTCCTGCCGACCCTGGTTTCGGAGCGTGCTGGCAGGCGCGTTGATCGCCATCGCCGCCACCTGGGCGGCGGTCGCGACCGCCCGTGCCGACGAGTCGGACTCCCCGTCGGAGGCGTTCCTCGTCGAGGCTCCCGCGGGCGAGACGATCGAGACGCTGCTGTCGCGGGTCGCCGACACGACCGGGATCGGACTGCTCTACGCACGAGGCGATCGAACGCTCGGCCAGACGCTCGGAACGGCGGTGCGCATCCGGGGATCGAAGCAGGAAGTCGTCGTGACGTTGCGGCAGATCCTGTTCACGTTCGGCGTGACGCTGACGCGACTCGGGTCGATGGACGCATCGATCTGGCACGTGGACCGGTTGTCGAATCCGAGCGTGCCGATGCGTCGGATCGAGGCGCTTCCGTACCTCGATGACGCGCGGGCGAACGAGCTCGCCGGATTGGACGGACTCCTCGTCAGCGCGTGGATTCCGCTCCCGCACATCGCCGACCTCAAGGATGCGCGCAACGCGGTGCATCGATTGATGACGGCAAACAACCTCGGCGTCGTGACCGAGGTGCCGGACGCCTACGGTCTGTTGGTCACCGACTTCGCGCCGAACGTCGCCGCGGTCTACCGGGTCCTTCGGGCGATGGACGGGAGCGCCGCCTCGCTTGGTGCGGCTTCGCATCGGATGGAGGCTTTCCGCCTCGAGCACGCTCGGCCTTCGACCGTCGTCCCCCACCTCAACATGCACTTCGCCCCAGCCGCCAGCGACGCGTCCCCGCCCCGGCCGCAGCCGGTCGGCGTCGGTACCACCGCACCACGCATCGCGCCGACGTTCAGCGCCGACGATCGCTCGCACCAGATCCTCGCCACGGGTAGCGAGTCCGATCTGGCGGTGGTTCGACGCATGATCGCCCTGATCGACGTGCCGCCTCCCTCGAAGGCGGCCGAAACCCCGGCGGAGCCCCAGCAGGTCGCGGTCTTCCCGTTGAGGCATGTCGACGCTCGCGAAGCCTGGCAGGCTCTCGAACGCCTACTGCAGGTCGACGCCCGGCAGGGATCGCTCCGGATCTACGGAGACCAGAAGTCGAACCGGCTGGTCCTGTCCGCATCGGCTGCGCTGATCTCTCGCGCGCGCAGCATCGTCCAGATGCTGGACGTGCCGCCGCCGACGCCGGCGGAGCCCGACGCGACGGAGTGACGCGCGGGCCGGCGTCGAGCCCACGCGCTCGCGGCCGAAAGCGAGGGGGTGACGTAGACTCCCGCCCATGCTGCGCCGACTCGTCGTGATCGCCCTCGTCCTGATCGGCTCGTCCGTCGGAGGCATCGCCGTCCCGGCCCCCGACGGGCCTGCGGCGCCGCCCCGTCCCGTGGACCTGGACGACCAGCGCTGGCTGCCGCTCGACGCGATCACGCCCGGGATGCGCGGCCACGGCGAGACGGTCCGCCACGGCACACGCCTCGACCGGTTCGAGGTCGAGGTGATCGACATCGCGCGCAACTGGCTCGCCAAGCAGGACGTGATCCTCGTCCGCTGCCTCGGTGAGGAGTTCGCCGATCACCAGATCGCGCAGGGGATGTCGGGATCGCCCATCTGGTTCGAGGGTCGCCTCGCCGGCGCGCTCTCGTACACCTTCGCCTGGGCGAAGCACGCGATCGGCGCCGTCACGCCGATCCACGACATGCTGGCCGAGAGCCGCCGGGTCGAGGAGGGCCGTCCGACCGGCGCGCTGCCGCCCACGCCGCTCGCCGACCCGCACCGACGGCGCGCGACGAGCGGGCCGTTCCGGCCGATCGGTACGCCCCTGGCCCTCGGCGGCTTCTCCGACGCCGGCCGCGAACGGCTCCTCGGCGAACTCACGAACACCGGACTGCTCGTCGTCGCCGCACCCGGTGGCGGCGTCCCGGTCGGCGGACGCCCCGGTCTCGCGGGCGCGGCGGCGCTCGAGGCGCCGGTCGTGCCCGGTGCGGCGATCACGGTCGACCTCCTGCGGGGCGACTTCAGCGCATCGGCTCTCGGCACGATCACCGCGATCGACGGCGATCGCGTCCTCGCGTTCGGCCACGAGTTCGGTTCGTACGGCGAGGTGCTGCTTCCGGCGAGCGTCGGCTACGTTTTCACGACGATCGCGTCGCGCGAGATCAGCTTCAAGATCGGCGGACCGATTCGCGAGATCGGCGCGCTCGTCCAGGATCGCCCGAGCGGCATCGTCGTCGATCGCACCCGCAAGGCGCCGATGGTCCCGGTGCGCGCGACGTTCCGAAACGCCGTCACGAAGCGCGAGGAGACGTTCCGCTTTGAAGTCACGCCGAACCTGCTGTTCTTCCAGCCTTTGCTGCAGGCGGCGCTGCGGGAGGCCTTCACGAAGGCGGAGGGCGGCATCGGCCCGAATACGAAGCGCGCGCGAATGACCGTTCGGCTGAAGGGTCTCGATCCCTGGACGTACGAGGATCGGATCGCCGGATTCGACGGCGGCTACCAGAGGATGCTGATGCACCTGGTCGATCGCCCCCTGACCCATCCGACCCAGCGGCCGGAGTTCGAGTCGTTCGAACTGGACGTGGACATCGAACACACCGACCGCCGCGCGAAGATCCGCCACGTCACCGCGTCGCGTGACGAGGTGCGCCCCGGCGACGCCGTCACGTTGACGGTCGTGCTCGAGGCGGTCGAACCCGGGGCGCCGATCGTCGAGCGCCTCGACATCGTCGTTCCCGACGACGCGCCGGAGGGCAATTACGCGATCCACGTCCTCGGCGGCGATCTCGTTCCCGCCGACGTCGCCCAGCCACGCGACATCGCGGACTATCCGGCGCTCTACGCGGCGTTCCACCACGCCACGGAACTCTGCGCCGTCCTGCCCCGTGCGAAGGTCGACGTCGATCTCGACGGGCACCTGTTGCGCCGACTCCCGCTGTCGTCGTTGCCCCGACTCGTGCGCTCCCCGGATGCTCCGCGGTTGAACGTGCGCAACTCGTTTTCGCTCGTCAAGCGCACGATCGACGTGATCGTCGACGACGACTTCGTCGTGACGCTGCGCGTCGTTCGCTGAAGGACCTCATGCACACCCGATGCTCCGCCCGAAGGGCGTTCCGCCACCCCGTCCTCGTCTCGTGCGCCGCGTTGGCGCTGACGTTCGCCTCGGGCGTCCACGCCGAGGCCGGAGGAACGGAGGAGGTGCGGATCGCCGACGTCGAGGCGTTCCGCGACGGAACGTTCGAGCGCACGCTCGTCGATTCCGACGGTGTGGTTCGTCCGGGGCCGTCCTTCGACGCGAGCGACCTGGGAGCATCGACGGCGTGGGACGCCATCGACCACGCCGGCGCGACGTGGATCGGCACCGGCAACCAGGCGCGACTCGTCCGCGTCGAGGGGACGGCGACGCGATCGATCGATCTCGGACCGGGACTGCTCGTGACCGCACTCGCCGGCATCGCGGACGGGGGCGTCGTCGCGGCGGTGTTTCCCGGGGCGCGCCTCGTGCGGGTGGACGTCCGCGGAGACGACACGAGCGTGACGCCCCTCGCGACGCTCCCGGTGGAACACGTGTGGGCGCTTGCCGCGGACGGGCGTGGCGGCGTCGTCGCGGCGACCGGAGGACCCGCCGCGCTCTACGCGGTGGACGCCCTCGGCACGGTCACGCGGCGCGCCGAGTTGAAGGACGACCACGCCCGCTGCCTCGCGCGCGACGAGGACGCCTGGCTCGTCGGCACCGCGCCGAACGGTCATGTGCTGCGAGTCGCCGCGGACGGGGCGACGACCGTCGTGTTCGACCTCGCGCCGCAGGAGGTCACCGGCCTCGTCCGAATCCCGGATGGTTCGATCGTGATCGCGGCGAACGCCGACGACTCGGGTGGCGACGCGCAGGCGATCGAGAGCCTGGTCGAGGAGATCGCGAAGCCGGCCGCAACCAAGCCGGGTGGCCGACCCGCGCCACGCCCGGGGCTGCAGAGCGGTCACCTGTTCCACCTCGATCGCGAGGGCGTGCTGACCACGCTCTGGACCGAGGACACCGTCGCCACGCTCTCCCTCGCCGCGGACGGACGCGGCGCGGTCGCCGGAACGGGGCCGGGCGCACGCCTCGTTCGCGTCGAGCCGGACCGCGCGTCGGGCGTGCTCGGCGATCTTCCGGAGGCGGAAGCGAGCGTGGTGCTCTCCGACGGCGAGGGTCGCCTGGCGACGGTCGTCACGAGCAATCCGGTGGTTCTGCATCGGCGGTCCTCCGGTGGGACCACGGCCTCGAGGTGGACCAGCGCGGCGCTCGACGCCGGCGCGATCGCCGTCTGGGGTCGATTGCGCGCCGAGGGCGCGGGGCTCCTCGAACTGGCCGTGCGCAGCGGCCCCGTCGAGGAACCCGATGCGTCCTGGAGCGGGTGGGAGGTCGTCGGAGGCGACACGCCGGGCGTCGCCGACCCGAACCTGACGGCGCGCTTCGCCCAGGTGCGCGTCACGCTCGACCCGAAGGCGGGCGAGTTGCGCGCGGTCCGCTGGGTTCGCCGCGGCCCCAATCGCCCGCCGGTCCTGTCCGGCGTCGAGGTCGTCCTCCCCGACGCATCGTCGGACGGAGCCGTCCCGACGAAGGCGAGCCCGACCCGCGAGATCAAGTGGAAGGTCGAGGACCCCGACGGAGACGAACTGCTCGCGAGGATCGACGTGCGCCGCCACGGCGTCGTGCGTTGGCATGTCCTCGTCGACGACGAGACCCTCGACAAGTCCACGTGGTCGTGGGACACGACCGGCTGGCCCGACGGCCTCTACGACGTGCGGGTCCGGATCTCCGACGGCGGCGGCAACGCGCCTGCGCGCACGCGCGTCGCGGAGCGATCCGTGGCCGCGCACCGCGTGGACAACACGCCGCCACGGGTCGAGGCCCGGATCGAGCGGGACGGAGAGGGCAGCTGGGTGGTCACCGCTCGGGCCGAGGACCCGGCCGACGGGCGCATCGTGCGGGTTCGCGCGTCGCTGAACGGAAAGCCCTGGGTCCACCTCGCTCCCGAGGACGGCCTGTTCGACGAGCCGGACGAGCGCGCCGTCTGGCGCCTCACGATCTCCGACGACGGGCCTCACGACGTCGTCGTCCAGGCGTTCGATGCCCTCGGCAACGTCGGCGCCGCCGTCGCCGTGACGCGCTGATTCAGGCGGCCGGTCGGATCGACCACGCCGCCCACGCGATCAACGCCGCGAGCAGTCCGACCGTCCAGCCGGCCTCGCCGCCGATGGCGACGGCGAACGCACCGAGGCCGAGGGCGCCGAGCGCACCGAGGACGCGCATCGCTTTCGCGGCGCGATCCGGCCCGCGCGACGCGATGAGCGACGCCTCCAACGCATGACCACCGTCGAGGGGACGGAACGGCAGCAGGTTGACTCCCGCCATCAGGGCGTTCACGACGAGAGCGAGGCCGGCGACGTCGCCGACCCAGAGCCGTTCGAACCCGTCGCCGAACGCTTCCAGTCGCGCGCGTGGCCACGCCGCGAGCGCAGCCGCCGCGAGAAGACTCGCCGCGGGACCGGCGAGCGCCGTCACCGCGCGCTTCATCGGCGCACCCTGGCCGACCGCGACGAAGGGGAGCCACCCGAAGAACACGCCCTCCACCGGCAGGCCGGTGCGGCGCGCGGCGATCGCGTGCCCGCTCTCGTGGAGCAACGCCGACACGGTCACGACGGCGAAGAACGGGAGGCCGTCCCGAGGGCCGAGTGCGAGCGCGAGCGCGAGGCCGGCGAGGGCGAACCCCGACCCCACGCGCAGCGGCACGCCGCCCACCCGAAGCGCGGTCCACCATGGGCCGCCGGCGATGCGGGACACGGCGTCAGCGATCGATGTACGTCCCGCCGTTCTGCTCGGCCAACTTCTTCAGGAAGTCGATGTGGTCGATCATGTCCACGCCGACCGCGTGGATGACGATCCGGCGCCGCTTGTTCCACTCGCGGACGAGCGCCAGCAGCGCCTCCGGATCTGCGTTCTTCGCCGCGCGCGGATGGTTGTCGGTCGGCGCGCCGTCGGACATCAGGACGATGGTGTCCGCCCGCTGCGTCACGTACGCCTTGTCCACGTCGATCACGCCGGCGATCTGGAACGCGCGGCGCAACGCCCCCTCGATGTACGTCACCGAGTACGGCTTGAGCCCGCGAATCCACGTGTAGGCGTCCTGCTTGTTCTTCTCGGTCGCGGGAACGAGTTGTTCCTTCCACGCCGCGGCGCCGCTGTTGAAAGCGACGATCGTGAACGTGTGGGCCTCGGGGAGGCCCTGGATCGCGCGCCGCAACTCGTGCTTCATCACCTCGATCTTGGGACCGCTCAACAGCGCCTCGGGGGGCGGGGGCGGAGGAGGCGGGGGCGGGGCGCCGGGACCGGTCACCGGCGGGGCGGGCGGCGGCGCCTTCCACTTCTCGTCGGCATTCCCGTTCTCGGTGCGCAACTTCATCGAGTTGCTGATGTCGATCACGAAGATCACGCGATCCGAGTGGATCGGCAGTCCGTAGAAGTGGGTCGCCTCGAACTTCTCGACCACGCCGGAGCGACGGACCTCGACGCCGGACTCGAACTCGGCGCGGTTCTTCTCCCACCACGGCGCCCAGGACTCGTAGAAGGGACCGAACTCCTCGCCGGTGAGTTCCTTGAGCGTGTCGGCGATGGCCTGCGCGACGCGGGGAGTCGTCTTCGAGAGGGCGTTGATCAGATGGGGAACGGCCGGCTTGAACGCGCGCTCCTTCACGATGTGGATCGCCTGCAGTTGGATCGACCAGTCGGCATCGGCGAGACGGTCGAGCGTCCACGACTCCCATCCTTCCGGCCGATCGCCGATCGCCTCCAGCGCGGCGCTGCGAACGCGTCCGTCCGGTTCGGTCTGCATCAGTCGGCGCAGGAACGTGACGCTCTCCGGTTCGTCGATCCGCAGCACCGCGAGGCGCGCCGCCGCGGCCCGTTGGCCCCAGTCCTTCGCGGTACGCGCGCGCTTGAACAGCGTGTCCCGAAGGATCGGCGGCGCGCTGCTGACGATCTCCAGCGTGGCGTGGAGGACGCGCTGCTCTCGGGCGAGCGCCTCGTCGGCGCGTTTCACACGCTCCGGCATCCCGGCGGCGGCGCGCTCCTCCTCGGGGGTGTAGCCGTCCACCAGGTTCGAGAGGAGGTCGAGGTGCTCGGCGATGACCTCCCGCCACTCGGACCGCACCTGGTCGAGCAGGTCGCATTCCTTCACGAGCGCGTCGCCGATCAGTTTCAGGCTCTTGCCGGTGCCGTCTTCGAGCAGGCGCTTCAGGAGCGCGACCTTGTCCTCCTCGAGGCCGGGGCTCGCGAAGTACGAGGCGAACTCTCCCTGGACTTCCTTCCACTCGGCCGGCGTGAACTCCGCGGCGGCGGCGCGCGTCGAGACCGCGGGCAGGATCGGGATGAGGAGGGCTGTGAGCGACGCAAGAAGGATCGACGTCGAGCGCATGGCGGCATCCTACGGGATGGGGCGCCCGCGCGCCGTCGTACCCTCGATCGAGGGAGTCTTCGGCCTTGCGGAGGTACGGCTTCGCAGATCGAGGGCGCTCAGGTCGCCGCCTGCGAACCCGGACCGGCGGTGAACGCGAAGGGAAGGCATGCCCTCGGCGGATTGAGTCGTTGGGGGACCTGCGGCAGGAGCGCCGGGCATGAACGGGAGCGCGCCGTCACGACCCCGCGGGCGTAGCGAAGAAGCGTACGTCCCGCACCCATGGGATCGTGCCGTCCGGTCGCGGTCGGTTGCTCAAGTCCGCGTCGATCACGATCAGGACGTGAACCGTCTGTTCGCCGAACTGGGCCCGCGCCCACATGCCCTCGCCGGGGACCGGCAGGGGCGTGTCGGGATTCGGCGGAACTTCGACGACGCCGTCCGGCTGCATGCCGAGGGCGGGCAGGCCACCGAACAACGTGCCGGCCTCGGTTGGAGGTCGGTAGGCGCCGAAGCGCTCGGTCAACTCCGCGAAACGCGTACGGAGGGTCGCGACGAGTCCGGCGTCGATCGCGCCTCGATGGAGCCACCGCGCGATCGCCTGCTCCTGGGTCTCGGGACTCCCGGTCGATGCGAGGGCGCCGAGGATCGCTCCCGACGACTTCGCCACGAGCGTGCGGGTGGTGTTGTGCAGGAGATACGAGCAGGACGCGGCGCACAGCGCGATGACCAGGCCGATGACCGCCAGGACCCTCCCGCGGCGCTCGCGGGGGGAGACGCGCAGCAACACGTAGGCGGCGAGTCCGAGGGGGATCGCGGCCAGCCACCAGTAGAGCGTCAGGACGCTCGCGGCCACGACGATCAGGGCGGTCACGAGCGCGAGCACCGCCCACCCGCTCATCGGCAGGTCCGGCGGAGGGGCGCGATGCGAGACGACGCCCGAGGGATCGGCGTCGAAGTCAGGGGCGTTCGGATCGGGACGGATGGCGGTCACGCCCCCTGGTTTACCGGATCCGGCCCCGCAACGGCGTAGACTCCCCGGCCCCTCGACGATGAAGGACACCAAGCACCCCCCCGCCGCCGGTCCGTCCGCCCACCTGCCGGTGTGGCGGCTCGCGCTGCCGGCCGCCCCGCGGCCGCTCCTGCTCCGCCGCGATCGGCCGTTCGTGCCGGAGACGCCATCGATCGACGTCGCCGACGTGCTGCGCCTCGTCTCGACCGCTCGGCACGTGCTGGCCGGTCCCCTCGCGCTCCACATCGAAGGCCCCGGCGATCCGCTGGCGAGCCCCGAGTCGAGCCTGCGCATCCTCTCGCTTCTCGAGCGTCACCACCCCGACGTGCGGACGGGTCTGGTCATCGACGGACCGCTGCTCGGCGAGTACGCGGACGAGTTCGCGGCGCTCGGGCTCTCCCGCCTGACGATCCGCCTCGACGCCGCCTCCCCGCGTTCGGCGGAACGGTTCGTGAGCGGTGCGCTGCACCGCGGCGACGTGCTCGATCGTCCCGCGGCGGCCGCGCTGTGGCTCGACGAACTGGGACGCGCATTCGAGATCGCACGCCGCGCCGGGCTCGCGACGACGGCGTGCACGACGCTCGTCCCGACGTGGAACGACGACGAGATCGAAACGCTGGCGCGGCACGCGGCGCGGGGCGGTGCGCTGAGGATCGACGTCGTCGCGCCAGCTCTCGACGGCATTCCCGCCCTCCGCGGCCTGCATCCGACCGCGCGCGAGCTCGATGCGGCGCGGCGTGCCGCACGGCGTGCGTTCAACGACGAGCTGGGGGCGATCGGCGCGGACGCGAGCGAAACGACGTACGAGCACCTCGCGCCGACGCGCTTTCGCGACGTCGATCGCGACGCGCTGGACGAGGTGGACGTCTTGAGCACGCTCCCGGACCCCGACGGCGCACGGGAACGGGAAGGCACCCACCTGCCCCGTCGCCGGCCCCAGGTCGTGGCGGTCGCGACGCGCGACGGGACCTTGGTCGACCTGCCCCTCGGCGACGCGCGGCGCCTGCACCTCTACGCCGTCGGCGAGGCGTCGTTGCGCCTGCTCGGCACGCGCGATCTCCCGCCGGCGCCGGGCCGCCGTACCGACGGCGTCGGCCATGCACCTCGTTTCCTCCAGGCGATCAACGGCTGCCGTGCGCTCGTCGCGACCGCATTCTCCTCCCGCGCGCTGACCCTGCTGCGCGCCGTCGGCATCCGCCCGATCGCAACCGGCGGCCGGATCGACGAGGTCCTCGATCGCGTGGCCCGGGGGACCGTCCTGCTCGGCGCCCTGCCCTGACCGCCTGGAGCCGACGCCAAGCGGCCGCCTGCGGCGCCCGGCGATCCCGTCGCTGCGAACCGTCGCCGGTCCGGCTTCGCAGGCGACTCCCATGACGATCCGATCCGTCCAGGGCGTGCCTTCCCTTCGCGCCTACCGCCGGTCCGGGTTCGCAGCCGGGGAGCGGAAGGTCGCCGTGGGGAGGTCGACGTGTGGTGGATCGCTCGAGACCGACACGGCGGCCTGAGCGCCCCCGATCTGCGAAGCCGTTCGTCCGCAGGGTCGAAGACCCCCCGAAACACCGAGTTTCAGAAGCGCCACTCGAGGACGGCGCCATCGGCCTCTCGCGTGACGCGGATCCAGCGGGTGTCCTGGGTGATCGCATGGCGGAACGACAACTCGAACGACGCCGCGAAGCCCTCGCGACCGCTCCCGAGCTCGCTCTCATAGCGCATCGGGCGTCCGACCACACGGCGCCCCGCGCTGTCCTCGAGGACGAACGTCTCGTCGGTCGCCTTCGTGAAGTCGTCGGTCACGAGGGACACGTCGAACGTCGTGTAGCCCTCGACGAAGTACGCGCGCCGCCGCGACTCGACATCCTCCGGCGTGCCCTCGAAACGCAACCAGGACGCGTCTTGGAGCACGGCGGTGAACCGCCCCTCGGGATCCTGGCGCGTGAACGCGGCGCGCGCGTCGGCGGCGTTCGACCACGCGATGGGGGGGCGCCCGGCAACGGTCGGTTGCACGGCGCCCGCGGCCGGATGACGCGCGGTCGACATGCTGCAGGCCGCCAGCGCGACGGCGACGCATCCAACGAGGGCCCCCCCCGCGCGGCCTCGACGTGCGTGCGAAGGCAAGGACGCGGACACGAGGGACTCCCGAACGACGATCGCATGGCAGGATGCGGACGTGTTCCTGCGCGACGGCCTCCCACTCTACGACCTCGCCGAGACCTCCCGGCGTCTCGTGACCGGTCCGGGGTGGCTGTCGCGGCGAGCCCGCGCCGGCGCGCTCCCGGCCGCGTGGGTCGACGGCCGCCTGGGGTTCGCGGCGCCGTGGGTCGACGCGGCGGCGGGCGTGCGACCCGACGATCCCGACGCCGTGGCCGCCTGGTGGCGCTCGCGCCTCGCGCCGCCCCCCACGGACGCGCATCGCGCATCGGCCGATCGCGCCGACCTGCCCCTCGCCGACTCCGACCTGCTCGATGCGGGTGACGCGGCGCGACGCCTCGGCGCGAGCGCGCGGGCGCTGGAGCGGCTGGCCTCGTCCGGGACGTTGCCCGGCCTGACGGTCGACGGCCGCACGCGCTACGACGCGCGCCTCGTCGATCTGC
>CAZPGF010000025.1:0-30272 GCA_964586025.1 uncultured Planctomycetales bacterium
CGCCGCGATCCATCGGCGGTTTGCTTTCTGTTGCGCTTTCCCTGGGCTCGCGCCCGGTGGGCGTTACCCACCTCCGCGCCCTGTGGAGCCCGGACTTTCCTCGACGCGTCGTCTCCCGAGGGAGGCGCGCGCCGCGATCGTCCGGCCCGGTCGTCGCGTCGGAATCCTACCCCGAACGGAACCGGTCAGGGGGGGGGCGGCGGAGACCGCGTCATCTCCTTCTCGGGGATGGCGGTGAGGACGCCCCCGCTTCGGGAGGCGGCGGCGGCCACCGCGTCGCCTTCTTGAAGTCGTTCCACCAACGGCGCCATTCGACCGGGCGGGTCCAAGGCTGCCCCGTCATCGCGTGCAGCGTGGACTGGAGCGACCGGCCGAACACGTCCCAGCGTTTCGCGTTCAGGTCGCGGAGTACGGCGTGGTCCGCGCGGTACGACATCATGTACGTCCACGTCGATTCGTAGAGGTCGATCATCCGCCGCACCGGCTCGCGGCGCGCCGGGATCGGTACGGACGAGAAGACCGCAAGCGCGCGGGCCGCCTCGTCGACCACCGCCTCATGCTCGCTGCTGCGGATCAACCCCGCGAGCGGTCCGATCGACTTCGGGTTGGCGATGACCGCGTATGCGTGGGCGATCCGCCGCCTCAGATCGACATCCCGTCGGAGTTCCTTGTCCTCGATCAGTCCGTCGAGGACGGGCAGCATCCGTTCGTCGTGGAGCCTCTCGGCGAGAGCGAACGCCCGGTCGCGCACCGTCGGGTTCCGGTCCCACACCGCCTCCAGGGCCGCGATGCCGGCCTCCGGTCCGCCCAGCGCCTCCAGGGCGCCGAGCCACTCCATCACCTCGTCGCGTCGGCGGTTGACCCAGGGGCTGCGAACGGCCCGCCGGATCTTCGCGCGCAGGTTGGCGATGGTGCGCAGCCGTCCCTGTTCGCCGATCTCGTGCCCGGCGTCGTCGGGGGCGTCCGGCGCCGGCCGGGGGTTGGGCTCGTCCGCACGCAACGGATCCGGCGCGGCCACGATGCCGACCAGGAGCGCGACGAACGCCGTTCGAAACGACGCAGGGAGGGTTCGACGCATGCGGGCTCCTCTGCGATCCTAACGCCCCCGCGTTCGCGCGGGTTTCGGAACTTCCCGTCGCCGAGGACTTCGCGTGACCGAGTCGCCCGCCGCCGATCCGCTCCTTGCCTTCCGGGACCGCTTTCCGGGCCTCGCCCGATCGACCTACCTGATCTCGAACTCCCTCGGCGCGATGCCGGCGGCCGCCGAGGCGGCGCTCGCCGAGTATGCCGCGTCGTGGCGGGAGAGGGGCGTCCGGGCCTGGGCGGAGACCTGGTGGGACCTCGCCGCGGAGGTCGGCGACGGGATCGGGCAGCTCTTCCGCGCCCCCCCGGGCACCGTGTCGATGCACCCCAACGTGACGCTCGCCGAGGCGGCCGTGATCTCGTCGTTCGACTGGTCCGGGACACGCAACCGGGTCGTGTACACGGACATGAACTTCCCGTCGGTGCAGTACCTCTACGACCGGTTCGCCCGTTCCCTCGGCGCGGAGATCGACGTCGTGCCCTCGCCGGACGGGATCGGCGTTCCGACTGAGGCGATCCTCGAGCGAATCGACGAGCGCACGTTGCTCGTGCCGATCAGCCACGTCCTGTTCCGCAGCGCGTGGATCCAGGACGCGCAGGCGATCTGCGATCGCGCGAACGAGGTCGGCGCGCACGTCGTGTTGGATGCCTATCAGTCGATCGGCGTCGTCCCGACCGACGTCACGCGGCTGAACTGTTCGTTCCTCGTCGGCGGTGTCTTGAAGTGGCTCTGCGGCGGCCCGGGCGGCGTGTTCCTCTACGTCCGGCCCGACCTCCTCGCGCGGCTCGCGCCGCGCATCACCGGTTGGATGGCGCATGAGGCGCCGTTCGCCTTCGAGGGGCCGCCCATCCGCTACACGGATGGCGCCTACCGCTTCCAGAGCGGCACGCCGAACGTGCCGGGTCTGTACGCCGCGCGCGAGGGGCCGCGCATCGTGCTGGAAGCGGGTGTCGAGGCCATCCGCCAGAAGAGCCGGCGGCAGACGGCTCGCCTGATGGCCGCCGCCGGGCAACGCGGATGGCGCACGACCGCGCCGACGGACCCGGAGCGTCGCGGCGGGACCGTCGCGATCGACGTGCCGCACGCCGCGGCCGTCAAGCTCGAACTGCTCGCGCGTGACATCGTCGTCGACTACCGGCCCGGAGCCGGGATCCGTGTCGCACCGCACTTCTACAACACCGACGCCGAGTGCGATCGGTGCATCGACGCCATCGACGACATCCTGGCGACGGGCGCGTGGAGGCGCCATGCCGCTGCGGCGCCGACGGTCACGTAGGGGCCTCGCCATGTCCACCCGCCCGCCGCCTGCTCCGGCACCGTTCGACGCCGATCGCCGCATCCACGACATCAGCCGTCCGCTGCGCGCGGGGCTCGGCGTCTGGCCCGGGGACACGCCGTTCTCGTTCGACTTCGTCGCGCGCATTCGGGACGGGTCAAGCGTGAACGTCGGGCGCATCGAGATGAGCGTCCACTCCGGGGCGCACGTCGACGCGCCGTTGCACTTCGAGGACGGCGCGCCGGACGTCGCATCGGTGCCGCTCGATCGGTATCTCGGCCCGTGCGTGGTCGCCGACGTCCGGCCCACCCGTCGCGGGATCGTTCCGGGCGACTTGCCCCCCTCCCTCGACGCGGACGCGCGCGCGACGCGCCGCGTCCTCCTGCGCAGCTACGCGGCACGCCCGGCGGAGTTCGACGAAGGGATGGCTCACGCGACGCCGGAACTCGCCGCCTGGCTCGAGGAGCGCGGCGTCGTGCTCCTCGGTATCGATACGGACAGCATGGATGCGTTCGAATCGAAGGATCTGCCCGCCCATCACCGCCTCGCCCGGGCCGGGATCGCGATCCTCGAGGGCATCGACCTGTCCGCGGTAGCGGTGGGCCGCTACGATCTCGTCGCGCTGCCGCTGCGCATCGCGGGAGCCGACGGCAGTCCGGTGCGGGCCGTACTCGTCGCGCGCTGAAGCGCGACGCCATCGAGGAGCAAGATCATGGTCACGCCGCCCCCCGCCGAAGCGAAGGCGCTCGTACGCAACCTCGCGCTGCTGCTCGACGACCTCGACGCGGTCGATCTTCGCGACGGCGACGCGGCCGCGAGCGAACTCGAGCGTCGCGTGCCGTTCGACGGTCCGTTGATCGGCGCGATCCGCACGCGCTGCGAGCAGGGGCTCGCGGACGGTTGGCTCGCGCCGCGAGCGGCCGGTCCCCGCGTGCGCTTCGGACGGTTGGAGAAGGATCTCGGCGGGTACGCGGTCGACTGCGTCTGGATGGACGACGGGGCCGGGCTCGGTCACACCCACGTGAAGGGGGAGATCAACCTCTGCTTCGCGCTGGCCGGTGAGCCGCGCTTCGACGGGCATCCGCCCGGTTGGGTCGTCTTCCCACCCGGATCGCACCACGTGCCGACGGTACGGGGGGGCACGATGCTCTTCGTCTACTTCACGCCCGACGGCGCGGTCGTCTGGGATCCGCCGCCGTCTGTCGGAGCGTCGGACTAGGCTCGCCGGGCCGTGATCGCGCCGTCCGACCCGCACGCCGCCGCCCTCGCCGCGGCGCGTCGCGTGCTCCGCGAGACGTTCGGGCACGATGCGTTTCGAGAGGGCCAGGAGGCCGTCGTCGCGGCGGTGATGGCCGGCCGCGACGTCCTCTGCGTGATGCCGACCGGTGCGGGAAAGAGCCTCTGCTACCAGCTGCCGGCCCTCGTGCGCGGTGGACTGACGCTCGTGGTGAGTCCGCTGATCGCGCTGATGGACGACCAGGTCGGCGTGCTTCGAGGCCGCGGCATCGCGGCGCGCGCGATCCACAGCGCGATCGATCCGGCCGAGCAGGAGGCGGCGCTCGCCGAGGCGGCACGCGGCGACCTTCGTCTGCTCTACGTCGCTCCCGAGCGGTTTCGCAGCGGGCGCTTCCGCGATGCGATCGCGGCGGTTCGTCCGGGGCTCGTTGCCGTCGACGAAGCGCACTGCATCAGTCAGTGGGGGCACGACTTCCGCCCGGACTACCGCAGGCTGGGCGACGGGCTCGAACGTCTCGGCCACCCGCAGGTGCTCGCGCTCACCGCGACCGCGACGCCCGACGTCCAGGACGACGTCGTCGCGCAACTGCGCCTGCGCGACCCGGCGCGATTCGTCCACGGCATCGTCCGCGGCAACCTCGCCTTCGAGGTCCGACACGCCCGCACCAACGACGCGAAGGACGCCATCGTGTTGGACCTCGTCCGCCGCGAGCCCGGTGCGACGTTGATCTACGCGGCGACGCGCAAGAACGTCGACGCGCTGCATGCGTCCCTTCGTCATCACGGGCTCGCCCCCTTGCGCTACCACGCAGGACTCTCCGACGAGGCGCGCTCGGAAGCGCAACGCGCATTCCTCGAGGAGAGGGCGCGGCTCCTCGTCGCGACGAACGCGTTCGGCATGGGGGTCGATCGACCGGACATCCGGCAGGTGATCCACTACGACATGCCGCGCGCCGTCGAGGCGTACGTGCAGGAGAGCGGCCGGGCGGGCCGCGACGGCGCACTCGCACGGTGCGTGCTGCTGTTCCGGCCCGCCGACCTCCACGTGCAGCACTTCTTCATCGATGCGGCCCATCCGACGCGCGCTGTGATCGAGGACGTTTGGCGTGTCCTCGTCGACGAGGGCGAACGGCGGGTCGAACTGACCGCCGAGGAGATCGCCGAGCGGTTGCGCGAGAAGGTTCCCCCGCAGGCCGTGAGCGCAGCGCTGGCGGTGCTCGACCGCGCCGAGGTCGTGCGGCGCCGCGCCCGCGGGGAAGGACGCGCGAAGGTCAGCGTGCTCCCCGCTCCCGGCGACCTGTTCGCGGTGCAACCGCTCCCTCCCGGTCTCGGACGGCTGCTCGCCACCCTCGTGGAGCGGTACGGCATCGATCGCGAGGTCGAACTCGATCTCGATGCGTTCGCCGAGCGACGCGGCGTGAGCGAAGAGACGCTGCGTCGAGGCCTCGTCCGGCTCCAGCAACTCGGTCGCGTGGTGTACGTCCCCCCGTTCCGAGGTCGCGCCACCGAACTCCGGGGCGGCGACGACGCGCTCGCCCACGTCGATTTCGCCGCGCTCGACGAGCGGCGCCGGCACGAGGAGGCGCGACTGGAGGAGATGGTCGCGTATGCCTATGCGAAGGGCTGTCGCGTGCGTCACCTCCTGCGGTGCTTCCGCGCCGCGAGCGAGGAGCGCTGCGGGCGCTGCGACCGTTGCAGTGCGTTCTCGTCCGAGTTCGGCGGCAGCGCATCGAAGCTGGCCTCGCCGGAGGAAGTCGCGGTCGTACGGACGGTGCTCGAAGCGGTCCGCGCCTTCGACGCGCGGTATGGGTTCCGGAAGGTCGCCGGGCATCTCGCCGGATCCGATGCCGCGGGGGTGGGGGATGGCCCTCTCGCGCACGGGCCGACGCGGGGGGCGCTCCGATCGATCGGCACCAAGGGGGCCGAACTCTGGCTCCAGATCTGCGTGGACGCGGGCTTCCTGCGCCTCGTCCCCCGGCGCCTCGGCGACGGCGTGCGGACCGTCCAACTCCTCGCCGTCGCGCCGCGCGGCCTGCGGGTGCTGAAAGGGGAGCCGCCGGCCGTCGCCCTTCGGGACCCTTGACCGGCCCGCCAAGGGCCTTAGGATCGCCCGCCCGCGGCAAGCGCCTTGAGGAGTAGTTCAGCTGGTAGAACGCCTGACTCTGGATCAGGAAGTCGAAGGTTCGAGTCCTTCCTCCTCAGCCACCCGCGTCCTCCGGCCTGCCGCGCGCCTTCCACACGCCCAACTCTTTCGGACCGGCCCCTTCGTCTAGCGGTCTAGGACACGGCCCTCTCAAGGCTGAAGCACGGGTTCAAATCCCGTAGGGGTCACCACCTTCCCCTCCGCCCCCGTTGGCGGACGTAACCACTCGAAGATCGGCGCAGTTAGAGCGGTTCCAAACGCCTTGCCGTCGTAGGGGACTCCGAGCGGGAGTAGGAACCGCTGCAAGGCCGTTCGTTGCTTGCCCCAGGTCTGCTCCCAGAGTCCGGCGGGATCGGCCAGCACGCGCTCGGCGAGAGGGATGAGCTGCTCCAGATCGGGTAGTGGCCGGGACAGCTCGGCTTCCTTCTGAGCGAGCCGCCGATCCTCCTCCCGGTTGCGGTCGAGCTGCTCGCGGGTGGTCTCCTCGTCGATGGCTCCCTTGCCGTAGCCCCGGGTGATCGCCGCTCGCTCCTCGCCCAAGGCCCGCCGCCTCATCGCGAACCGTCGCCGGGCTCGCTCGACCTCTCGGTGCCGCTTCTTGAGCGTGTCCCGGAGGATCTCCGCGAAGAGCTTGGCTGCCCCCTCCGGTGCGCTGAGGGAGCGGAGGTGGTCTGCGAAGGTCGCCTCCAGGTCGGCCTTCTTCTCGTTGATCCGGCCATCACCTCCACCGTCGCACTTGCGATTGCGGCAGCGGTAGTAGTAGTGGACTGCCTTGCTGCCGTCCTTGAGCTTCTTCGTGGTCGGGCTCCCCGTCATCGGCGTCTCGCACCACTCGCAGATCACGAACCAACGCAGCGGCAGGTTCGGGTCGTCCAGCACGTGGTGCCCGTGCACCTTGGACTTTCCTTCCAGGATCACCTGGACGCGATGGAACAGAGCCTCGTCCACGATCGGATCGAAGTCTCCGCGCCCGACGTAGCCGAACGAGTCGATGTGACCCATGTAGGCGGGCTTGAGCAACTTCTTGCGGAACTCGCGCAGGTCCAGATCCTTGCCGCTTCGCGTCCGCAGTCCCTCCAGGGTCACGACTTCGAGGGCTTCGCGAACCGTCGCCCCGCCGTCGATCAGCTCGAACCCACGTCGCATCAGCGGAGCGCGCTGCGGGTCATGGAGAAGGCTCGGACCCAACCCGCCGCGCTCCCCGCTGAGGAAACCGAGCGGCGGAAGATGCTGCCACCTCCCGAGGTGAGCGTTCTCGGTCATCCCCTTCCTGGTGCGGAAGATCCGCACGTCGTTCTCGTACTGAGCGAGGAGAGCCTGCATCCCCTCGCTGAGCTTTCCCTCGGGGCTGTCGTCGGCTTGACCAATAACCACGCGCAGCTCGATCCCGATCTGGAGGAGCATCCGCTTGAGCACGTGGTAGTCGTGAGCCTGTCGGGAAAGTCGATCGACTCGGAAGACGATGAAGTAGCGAAGCTCGTGCTGGTGCTCGATGCAGAACTTGAGTGCAGCCTGGAGCTGAGTGCGATCAGTGGACTTCGCCGACTCGCCACGCTCCTCGAAGACGGCCGCGACGGGTGACGCCAGCCGCATCGCGAGTCCCTCGCACTCCCGGCGTTGCAGCTCCAGGCTGGTGTTCTCGACTTGCCTCGGGTCGGAGACGCGGGAGTAGAGAACCGCACCGACCTTCTCCGAGGTCGCGGCCTTGGAGCGCGAGCGTCTCATTGGTCTTCGTCTCCGGTGGGCCAGCGAAGGAGCCGTCCAAGTTGGGCGTCATCGGCTACATCTCCGTCGCCACCGACCACTCCGTCGGGGACCATCGCCGAACCAGGGGGTGCGCTTCGAGGCTCCTCAGGCCGGACCAAGACCTCGGCCAAGGCGTGGAGCGCATCACGCTGGAACCGGACCTCGGCGTCGCTGATGTCGTTCTCGCCGAGGCCCAACAATGCACGACAGCGAGGGAGCGGGATGGAGTCCTCATCCCGCCGCGACGGCCAAGGTGACTCGGCGTAGAACTTCTGGAAGTCGTCTTCGACTTCACGGTGCGAACCCGGCGGCATGTCGAGAGTCCGTCCTTCGTACCAGTGACTCAGGACTCGCTTCAACACGGGGGTGTCATGGCTGCCGGAGACCGGCTCGCCGACTCGTTCGAGCAAGTAGCTGAACTCCGCCTCGGCTGCCGATCGGATGAAGTCGAGTTGCCGACGTACCGCTGCCTTGAGCTTCGGGCTGGGCATCGCGCACCTCCCAGAAGGCGGGGTCGCCTGGGAAGGGTCCGGCCGAGCGGCCGCCGGGCCGCCTCCGGCGGCGGTAGAGGGCCTCGCGGACGAACCCTCTCCACTCGGCCCCCGGGCTCGGCCTCGTCCGCCAGCTCGCAACTGGAGGGCTCCTGAGCGAGCCTGAGCCGTCTCGCTTGCAGGGGCGTCCCGTGGTCGGTCGGGGGTGCTTCCAGTATCGTTTCGGTGGTCGGCATCATGCTGCGGTTCCGGGTGGCCCGATAGAGTATCGGAAATCGCCAAAACCGTAACTCCGACCCTCCGAGACGCCAAGCCCATGCCGAACGACCCCTCCGAACCTTCGACGAGCCGAGGCCGTAGGTTCCCGGCCGAGGTCCTGACCGCCACCGAGATCGGCCGTCTCCTCGACGCCTGCTCCCGCACTGCGCCAACCGGCGTTCGCAACCGCGCGCTGATCGTGATCCTCTGGAGGGGGGGGCTGCGGGTCTCCGAGGCCCTCGCCCTCACGCCGAAGGACGTGAACCGGAACAGTGGCACGCTGCACGTGCTCGACGGCAAGGGCGGCAAGCAGCGCATGGTGGCCCTCGACCCGCTCGCCTTCGGCGTCATCGAGCGCTGGCTCGACGTGCGCAAGCAGCTCCAGGTGCCAAGCCACGCTCCGCTGATCTGCACCCTCGCCGGGAAGCGCGTCCAGACCGCGTACGTGAGGGCGCTGCTACCGCGCCTCGCCTCGCAGGCCGGGATCGAGAAGCGAGTTCACGCACATGGTCTGCGGCACACGTTCGCCTGCGAGCTGATGCGCGAACGCCTGCCGATCAACCTGATTCAGAAGCAGCTTGGGCACGCCTCGCTCGCGGTGACCTCACGCTACCTCCAGCACGTGACGCCGCCCGAGCTGGTCGAGGCGATGCAGCGCCGGGAATGGCCCGAGGAAGCGTCGAGCGCGCTGGACGCCTGACGCCGCTACTCGGTCGGAACGAGCGCCATCCAGCAAATCAGGTTCACGTCCTCGGTCTCGATCGGTGGCAATGGCTCGGGGGCGTGGTGGGGCTCGACGCCGATCCGCTCGACCTCCTCGACAAGAGCGCGCGCCTTCGCTCCTGCGCTCGAATACTCGCGCTCCCACGCCGTCCGTAGCTGTCGCTCTTCGCGGATCGACCACGGAGCTTCGATCGCGTCGAGCACCGTGTGCAGCCGCTCGAACTCGACCTCGCCGGGGGGATTCAGCCGGAGGAAGTCGGCCACCTCGCGGTTGAGCCGCCGGACCTTCGGCTGGAGGTTGGCGGGATCGGTCTCAAACGCCCATGCATCGAGGATGTGCTCTCGGGCGCGTTGCCATGCCTCGTATGCGCCCTCGACGCCGGTGTCCGGCAGATGGCGCGGCGTCTCCTCGGAGCACTCCAAGAACCGCAAGCAGGTTCCGATCTCGGAGACGATCGACTGCCCCTGGTCGCTTGGGACGAAACGGAGGTAGATGCGGTCCGCGACGCGCGCGCAGAACACGAACCCGTCGTGACCGGCCTTGACCATCCCGGAGCCGACCCGCCAAGGGAGCCGCTCGATCGCGTCGCCGTGACGTTCGAGGGCGCGGCGTAGCTCCTGCCGGTACTCCTCGCCAGTCTGGGCGGCACCTTCGGTTCCGCCTCGCTCGTACAGCGAGGCGTCGCCCCGGTGCAGCTTCTCGATCTCCTCGCGGGTCTCGGCGAAGGACTGATCGCCGGATGCCCCGTCGAGGATGGGAGCGTCCTCGACGCCGACCGAGGCGGCGGCCAGCGCGAGCTTCCGACGCACGCGCCCCTCCAGGTTCAAGAGCCCGTCGAGCTGCGCGTCCGGGAAGAACGTCCGCAAGTACACCTCGCCGTGGATGCTGCCGATGCGGTCCACCCGGCCGTGCCGTTGCACGAGGCGCATCGGGTTCCAGGGCAGGTCGTAGTTGACGATGTTCCGGCACTGCTGGAGGTTCATGCCCTCCGCCAGGACATCGGTGCAGATCAGCACGTCGTAGCGGTCATCGTCGTGGGGCGGGATCGCGCCGGTCGAGACGGGAGCGAAGCCGTGGATCGCACGCTCGCGCGAGACGCCGCCACGGGAATCCGCGCCGCTGACGCTCGCGACCCGTCCGCGATAGCAGAGCAGCCTCGGGTCGCGTGCGATGCGCTCGGTTAGCCGGGGCTCGATCCAGTCGATGGTGTCCTCGTAGTGCGAGAAGATCAGGACCTTGCGCTTCTGCTGGATCTCCTCGGCGTCGATGCCCTCGCGCTCGGCCTGCTCGACGATGGCGGCAAGCTCCTCGACGAGAGCGTCGATCTTCGGAGTCGCCTCGGGCCGCGCCTGGACGGCGGACTCCATCTCGCGCAGAAGATCCAGGTCGCCCTGCACGGCTGACCGTAGAGCCACCACGTCGTAGAGGGCGGCGTCATCAGCCTCCCCGGAATCCTCGATGAGCGACTCGATGTCGTCGTCCTCCGAAGCGGACAGCTCGCGAAGAAGCTCCTTTTGGACGACCTTCCCCAGATCGAGAGCGGCGAGGAAGGTCTCATGCTCGCGCGCCATGCGCCCAATCGTGCATCGGAAGGCGTAGGCGGAGGACTCGAACCGCTTGAGAAGAGCGGACCGGAGGAGGCCGACGAGGGCGGTATCCCGGCCCGCCTGACCCGCGCCTGCGAGAAACCGATCCGGCTGATAGCGGGCCATCCGCAGGAGCGGGCTGCCTTGGGGCGGTGCGAGGATCTCCTCCAGGCGCGAGAAGAAGCCCGGCATCACGTCGTCGAGGTCGTACGCGATCGACGCCGCGATCGGAGTGGGGAACTGGATCGGCACCATCTTGCCGTCCGCGCCCCGGATCAGGTCGTTCTGGTAGTGGTGCTTGATGAACCGGCGCGTGCGCTTGACGGTGGTCGCGTCGATGATCGGATACAGGAGATCCGGGTTCAGGTTGAACGGGTCGGACCGCATCGCGTGCTCGAAGCGCTCCCGGATCGAGAGCACTCCCCGGCTGGAGAGCCGGGCATCCTGCTTCATGAAGAAGCGGAGCAGGTGGTACAGGTCCCAGAGCGAGTTGTTGACCGGCGTCGCGGACAGCAGGACGACATCCCGGCGCTTCCCGGAGAGCAGCCGACGGAGCACCGCCGCCCGCGTGGGAGCATCGGGGTTGCGGTAGTTGTGCGCCTCGTCCACAACGACGAGCGCGTAGTCGTCGAGCGGGTTCTGGAGATGGCGCTTCTCGCCGCCGAGCTGGAGATCGTTCGCGAGCTGCTCGTACGAGAGGCTCTCGACGAGGAGCTGATAGTCGTTCAGGAACTTCTCCCAGGTCGTGTCCCGCAGCGACGCGGGGCAGATCAGCAGAACGCGCTGCCTGTGCTCCCGATACCCCCGGATAATTTCGCCCGCAGTGAACGTCTTCCCGAGCCCCACGCCGTCGGCGACCAGGACCCCGCCGTACGTGTCGAGGATGCGACGCGCCCGCCACACGCCATGCCTCTGGAAGCTCGTGATCGGGAGCGCGCCGATCTCCTGCTCCTCCAGTGCCAGCTCGTCGTGGTACAGGTGCCACAGCACCTTGAGGTAGATGAAGTAAGGGGGGTACTCGGCGAACAGCTCCTCGTACAGCGAGGCGAGGTCGAAGGGCTCCGCCTCCTCCCACAGCTCATCGAACCATCCCTCGACCTTGCCGACGAGCGGATCGTCGTAGTGGCCGAGGTTCAGCTCCAGGTTGGTGGAGAGCCCGGCCCGGGTCAGGTTCGAGGAGCCGACGATCACGCCGCGCTCCTCACCGCGAAGCACGAACGCCTTGGCGTGGAGGAAGTGTCGCTCGTACCGGCGGACCTCGACGCGCCCGGACTTGAGGAAGTCCAAGAGGCTGCGCACCGCGCGGTCGTCCTCGGCGCGGAACGGCAGCAAGTCGCGGTCGTGCCGTAGACCCTGCTCCTGTCGCTCCAGGTCGGTCCGCACCTTTCGGCGAGTAAACTCGGGCTCGTCGGGATCGAACGGACTGCGACGAGCCTGGATGGCCTCCGGTCGAGGTTCGACCCCGAGGAGCAGGCGAATCCTCTCGACGTGCCGGACTTCGCCTGCGAGGAGCTGGAGACCCTGCGGGTTGAAGTACGCACTCGCGACAGAGAGGTCAGCGAGGACGTGCCCGCGCTTCCGTAGCTCGCCCAGGTGCGACGTGAGCGCTCTGGCGAGCGTGTTTCCGTCGCGGTTGTCCACGAACACCGGGCCATCCGATTCGACGCCCAGGTTGCCGTCCCTGACTCCGGAGTCGTGAGGCTGCTCGGTCACGATGGCTCCCGGGACTCGGAGGTGTCGTGGGGTGAAGGTCGTGCCCAAATGGTCAGCCGTAGCTCTTCACCGAACAACTCGTACAGCGGCCTTCGGCCGGAGTGGCGCTCGCCTCCCTCCAAAATGCTGCGGACCCCCTCACCTCTGGACTCAAGCAAAGCGCGACCCGTTCGAGCACTCTTGATTCGGGATAGGAAGCTCACGAGTAGCTGGTTCCTCGTGAACACCCGGAACGGCATGGTCTCGATCGTGAGGCTGTTGGGGAGGGCACCTGGGCTGTACAGCTCAAGGCGGTCCACAAAGAGCATGAGCCGGATCTTGGAACCCGAGATCGAGTAGTCGCGGTGAGCGACAGCGTTCACGATGGCTTCGTGGACGACATCCACCTCGTACTGTGGATGATCCTCCCGACCAGCGTGCTTCCGGGCCGGAGTCAGCATGAAGCGCTCGACGAAGGCGGCTGCCCCGTCGATCTGCGAGCTGATCGGCCCGTCGATCTTCTCGGCATGGACCAGATCGTCGGACGCGAGCCGTTCTCCCCGGTGCACGGCCGCCTCGATGTAGGCGGAAGGCAGGTGTGCGCGAGGTGACCTGCCGAAAGCCAGGAGACCGGCGACGGTGGGTCTGTCCGGCCCGTCCTCCCCGGCCGCGATGATCCGAGTGTTGCGAAGCAGCTCGGGCCATGGGATGGCCGGTGGCGTGCCGAAGTACCTCTCGTAGGAGGCACGGTCGAGATCCTCGGCGGTGGCGGTCGGCACGGGCTGCTCATCGAAAACGAAGAGGCGTCCGCGTTGTTGGAAGTGTCGCGCCAGCTCCGTGGCCGTCAGGTCGCGCTTGGTCGAGCCGACGCGGACGTAGTATCGCCCGCCGCTAGTGCGATGGACGTACAGTCCACGGCGGACCTCGACCAGCATGACGATCGCGTCCGAGTTGTCCGGTCGGGGAAGCCGCTCCTTCCTCACGATCGGTCGAATGGGTGGATCGCAGTTGTTCGTCGCGATGTCAACGATCCAGGTCTCGACATCGGCAAGCCGATCCTCTGGTATTCCTCGGACTACACCCACGTCGCTCACCCCTAGGAAGAGCACACCGCCCTCGGCGTTCGCGAACGCAACCATTTCGCCCGCCATCGCCTCGGTGTTCGGCGAGCGCACCCGCCGCTCCTCGATGACGACTTCCTTGAACTCGGCGCGGGAGTCCTCGCCGGTCCGGAGCTGATCTTGAATCTCGTCGGTGGTGTCGAACATGACAGGTCTCGGTCAGTACCCGTAGCGCTCGCGACGGAGCCGGAACGCCTCGGCACTCCCTTCCATGATGACGCTGACGAGGTCCTTGATCTCCGGGCGGTCGATGCTGCCAGCTCCCAGGACGACGCCCAAGCGTTTCTTCACGCCAAGAGCGACGATCAGCTCGGCATCGCCATTCACAGGGATGTTGGCGTTGTGGGTGGCGATGATGACCTGGCGGGAGAACTTGCGCCGTCGGAGAAGGTCCACGACGACGTTGTAGACGTACTGATTGTCGAGATCGTCCTCGGGCTGGTCGATGATGATCGGTTGGTCCCCAGCGGAGAGCAGGAGGCTGAGGATGGCGGTGCTTTTCTCGCCGACCGAGCCCGTCTCGATCGTCTTGAAGGTGCCGTCGGCCGAGCGAACTTGGGCTTTGACGAGGTCCTCCGGCAGGAAACGCTCGATCTCGTCCAATCGGACACGATCGCGCTTCACGAGAGCATTGAAGAAGTTCCTGGTCAGGCGACCGTCGTCAAGAAGCCTGGCCGTAGCGGACTCTTCTCCATCGAGCGCGGTGCCGCGAGCGGCGGTGGCGTCGAGGTCCGCGCGGAGGGCATCGACCAGCTCGCGGACACGCTCGGGTACCTGACCTCCAGGTGCGAAGACGTAGTCGCAGATCGTGCTCCAGTCACGCTCCTGCAACCCGGCTCCGCCGAACCACTGCTCACGACGGGACTCGAAGTCCTCCCGGTCTCTGAAGCCGAGCACTTGCAGCCGAACGTCGGCGTCCATGGCCTCAAGGGTTCCGGCTCGATCCCGCCTTGCGGCCAGCCTGCGCTCGTGAGTCTCTGCGAGCTGCAAGCGCGCGTCCTTCAGCTTCCGCGCGACTTCATCGAGTTCCTGGTCCGTCTTGCGAAGGGACTGGACCTCCCGTTCCAGCAGCGCCCTGCGCTGCAAGAGCTTCACGTGCTGCGTGAAGTCCACGCCCTTCTGGGCCATCTCGTCCCTGAGTGAGTCGTAGGCGCTGCGTGCTGCGTCGAACTTGGCCTGCCAGCTCGTAGTTCGCTCCTTGACGATTGCCGCCGCAACGGCGCGGACCGAAGCGGAGTGCTCGCGGAGTCCGGTGGCGGCGTCCGCCAGAGCCTTGTGAATCCTCGTGGCAACCGTCTTGAGCCACTTCTCGGTCGGCGTTCCTGTCGGGCTGGCGAGCGGCCCAGAGTCCGGGGATTCGATCGCCTGAGCGGTGTCGTCGATAGCGCCAGCGAGACGCTCTGCTTCCTGGAGGGTCTCTTCGAGCCAGCGGCGCTCGCGTTCGTAGCTGTCGAAGGTCGCCAGGACTTCGCGCCGCCCCGCACCTTCCAGGAAGGTGATCTGGTCTCGGACCTTCTGCAAGTCCGTCTCCACTGCGGGGAGCTTCTGTCGCTGCGCGGTCAGCCTCGTGCGAGTCGCTTGGAGATGTGCGAGCGCTTCGGCCAGCGAACGGCGTCGGCTTTCGATCTCCCTGATCTCGTCAGGGTCGATCAGCGCATCGAGTTCACTGCGCTGCGAGGAGGGATCTCTGGCGATCCTGGCGATCTGCTTTTGAGAGAGGATTCGGGGGACGAGCAGGCTGCGCACGTCCAGCGGAGTGGGCTTGGCCCCGGGCTGGTCGGGGTCCTGCACGACTTCCAGTGCTCGGGCCGTGCGTCGAACGCGATACTCGCGCTCGGCCACGACGACATCCGCCGTGATCTCGTAGTCGGGGAGAAGAGTGCCCTTCGTGTGGCCGTAGTCGCGCTCGCGCTTGGTCCCCAAGACGGAGAGCACGGTTTCGCGGACGTTGCTGGGCTCATCGTCAGGGAGGTCTTCCCTCAGCGCGCGATCGAGTACGTGACGGAGGTACTCGATCACGGTGGACTTCCCGGTGCCGCGTCCGCCGATGAGCGTCGTCAGGCAGGCGTCGATGGGGATCTCGATGTCCTCGAAGAAGTCGGTGCGCTTGATGTGGAGGCGGCGGACCCGAGGATAGGCCCGACCTGGAGGGCCATCGGCCATGCGGCGCAGGCGAGACTCCGGGTCGAGGAGCGCCAGCCGGATGCCCTCCACGTCGGGCACCTCCATCTTGAGCCAGGTGTACCGGCTTCCGATGGCGTCGTAGCGGTGGGGGTCGGAGCACTCGACGAGAGCCCAATGACGGCGTTCCCGATACTCGGCTCGCTGGGTGTCCGTGAGCTTGTCCCAGTCCTCCGACTGCCTCGCGGCTGCCCAGCGCCAGAGCAGCTCCTTGAACGCCTGAGGGAGGTCCTGGAACGGCCGGGCTGCTTGAAAACCGTGCCAGTCCTTGCGGGTGATGACGCGCTCCCGCAGGTGGCCCTTCATCTCGTCCCAGAGGGACGTGGCAACCGAGATGTCGGCTCCGCCAGCGGCCGCTCCGCCGACGACCTCTCGGGAGACGCCCTGTCGTCCGTCGGCATGGGCAGGCAGGACGACGAAGTCGAGCTTCCGATCTCCAGAGGCAGGACGGCAGTAGTCGTAGAGCTTGGTCAGGAAGTCGTCCACCGACTGGCCCGTTGCGCGCGGGGTCCCCGACTTCAGATCGAACCGATCGCTCGTGCCGAAGACGTAGGAGATCGCGCCGTCGATGGCGTCGGGATCGGTCGCGGCGGCGAAGACGACAAGGAAGTGGATCGGGCGCTCGCCGCCTACCGAGAACTCGACGCCGGGGAGGATGGCGGGCATCGGAAGTCCCTGGTCCTTCGCGAGCCGAGCGAGGGTCTCGAACTGGGGACGCAGGTACCGGAAGCCGTCGATGCTGTTGTGATCGGTCAGCGCGACGAGGTCCATGCCCTCCCCGTCCTGCGCGTTGCGGCAAGCCGTGACGAACCGCTCCGCGATCTCGGCGAGCCACGTGGTCTTCTCCTTCTTCAATGCCTCGATGGCCGCGCGGATGTCCTCGCCGAACTTCTTCTCTCTGTCGAAGGGCGTGTGAACATGGAGGTCGCACCGTAGCCAACGAGCGCCGGGCTGGGAGGGAACCGAGGTCGTGGTCATTGGTACGCCCATTGGGGAAGTGTCGTGTCGGTCGAGTCCTCTAGTGCGGCCATGTCAGTGCGCCCTCTTCTTCCACTCGCGGAAGTGCCGCCGGGTCTCCTTCAAGCGGGTGTCGTAGTCCCAGCCTTCGTGGAAGGTCTCGAAGATGTGGGTGAGGTGCTTCTCGGACAGGCCGTAGAGGTGGGCGGCGACGGCGTCCAGCTCGTGGACCATGTCCTGCTTCGCGTCGCCGGGGAGTGGGCCGTGATCGACGCCGACGGAGGCGGCCCACTCGGCGAAGCGGTCGTCGGGGGCGGCGAGGCGTCCTGCGAGTTCGACGGCGCGTGTCCAGAGCGGTTCGTCGCGATCAGGGCGCGGGACGGGGAGTGGGTTGAATACGAAGTAGTTGAGGTTGATCTCGACGAAACGGCGCGCATACCAGTCGAGGGGGATGCTCGAAAGGACGCCGAGCAAGTACGCCTGATCGAAGGCATCGCCACGAGGCCACAGCAAGTACGGCCCCTTGTTAGTGATGAAGATGTCGGGAGGAAGCAGCGCGGCTATCACCGTCCGCTGGTTGGTTCGGTTCGTGATGTCACGGAAGGCGACCCTCGGGTGACGACAAGGAGCCATCTTGGGATCGCCGCACCATCGCCCGTCGAACTCCGAGAACGGAGAGCGCTTGCTGCGGCCTCCGCGCTGGCGCTTGTGCTGCAACGCCGGAAGGACGACCTTCGGGTCTGCCCAGGCGTAGTAGGTGCCCGTGTCGGGCGTCCACAGGTCGAACGACTCGCCCTTGAAGACCGGCCAGAAACCCGGAGGGCAGTCGTTCGACTCCAGGTCCATCAAGCCCTTGTCGTTCGTCGCGTGCAGCTCGGTGTGCGGGCGGGCGCGCCAGGAGCGGCGGTCGTCGAGGTCGAGGCGCGGGTGCTTGCGGAGCTGCGAGAAGACCTCGACGGAATCGTCGGTCGGAAGCAGCGGCAGCGAGGCGGTGTCGTTCCAGCCCTGGATGTCGGAGCCGTAGAAGACGGCGGGCTCGCGCACGACGCCTTCGGTGTAGCGCTCCAGGCTCGGATACGGTCCCTGGAGCCCGACGGGAGTGCGCTCGGCGGGACGCTTGACGACGGTCACCAAGCCGATCGTGTACTGCGGATGCACCTCGTCGAAGAGCCACTGCCGGTTGTTGAGCAGCATCGTGACTCCGACCTCCGCCGCGTTGCCGAAGACCTCCTGCCGGAAGAGGGTCGAGCCCTTCGCAGCGAGCGCGGAGCGCGGCAGCACGGCACCGATGCGGCCCCCGTCCTCCGCGACGAGATGCCAGAAGCGCCAGCAAAACGCCTTGTACAGGTCCGGGTCGCCCGTCCCCATCCCCGGGTACTGCCCAGCGACGAGCGCGGCGCGCAGCGCGTTCGCGGACGCGAGTTCCTGCTCGTAGCTGGCGAGGAGATCGGGTCGCTCGTCGCGCAGCCGCGCCTTGGCCGTCTCCTGCTCGCGCTGGGGCAGCGACCGCAGGCCCGGAGAGTGGCGCGCCCAGAAGGCATCCTCCTCGACCGTGGCCTCCTGCCACGGCGGGTTGCCCACGATCACGTCGAAGCCGGGACGCGAGCGCAGGAAGACCTCGGGGAACGCGACGGGGAAGTGGAGCGGATGGAGGTCCCGGAGGACGTTCTTCGCCGCCGCCCACTCCATCGAGCCCAGGATCTCCGACATGAGCTGCTCCCATCCGCTGAGGGTCGGCAGCTCCTGCTTGGTCGAGATGCGGTGCGCTGCGACGATGTCGCACAGGGCTTCGGCCGGTGCGACGGCCCTCATCGCTTCCGCACGCGCCTTGCGCGCCCGTTCGAGGTCGGCAGGCGTTGCGTCGGCGATGCGGGCCAGCTTCTGGAGCGGCTCGGCGGCGTCGCGCAGGAGGTAGCTCGCGTCGATCGGGAAGAGCGGCAGGCTGTCCTCCGCGATCGCGTCCTTCACTTCGTCGAGGCGACCGATGCCGACGAGCGAGTTGCCGCACACGAGGTTGTGCGCGAGAAGCGAGAGCGGCAGCCCTGGCACGAACGTGTGAATCCAGATCCCGAGCTGTGCGAGCTGGACGGAGATCGGGGTGATGTCCACGCCGTAGATGCAGCGGCGCGCGATGAGGCGTCGCAGGAGCTGGGTGTCCTCGATCTCGACCTGCTCCGCCAGGGAGCCGAGCGCGGTCAGCGCGGCGGCGCGGAGGTTCGCCAGCTCGGCCGCGACGGTGGGGAGCTTGCGCCGCGCGAGGTAACCGGAGAGCGCCTTCTCGACGTGGTCGATGGCGGCGACGAGGAAGTGCCCCGAGCCCATCGCGATGTCGGCCACGCGGAAGTCGAAGAAGCGCTCCCCAGCCTCCTTGTCGCCGAGTGCATCGAGTCGCTCGGCGTGCTCGCGCAGCGCCGGTTCGAGAGCGCGCTCCAGCAGGTGCTCGACCGCGAACGCCTTCGTGAAGTACGAGCCCGAGGACTTCCGCGCGCCGGAGGCATTGTGCAGGTAGACCTCGCCGCGCCGGACGACCGGCTCATCGTTGCCCTGGCACGGCCGGTACACGCCCTTCTTGTCCACCGCGAGGTCGGCGTCGGCTACCGCCAGCTCGCTTTCGAGCAGCCCCTCGTAGATCGTCCCGAACTCGCGGACGCCGAGGCTGCGGAAGTCCACCGGGCCGAGGCCGTTCTCGGTCTCGGCGAGCAGGAGGTCGCGCAGCGCGGGGCCGAGCACCGTCCCGGGAATGGAGAGCGTCGCCAGGAGGCCGCCGATGCGCGAGATGTCTGCGTCTTCCGAGAACAGTCCGCCGTCGTAGGGCGGCACGCCCCACTCGCGATTGCCCCGATCGACGGCGCGGAACAGGCGCGTGACCTCGTCCCAGAGGCCGTCGCCCTCGTCGAAGGGCTTCTGCTCGCGGACCAGCTCCAGGATCTCCTGCGCCTTGGTCTTGAGTGAGCGACGCTGGTACAGCCCGTTCCAGCGGTAGGGGAGTAGGTCCTTGTCCTCGGCGTAGGCGACGAAGAGCAGCCGGAACAGCACGACCAGCGCCATCTCGTACGTGTCGGCGAGGTCCTCGGCCTTCGGCTTCTTGATCCTGCGGGCTGCGAACAGACCCGCAGCGAGGTTCGGGACGACCGAGTTGTAGATGCGGTCGCGCAGACCGGCGGCGAGGTCGCCGGAGAAGCGACCGGATGCGGCGATCAGCTCGTCGAGAGAGCCGCCGGGTGTCAGTGCATCCGCCGAGCAGAGCAGCCACAGCAGTGCAGCGTTCTCTTCGTTGAGCAGACCCGCGTGGCACTCGACGAAGGTCTCCGTGCGTCCGCGTCGGCCGACGCCGATCCCGACGCGCGTCGGGACCACGCGCACCTTCGCGCCGTGTTGGATGACGACGTACGGGAGATTCTCGCGGTCGGCGACGGCGAGGGCGTAGCTGATCGGCGAGATGTCGGCGAAGCGTCCCGCTTGCAGCTCGGGGGCCTCGTCGCGATTGAGGAGCACGGCGACGGCGACCTTCTTGTCCTTGGCGCGCAGGATCGAGGTCACCCGGTCGCAGGACTCGATCTGGAAGCCGAGAGCCTTGAGCAGGTCCGGTCCCTTGCGGTCGAGGACGCGCAGGGCCTTCTTCTTCGCCTCCTCCCAGTCGCGGCGCTGGCGAGCGCCGGTGCGCAACTCGTGGAGGGCGACGAGGCCTTCGTTGCGAAGGCCGCCCAGGACGGTATCGAGCGCAGGAAGGCTGTCGCGCAGCGCGCGAAGGGCGGCGTGGCGGTCGGGCTCGCCGAGCGCCTCCCGGCACAGGCGATCCACTTGCCCGGGGTCGAGGTCGAGCCGGGCCGGAGGATCGTCTCCAGCGGGGCCACACAGAGCCGCGCGGTCGCCGTAGCGGACGATCACTAGGAGCGGGGCGGCTCGACCGCCGTGACGCGCCTTCCACGCTGACCGCAGTTCGGGCGCGCGCGGGACTCCGGTATGGGTCGCGACGAGGACTTCGAGGGCCGAGGAGCCGTTGCCAAGAGCAAGCCCCTGGGCCTGGAAGGGCCAGCGGTCGGGTAGCGACACCCGGCGGAGCGGGATGCCGTCTAGGATCGGGGGCGCGTCAGCCGTCGGCTCGGAGGAGGTCACGCGCGATCCCTCCTCGACGACCGGCGAGCCTTTCTCGACGGCTCGCCCTGCTGCTCGACCTCGCGGAGGAACGCCTCCAGGTCGCTCTTGAGGAACAGGCGGTAGCCGTTTTGGGGGAGACGCCGTGAGCGCAGCTTGCCCTGCCGGTCCCAGTTGCGGACCGTGCCCGGGCTCACGCCGAGGAACTTGGCCGCTTCGGACTTTCGCAGGTAGTCACGGAGGTTCATGGGGTCAAGGCTCCCTGGAAGCCTGCCAAACCCTACAAATTGGGCCGGTGGGTATCCACGGGGAGGCTCCCGGATTCCGGGCGTGGCCTTCCCACGGACAACTTGTCCGTGGGAGCCCGCCGACACGGTGTCGGTGGGAGGCGGGGGACCCGAACCTGGCGACTCGATGTCCAGCCGGTCCGCCCTTCCTGGTCCGCCGTGTGTGGCAGATCGTCTCCCTTCGCCAGGATGACGGCCCTTTCGGCACCCCCGGTCGTGCTACGAGGCCAAGTGCGTCGGCGACGACAGCCGCCAGTCGGAGTCCATAGACTCGATGATGCGGAGGTCTTGGAGGCTGATCGCGTGACGCTGCTGGCGCATGAACGTCTCCAGCGATGACGCTCGTTCCGGCCTCCGGCGGCGGCGGTGGGCATCCAGCTCGCGGTTGCGGCCCAGCTCGGGCGGGCACTCCTCCCAGATGAGCTGCTTGAGCGGCGGATTGGCCTGGAAGCGGGGCAGGCAGCATGCGAAGTGCTCGCGCTCGACGCGATACGGACCGGCGACGAAGACGCCGGGCCAGCGGAAGACACGGCCCCCAGCGACGATGCGACCGAGTCCCTCGGCGAAGTAGGTCAGCGCGATCGCGACGGTGTGCGGGTCGGTGCGCATCTTCACGGCCACGTCGCGGACGACCTCCTCAAAGGGCGCGCCGTAGTCGCCCGGCATGGACGGGAGGTGGAACGACATCGGGTCGGGCCGACGGCGGTCCTTGCCACCGCTTCGACGCGAAGGGCGTGGCGACGACGAGCGGCCGAGGCTTGCTGCCGACCGGATGGCGTTGAGGCTGGAGGAGGCGCGCTCCAGCGCCGACTCCAGCATGAACTCGCTCAACGACCGTCCCGATGCCTCGGCAAGCGCACGAAGCGCCGCCTTCTGATTCGGGTGGACGCGGATCGAGATGGTATCGGTGCCGGGCATCGGATCGCTTCGTAGCTGCGCGTCAGGATGAAGGGCCGCAGCCGCCGGGTCCACCCTCCTTCCCACGGACACAGTGTCGGTGGGAAAGGGTCGAGAGCCCATCCGGGAAAGAGCGAGCTTCCAGATGGGGGCAGCCTCAAGTCATTCCGAGCATCGGCCGATCCCGGGACGATGAGCCCCCAATCTCAAGAGCACCCCGTTGCGACCGCTTCGGTCTCGACTCCGGACCGCAACGCTACCGTGCGGCCGTGTCCATCCCGCGGAAGCGCTTCCTTGCTGAGCGTTCGCGGGGTCTTCGAGCAGGGCACCACGGTGACGACGGTGTCCTCGACCGGCGGTTCGGTCCTCCTCGATGGAGAAGGCGACGCCATGCCTGCTCTGACGCGGATGACGAGTTCGTTTGCAACGAGTTCCGTCCTCGCGCAGCGGCTCGCACCTGCCGACGCCCCCATCCCACGCCAGTCTGTCTGGGCGAGAGTTCAGTCGTACTTCCTGCTGCTCACCGGGCTACCCAGCGGAATCGCCATCGCCATCATGGTGCCCCTTGAGCCTTCAATGGGGTGGACCCTGATGTTGGTGTTGGTCCCTTGCTGGCTTGCCCTGTACGTCGGCTCGTCGATCCCCATCGCGAAGATTCGCAAGGGCCTCCAGAAGGAGCACGAGTGGAACGTGAAGCGCTGGCAGAAGCTCGTGGCTCGCTGGGAGCAGTTGCGGTACTGCCCGTCGTGCGACTCCGTCGCGGATCTCGCGACCGGGCGGACTGCGTCCGCGAGCGACATGGGCAAGCTACTTCGAGCTGCGTAGCGACGGGCAGGCGCGAGACGGCGTGGCCGTCCTGATCCCCGCGCGCGATGCGCGTCGCTCCGCGTCACCCGGTGGCGCTTCTCCTCGCTGCTCGCTTCCGTGCGCTGCTGTCGCTGTTGGAGCTTGGTTCCATTCCCTTCGGGGAGGGTGCGTCTTGCGCTCCTCGGGCCTTAGAACCGCGCCCGAAGGCCCCGCTGCGAGCCCCGTTCTCGGCCTCCAGGACCGCGTTGAGGCCCAGGAGACACTCCCGGAGCTGGTTCCAACTCGGCACCCTTTGGCTCACCATCCAACGCGCCCCTCGCGCGCCTTGGTCGCGCGCGCTTGGCTCTCGCGCTCGTTGGTCTCGCGCTCGCCGTACCCGCGCTCGCCGTACCCGCGCTCACCGTACTCAAGGGGCGAGCGATGCGGGCCGACCCGACGTCTCGTACGCGCACGATGCCGTGCGCGGCCCCGCGGAGACGTCTCCGATGCACGGTCGGCTGCGCCTTCCCCCTGCGGCGTTCGCCCTGTTGGACGGGGGCGCACGGGTACTGGCGGTGCTCGCGCTGCTCCACGCCTTCGCGGCGGCGGCCGGCCTCGGCTACGACCCGCGCCGCCTCACCCTCCGCGACGGGCCCGTCGGGTGGGGCCTCCTGATGGTGGTCGGGGTCCTGTTCGGGGTGGCGATGCTGGTCGTCCGTCCCCGCGTCGGCGGGGGCATCGTCGCCGCACGCGCCGCCGCGATTCCGTTCGCGACCCTCCTCCTGGTCGATGCCCTCGCGGCGATTCGCGCCGGGAGCGCCAGCCGCGCCTCGCCGATCCCCCTGACGCTCCTCTTGGCCGGATGGCTGTTCGCGTGGGTGCTTGCGCGGCGCGCCCGCCCCGTCCCCGTGACTGCCGGCTCGACGGACCGGCTCTGGCACAAGATGCTCGAACGGGCCCATCCCTGACGACCCTCCGCGACGAACCTGCGGCGTCTGCGCGGCGGTGCCGGGGTTCGCGGTAGTCTCTGCCCATGCCGTCTCTCCTTCGTCGGATGGTGCCATGGGCCTTGCCCGCGTTGGTCGCGTTCTTCGCGGCGGTCGCTCGTGCGGACGATGCGACGACGGCCGAGGCCGAACTCGACACGGCGGTCGCCGAGGCGCTCGGCTCGGCACAGGCGATCGAGGACGAACTCGTTCGGGCCGTCGGCAAGGTGCGGCGTTCGTCGGTGACCGTGCTGAACGAACGGGAATTCAAGCCGAAGGGGGCGGCCGAATCCGAACTGCGGCAGGCCGGAGCCGGTTCGGGCGTCCTCGTGTCGATGTCGGGCAAGACCTGGATCCTTACGAACGTCCACGTGATCGCGGGGGCCGACGCGCTGTTCATCCTGACGCCCGACCGCGTTCGGCGCCGCGTCGTCCTGAAGGACCAGATCGCCACGTACGACATCGCGCTCCTGGAGTTCCCCGAGGGGGCCCCGCGCGGCCTCAGTGCGGTGCAGGTCAAGGCGTCGACGAGCGAACGGGGCATCCGCGAGGGCACCTGGGTGATCGCGACGGGCAATCCGTTCGGCCTCGCCGAGGACGGCGTCAGCGTGACGACGCTCGGTGTGGTCTCCGGCACGGGTCGCTACCTCGATGGTGGGTTCAAGTACGTGAACGCGGTCCAACACGACGCCGAGGTCAACCCAGGCAACAGCGGCGGTCCGTGCTGGAACCTGAAGGGCGAACTCGTCGGGCTGAACGGCATGATCACGCTCCAGCCGATGTTCCCGGGCGCCCGACCGACGAACACCGGGGCCGCGTTCGCGTTGCCCGCGAGCCAACTGGACGCCTATCTGCGCGACCTCACGCGCAAGCGGGATGCTCAAGACGCCTACCTCGGCATCACCGTCGAGACCTACACCGACGACAAGGGCAAGGCGGCGGGCGCGCGCATCACGAAGATCGAAGGCAACAGTCCGCTTCGCCTCGGGCGGGACGCGCTCGACGTCGGCGACGTGATCATGAGTTTCGGGACGGGCGCCGGCAGCCGCGTCTACACCGCCGTCGACCTGGAGACCACGCTGTCGGTGCTGAAGGCCGGCGACCGCATCACCGTCACCTACCGGCGCGACAAGAAGCGTGGCTCGTGGAAGGGTGTGCTCGGGGGGGGCGGTCGGTGATCCGCGCCGTCGTCGCGGCGGCCGCCATGGTCCTGTGCGTCGCGTCGGGTTCCGTGGTGGCGGGACCTCTCGATCTGCTCGAGAACGACTTCGAGGCGGCGATCGGCCGCATCGTGCCGGCCACCGTCGAGTGCCGGCCGTGGCGCGTCGACTCGAAGCGCATTCTCTCCGTGTCGAGCGGCGTCGTCGTCAGCCGGCGCGGACTGATCCTCTCCGATGGAGACGTCGGAATCTGGTTCGAGGGATCCGACGCGGCTTCGATGAAGCCCGTCTACTCCGACGACATCGAGGTCCGCGTCCCCAACCTCAGGGGCAAGGGCTTCCGATCGTTCAAGGCAAAGGTGCTGCACCGCAACCGTGATCGCAACCTGGACACGTCGATCCTGCGCGTCGAGGGAAACATCGACGGCGTGTTCGGGCAGCCGATCGGGATCGGATCCAGCGACGACCTGCGCGTCGGCGACTTCGTCTTCGCCGCGGGCATGGACGCCGCGGCCATCGACGCCCAGGCACCGCCGACACTGAAGGCGGGCATCGTCGCCTCGCTGACGCCGGTCGAAGGCACGTCGGCCTCCGGGAGACTGCAGACGTTCCACATCAGTCCGGCCGCCACGCGTGGGATGAACGGCGGTCCGGTCGTGGATGCCGAGGGCAAGCTCGTCGGAACGATCAGCACGTTCGTGCCACCCAACGACCCGCACCAGTACCTCGGACGGGTGGTTCCGATCGATGCGTTGCGGGCGGAGTACCGGAGTCGCCCCGAGGGGGCGGAGGCATTCCCCGAGCGTGCCGCACGAGCGGTCCGCACGCGGCAGTCCGCACGACTCGAACTCGTGTTCCACGGCACCGCGCGCAAGGCGGCGTCACGGGCCCTTGTCAGCATCGACGTCGATCGAGCCGAGGGGCGACCGCTTCTCCGCGTCGAACCGGGTCAGGGCGGACTCGTCCCGGTGCCCGGCTGGAGCGCGTCCGTCTCGGGAATCCTGCTCCCGGACCGTCTCCACGTCGCGACGTGTCTCTACAACCTCGCGAACATCGCCGAAGGGCCGTTCCCCGGCATCGATGCGCACCTCCCGGAGCCCGCGCGGCTGGCCGCCGGGATCGGATCGATCACGGCGCTGCGCGTCCACCTGGCGGACGGGGCCAGCACGCCCGCGACCCTCGTCGGGCACAGTCCGCGGGACAACCTGGCGCTCTTGAAACTCGACAGCGAGGCGCCCGCGTCCTTCGTCCCCCCCGAGCCGACGGAGCGTGACGACGCCGACTCCGGCCGATTCGTGCTCGCGCTCGGCTGTCCGTACGGCGTGCTGCGCGGCCCGGATCCACTGCTCACGTTCGGCGTGATCTCGAAGGCGCACGGGCCGGACATCGCGGAGCCCTGGGCCGGCTACCTCCAGACCGACGCCGGGATCACGGACGGGAACTCCGGCGGGCTCGCCATCGACATCCAAGGTCGCTGGATCGGCATGCTGACGATCTGGTCGCCGATCTCGCACGGCCGCAACAGCGGAATCGGCTTCGTGCTGCCCGCGCAACGCGTGCTCGACGTCGCGACGGCGCTCGCGGCCGGACGCAAGTTGCCGTGGATGGGAGTCGAGTTCGAGGAGAAGCCGGGTGGCCTGCTCCTGAAGCGCGTGTTGGACGGGGGGCCCGCCGCGATGGCGGGCCTGCGCGCCAACGACAGGGTCGTCTCGATCGCGGGCACGCCGGTGAATGGACTCGGGGCGGTTCGCCGCGCGCTTCGCACGTTCTGGTCGGGCGACACGATCGAAGTTCGCGCGCAGCGTGCCGGCGAGAGCCTGCCGCCGGTTTCGCTCGTGCTGGGCGCCGCCCCGAATGCGTGACGCGGCGCGGCACCTGTTCAGTCTCCTCCGCACCCCACCTCCGCCCTCACGTCAGGGGCCATCCGAAGCGCCCAAGGCATGCCTTCCCTTCGCGTTCACCGCCGGGCCGGGTTCGCAGGCGGGGAGCGGAAGGTCGCCGTGGAGGGCGACGTGTGGTGGACCACTCGAGCCCGACACGGCGGCCTGAGCGCCCCCGATCTGCGAAGCCGTACCTTCGCAAGGTCAGAGACCCCCTGAACGGATACGTGGCGCGAGGGTTCCTCCACGTCGTGAGGCGCTGGTAGGCGGCGTTTGCGCCGCCCGTCGGTTGCAAGGAGGACCGGCCCGTCGCCCGCGACAGGCCGTTCGGCGGTCGGGCGCTCCGGGCGCCGTCAGAGGCGGACTTCGATCGGACCGCTGTCCACGTCGGCGTGGATCGTGTCCACGAAGCGGATGCGACGAGGCGCCTCGAGACCCATCACGATGCTGTGCGTGCGGACGCCCGTGCCGAACGCGGCGACCCCGCGCATCAGTTCACCGTCGGTGATGCCGGTCGCCGCGAACATCAGGCGGCGTCCGGGGGCGAGGGTCTCGGCGGTGTGCAGCCGGTCGAAGTCGCCGACACCCATCCGCTCGGCGCGCGCGCGATCGCCCGACTTGAACTCGACGAGGCGGGCCTGCATCTCGCCGCCGAGGCAGCGAACCGCCGTCGCCGTGATCACGCCCTCCGGCGCGCCGCCGATCCCCATCACCGCGTGGATCGCGGTGCCGGTGACGCAGGCGGCGACGGCCGGGGACAGGTCCCCGTCCGTGATCAGACGGATGCGCGCGCCCACCCGGCGGATGTCGGCGATCAACTGCTCGTGCCGCGGCCGCTCCAGGACGACGACGGTGATCTCGTCCACGTCGCGGTCAAGCGCTCCCGCGATGCCACGAAGGTTCTCCTCGACGGGTGCATCGAGGTCGATGCGCCCTCGACAGCGCGGCCCGACGACGATCTTCTTCATGTAGCAGTCCGGTGCGTGGAGGAGGCCGCCCTCCTCGCTGGCCGCCAGGACTGCCATCGAACCGGGCGCTCCGTTCGCGCAGAGGTTCGTTCCCTCCAACGGATCGACCGCGATGTCGATGCGCGGGGACCCGACCGAACCGTGCCCGACCTCCTCGCCGATCCAGAGCATCGGCGCCTCGTCGCGTTCGCCCTCGCCGATGACGATGCGACCGCGCATCGGCAAGCCGTTCATCGCCTGGCGCATCGCCTCGGTCGCGACGCGGTCGCTGTGATGGCGATCGCCGTGACCGATGGTGCGTGCGGCGGCGATCGCCGCGGCTTCCACGACCCGCAGGAAGCGATGGGCGAGGTCGGCCGGCATGAAGTTCCCTCCGTCGTCCGGCGCGACTCGCGTTCGCCGACGTGGCGGAAGGTACGGCCCCCGCAACGATCCGCCACTGTCGGCCGACCCCGCGCGCCACTCGGCCGCGCCCCGGCTCGCCGTGTTCGCTCGGGCCGGGTATCCATGCGGTTTCGTGCCCACCGAGCGGGCCCGACGCCGCTGCCCACGCCGAGCCGGAGGTCCGATGAGCCGTCCGAAGTCCACCCTCGAGCGCGAAACGCTCGCGTACCACGAGTTCCCGCGACCCGGCAAGCTCGAGGTCGTGCCGAGCAAACCGGTGTCGACCCAGCACGATCTCGCCCTCGCGTACACCCCGGGCGTTGCGATTCCGTGCCTGAAGATCCAGGAGCAGCCGGCGGACGCGTATCGCTGGACGAACCGCGGCAACCTCGTGGCGGTCATCACGAACGGCACCGCGGTGCTCGGCCTGGGCAACATCGGCGCGCTCGCCGGCAAGCCCGTGATGGAGGGCAAGGCCGTCCTCTTCAAGAAGTTCGCCGGGATCGACGTCTTCGACATCGAGGTGGACGAACTGGATCCCGAGGCGTTCATCGAGACGGTGAAGCGGATCGCCCCGACCTTCGGCGGCATCAATCTCGAGGACATCAAGGCGCCGGAGTGCTTCGAGATCGAACGTCGCCTGAAGGAAGCACTCGACATCCCCGTCTTCCACGACGACCAGCACGGTACGGCGATCATCGCCTCCGCCGCGCTCCTGAACGCCTGCGAGATCGCGGGCAAGTCGCTCGACTCGCTGCGCGTCGTCGTCAGCGGGGCCGGGGCCGCCGGGATCGCCTGCATCGACATGTTCGTGCAGATGGGCGTGGACCGCTCGAAGGTGATCTTCTGCGACAGCAAGGGCGTCGTCTACGTCGGCCGCACGGCAGGCATGAACGCCGAGAAGGCGAAGATCGCGGTGGACACGCCGCTGCGGACCCTAGGCGAGGCGCTCGTCGGGGCGGACCTGTTCCTCGGCGTGTCCGGACCCGACCTCGTCTCGCAGGACATGGTCCGTTCGATGGCGCCGCGACCGATCGTGATGGCGATGGCGAACCCCGATCCGGAGATCTCCTACCCGGATGCGATCGCCGCGCGCGACGACGTGCTGATGCTCACGGGCCGCTCGGACTATCCGAACCAGGTCAACAACGTGCTCTGCTTCCCGTTCATGTTCCGGGGCGCGCTCGACGTGCGCGCACGGACGATCACCGCCGGGATGAAGGTGGCCTGCGCGCGCGCCCTCGCCGAACTCGCCAAGGAGGACGTCCCCGAGAGCGTGATGGAAGCGTATGGCGGCGAGGCGCTGCGCTTCGGGCCGACCTACCTCATTCCGAAGCCCTTCGATCACCGCGTGCTCCTGTGGGTCGCACCGGCGGTCGCGGAAGCGGCGATCGCCGACGGCGTCGCGCAGGTCGCCGAGTTCGACGTGGATGCCTACCGGCAGTCGCTGGAGCGCTACCTCGGGGGCGCGCGCCAGGTGATGGCTGCCGTCGAAGCCGTGGCGGAGCGCGCGAACGCGCGCGTCGCCTTCGCCGAGGGTGCGGAGGCCAGCACCCTCCGCGCCGCCGTGCAGCTGAAGGAGCGCGGCATGGCGCGTCCCGTGCTGTTCGGGACGCGGCGTGCGATCGAGGACAAGGCGCACGCGCTGGGGCTTTCCCTCGATGGGATGGAGATCGTCGATCCCGACAAGGATCCCCGCCGGGCGGCGCTGGCCGCCCGTTACCACGAATTGCGGTGTCGTCGGGGCGTGAACGTGCGCGACGCCGAGCATCTCTCCGCGAGTCCGCGGCGCTTCGCGCTGCTGTTGCTCGAGCGGGGCGAGGTCGATGTCGCGTTGACGGGCGTGAACCGCACCTACCCGGACTGCGTTCGCGACGCGTTCGAGATCATCGGCACCACGGACGGCAAGCGCGCCGCCGCCGTCCACCTGATGGTGATGAAGGATCGCACGCTGTTCTTCGCGGACACCTCGCTCCACGTCGAACCGAGCGCGCGCGAACTGGCCGACATCGCGATCGCAGCGGCGGACACCGCGCGGCGCTTCGACCTCGTGCCGCGCGTCGCCATGCTCTCGTTCAGCAACTTCGGCTCGGTCCCGCATCCGTCGGCGGCGAAGTCCGCCGAGGCCGTCCGCCTCGTGCAGGCGGATCGTCCCGACCTGCTGATCGACGGCGAGATGCACGCCGATGTGGCGCTCGACGGAATCGCCGGCGGTCGTCTGCATCCGCAGAGTCGCATCCAGGGCGACGCGAACGTGCTCGTGTTCCCGGATCTCGCCAGCGGCAACATCGGCTACAAGCTCGTGAAGTACCTCGCGGGCGCCGAGGCGATCGG
>CAZPGF010000026.1:0-30239 GCA_964586025.1 uncultured Planctomycetales bacterium
CTTCGCAGATCGGGGGCGCCGGCCGCCGTGTCGGGTTCGAGTGGCCAACCACACGTCGCCCTCCACGGCGACCCCGCTCCCCGCTTGCGAACCCGGACCGGCGGTGAACGCGAAGGGAAGAGATGTGGTCGGTACTTCGGGTCGCCCCCCGGATTGCACGCGGAGCGCGGGGCCTGACCGGATGACCGCCCCGATTCGCGGTCGGTCGATCCGTCCGGTGGGTCGATGTGGGGTGCGCGCGCCGACGCGCGCGCACCCGTTTCGGCCGCCACCCCCTCGCCGGCATCGGTTGCGTCCACGCCTCTCGGCCGTGCGCATCCTCGGCGGTTGGCTCGCCCTCGATCGGCGAGGTCGCAGTTCCGTGGGGTCACCGTCCCCCGATCGCATCTCATCGCGTGATGACGACCTCGAGGTACTCGGCCGGCACGACCAACCCGCGGCCGCCGCCCCGGTCGAATCGCGCCAGCAACTCGCGCAGGGCCGCGGTCAACTCCTCGCGACGCCCCGCATCGAGCGTCTCGTACGCGACGAGCAACGGGCCGTACCACGCGCGGAAGCAATCGATCCAATGCTCGATCGAGAGGAATCGGAACGTGTAGAGACGGCGTTTCGATTGGATGTCGCTCGCGCCGGGTCCGAACAGGGCGACCATCCGGGTCTCGGTGCCCCACTCCGCGGGGGATCGCAGTCCCGCGGGCGGCGGCACGAACGATCCGACCGTGCGGAACAACTGTCCGATGAATCCCTCCGGCGTCCACGACGCGAGCCCGATGCGTCCGCCGGGTCGCACGACGCGCTGGATCTCTCGCGCGGCCCGGTCGGCGTCCGGCGTGAACATCACGCCGAACGTCGACATCACGACGTCGAACGAGAAGTCGTCGAACGGAAGGTGCTCGGCGTCGGCGACACGGAACTCGATGTCGAGGCCGTCCGCCTCCGCGCGGCGGCGCGCGGCCTCGAGCAGGGACGGAACGTAGTCGGTCGACGTGACCTCGGCGAAGCGACGGGCCGCGGCCAGCGACGCGTTGCCGTTCCCCGCCGCGATGTCGAGCACGCGCTCGCCGCTGCGCAGGTCGAGCGTCTCGCAGAGCATTTCGCCGACGATCTGCAGGCGGGTGCCGATTCGAGCGTAGTCGCCAGCGCCCCACATCGTGCGCTGGCGGGACTTGATCGCCTCGAGCGCGGGGATCGCGGCGGGCATGGACGGACGAAGTAGCGGCATGGCGGGGAACTCTCCTCGGTCGGCGAGATGCCGACGACCTCCCGAGCGTCGGCGCAACGAGCCGGGCCGTCCGGCCGTTCGTCCGAATCGACTGCCCGATCGTCCGCGGCCCGCGCCGGAGACCGAGGCCGCCCGTTGGCCGTCGGACCGTACGATTCGCGGCGTGACGTTCGACCTGCTGTCCGATCTCCTCCGGGCCGTACGCCTCCGTGGCGCGGTGTTCTACGACGTCGAGGCGAGCCCACCGTGGGTCGCCGAAGCGCCGCCCTCGCGCGTCCTGCTCCCGGAGGTGATGCCTCGGGCCGAGCACCTGATCGAGTTCCACGCGGTCGTACGGGGTTCGTGCTGGGCGGCGCGCGTCGGCGACTCGGCCGTACGGCTCACCGAAGGCGACGTCGTGCTGTTCCCGCGTGGCGATGCGCACGTCGTGTCGAGCGCGCCGGGGATGCGCGCGACCGTTGCTCCCGCCGCGGCGAACGCCGCACCACCGTCCCAACGGCGACCCTACGCATTGCGGGTCGACGCGACCGGCGAATCGCGTCCGCGGGGCGACGACGGTCCCGCCGGTGCGACACGCGTGATCTGCGGGTTCCTCGGCATGGACGCCACGCCGTTCAACCCCCTGCTCGCGTCGTTGCCGCCGGTGCTTTCGATCGGCGGCCTGGCGGCGTCCGGAACGTGGACCGGCGCGCTGCTCGGAACCGCCGTCCAGGCGACCGCCCGCCGCAGTCCCGGCGGAGAGGCGCTGCTGGAACGGATCAGCGAGATCCTCTTCCTCGACGCGCTGCGCCGCTACGCGGGCGAGGTCGCACCGGAACAGACCGGCTGGCTCGCCGGCATGCGCGACCCCGTCGTCGGTGCGGCGCTCGCGGCGCTGCATCGCGAGCCGGCCGCGACCTGGACGCTCGAGCGACTCGGCGAGGTGACACGCGCGTCGCGTTCGACCCTGCACGAACGATTCACCCACTATCTCGGGACGGCGCCGATGCAGTACCTCGCGCAGTGGCGGATGCAACTCGCCACGCATCTCCTTCGCGACGCCGGCGCGAAGATCGTGCGCGTCGCCCTGGAGGTCGGCTACGAGAGCGAGGCGGCGTTCTCTCGCGCGTTCAAGCGCATCGTCGGGAAGACGCCGGGCGCGTGGCGCCGCGACATCGCCGCATCCGGCTTCAGCGCGTGAGCGCGGAGAGCGCGTCGATCGCCGCGACGAAGTCCGGGGGGAGGGGCGCCTCGAACGTGATGCGGTCTCCGGTCGCCGGATGGTCCACGACGAGGCGGAGCGCGTGGAGCAGGAGGCGCGGTGCGAGCGCGTCGCCGGCCGCGCGCGACCGGCCGTAGATCGGATCGCCGACGATCGGATGGTCGATCGCCTTCAGGTGGATGCGGATCTGGTGCGTCCGCCCCGTGCGCGGACGGCACTCGAGGACCGCGTGGCGCGCGAGGCGACGCGTCACGACGACCCGCGTCAGCGACGAGCGTCCGCGCCCGGCGTCGGCGATCGCCATTCGCGTGCGGTGCGTACGCGAGCGCTCGATCGGCAGGTCGATCTCGCTTTCGGCGTCGAGGTCGGCGCCGTGCACGACGGCGACGTAGGTCTTCTCGACCGTGCGCTCGGCGAACTGGCGCGCCAGCGCGAACTGCGCGGCCTCGGTTCGGGCGACGACGAGGATGCCCGAGGTGTCCTTGTCGAGGCGGTGGACGATCCCCGGGCGATCGCTTCCCGCCGCGGTCGGCAGTCCCGCAAGGCGGTGGACGAGGGCGTTCGCGAGGGTTCCTGCGGGCTGGCCGCGGCCGGGATGCACCGTCAGCCCGGACGGCTTGTCGATCGCCAGCAGGTGGTCGTCCTCGTAGACGACGACGAGGGGCATCGACTCGGGTTCGAGGCGGCTCTCGCGCGGCGGCGGCAGATCGATCTCGACGGCCTCGCCGCCGCGCACCTCCTGTCGGGCCCGGGCCGGGAGTCCCGCAACGCGCACGCGCCCTTCACGAATCCAGCGCGTCAACGCCGTTCGGCTGTGCGCGGGGAGGCGATCGGCCAGCGCTCGGTCGAGCCGGGCTCCGACGTGCTCGGGCCCGAGGACGAGCGCGATGCGGCATTCCGGGGACTCGGGATCGTCGATGGTGGACACTCCGGCGCCGCTTCGCTACGTCTACCCTTCGGAGGAACCCGTGAACGCACCCGCCGGCCGAGCCCGCAACGCGCTGATCTGGATCCTCGCACTCGCGGCCGTCGGCGTGTGGATCTGGTTCCTGCTCGGCAACTCGGCCGAACAGGCGATCCGGAAACTGTACGCGGACGACCCGCAGACCCAGGAAGAGGGGCGGCGGCGACTGCGCGAGAACCCGGATCGGGCCGAGGTCGTGGCGGCGCTGCTGAAGACCGTCGGCTCGCCGTCGGAGGCGTACGGCGTGCGGCGGCAGGCCGCGAAGCTGCTCGACGAGTTCGGTCGGCGCGCGGACCTGGAGTCGCTGATCCGGACGTCGGGCCTCACGGTGCGCGCGCCGATCCTCGCGGCGTTCACGACGGAAGGGTGGTTCCAGGATGCGGTGCTCGGCCGCCCCGAGTTCGGCATTCGCGACACGCTCGTCGAGTGGTTGCGACGCGACGGGGACCGCACCCGCGCCGACGCTATCCTGCTCGCGCGGGCCATGGCGGACCCGTCGCTCGCCGACGAGATCCGACCCCTGCTTCGGCGCTCCACCGATCCGCGCACCAACCGCGAGGCCGAACGGTTCGTCGTCGAGGGGGCGCTCGCCGCGGCCGACGAGTTCAAGGACTGCGAGGCACTGCCGTCCGCGCTGGAGGTGGCGCGCGACGATCCCGACCCGCGCACGCGGATGCGCGCCATCCAGACCGTGCATCGCCTCGCGTTCGTCTCGGGGACCTGCCCGGACGCGGTCCCCGAGGACACGATGCGCGACCTGCTCGGGGATGCGCTGGACGACCCCGACTCGTTGCTGCGGCAGGTCGCCGCCCTCGAGCTCGCCAAGCGCGCGAGCGCGGTACCGCCGCATCGCGAGCGGTTGCGATCGCTGCTCGCATCGACGAGCGAACCGGAGGTCGTGCGGCGCGCGGCGCTCGATGCCCTCGCCGCGGCGCGCGACGAGGCCTTCCTGGCGGATCTGCCCAGCCGCTTCCACGACGCCACGCTCGGCGTGCGCAGCGCGGCCGTCAAGGCCGCCACCGGATGGACCGCCGAGTCGAACCCCTTCCTCGGTTCGCTGATCGGGGTCGTGCGCAACGAGCGCGAGAGCCGCGTCGCCTGGGATCTCTCGCGGGACCTCCTTCGTCGCGCGCTCGGCGGCGAGAAGGGAGTCTCCGGCAATCTTCGCGCGTACGAGGCGACCGACGCGCGGCGGTTCCAGCGCTTCCTCGACGACCTGTACGAGAAGGGCGCCGGCGAAGGCGTGACGCGACACGCCTACGCGCGGGCGTGGTTCGAGGCGTGGTTGCGCAAGCACATCGACGATCCCGAACTCGTCGCGGGAATCGTCGTGAACAACTACGACGCGTTCTGGCAACGCGCCGACGAAGGCAGTCTCGACACCGCGCGCACCGCGCTCGACGGTGTACCCGAGAAGCACCGCGCCTTCTTCGTCAACGAACGCGCCTGGCTCGACGCCCACCGCTGAACCGTCCCGGGAGCGCCGTCCGGGGAGCGCCGGCCTCCTGCCGACGGCGACGTGCGGCGACCCTCCCGCCGTCGGCGCGAGCGGGTCGCTACGGCGTGAGCGGCCAGCGCATGCGGACGACCTCGGGGTCGGCGATCTGCTCGGCGAGCCAGGTCATCGCCTTCTGACGAGCTTCGTAGTCGACGAGGAGTTCGCGCAACGCCTCGTACGACTTGCCCGGGGCCTGACGCTCGCGACGGAGCACGTGGACCTCGGCGAGGGTGTCGAACGGTGCGCTCACCGCACCGTCCTTCAGTTCGTTGACGGTGCGCCAGAGGAGGGCGTCGGCGGGACTGTCGTAGATCCGGATCCGACTCGCCGTGTAGGTCGAGTCGTGGCGATTGCGGATCTCCGAGACGATGCGCTCGAACGGCGTCCCGCGGAGCGCGTCCTCGTAGACGCGTCGTCCCAGGTCGAGCGCTTCCCGCCGGTCGCGCGAAGCCTCCGATCCGCGGAACGGGTTGCGTCCCTGCTCGAAGCCGATCTTCACGTCCATCGCGACGATGTGCGGACCGTAGCGGCCGCGCAGGCCGTCGTCGTAGTTCGCGCGAAGGTCCTTCTCCTCGACCTCGCCGCGCAACTGTCGGACCAGGCCGAACAGGCCTCGCAGGTAGCGGCTGGACGTGATCTCCTCGACCGGAACCTTGAAGATGGCGCGGAAGCGATCGGGGAACTCGACGCTCTCCCACTCGACCTCACGTTGGATCGTCCGCTCGACCACCCAGAGGTTGCGGAGATGCTCGACCTCGGCGAGCAGGGTCGGATCATCGATGCTCGTGCCGCGCTTCACCATGATGCCGACCTGGCACTCTCGGGCGAGCGCCTCGCGGACCTCGTGCGAAGGCAGTCGGAACGTCAACTGACGTCCGAACTCGACCCGGGTGATCGGCGCGCCGTTGACGGTGGCGACGACGTTCGGCTCGAGCGTTTCGGGATCCAGGTCCTCCTTGACGGGGATCCCGTACTTGACGTCGGCTTCGCTGACGAGCTTGGCGATCACGACCTTGATCTGGTTCAGTCGCTGATGCTCGTCGTCGGGCAGCGTTCCGCCCAGTCGATGATTGACGAGGCGATCCTTGCGCATCTCGTGCAACAGGCCGGCGCGGAACTCCGCGACGGTCTTGCCCTGCTCCGCGATCACGTCGGAGAGGCGTTGCCGCCCGCCGCTGGCCTGCCGGACCTGGCGATTCAGGTCCTCCTCCTTCGCGCGCAGATCGGCTTCGCGCACGTCGATTCCGAGCTCGCGGCAGCGCGTCACGACGAGCAGCTCTTCGATCATCTGTTCGAGCACGGCGCGCGGACCGTGGTGATTCTCACGGAGCTCGCGCAACGAGTGCTGCACGAGCGTGACGCCGAACGCATCGTGGGTGAGGTCGGTGCCGAGGACGCGCGCCACCACGCCGTCGGGAAGTCGCGGGGCCGACTCGCCCTCGCCGCGCGCGCTGGCGCCGACCAGCATCGAGCCGCCCAGGGCCGCCGTCAGCACGAACGAGAGTCCAAGGCGGCGGGTCATGGTCGCGTCACGGCTCCGGGACGTGGATGGGCCCATTCTGCAACGGAAGGCGCAAGTGCGCGTTTCACGCGTGGAGTGCCCGGCCGCGTACCTTGACCCGACGCCTCCGAACGCGGATGTTCGGACGCCGCGCCGCGCGATCCCCCTCACGCCGCGGGGCGCATCGCGCTCTGGAGTCGTCCATGCCGCGTTCGGTTCGCTGGTCCGCCCTGCCCTCCCTTGCGCTGGTGCTGCTGCTCGGCGCATGCGCGAGCGACCCCGGCGGCGAGGACGACAAAAAGCCGTCCACGCTGTTCGAGCGCCTTCAGGGCACCGAGAACCGGGCGCGGGAAGAGGAGCGCACGGCGGAGCGCCAGCGCGAGAAGGAACGCGTGCGCGACGACCGGCCGGATGTCCTTCCGTTCTACGAGCGGACCCGGCCCGGCGGTCCACGCGCCGTGATCCGCGTCACCTGGGAAGCGCTCGCGCGCGAGCGCGAGCTGTACGAGTCGAGCCGGTTCACGCGGCCGCAGGGGGCCGTCGATCCGGACATGCTCGTCACGCTGATCAGCGCGGGACACCCCGACGCCGAACGCGTCCAGAACCCGCGCACCCGCGAGGAGCGCGAGCGTTTCGCGCGCGTGGCCGTCGTTCCCGACGCCGATCTGGTCGCGCTCGTGCAGAGCCTGCGCAAGGAGGGCTTCGACCGCTACGCCCAACCGACCGACATGCAAGAGGGCCAGTGGTCGAACTCGGCGGCTCGAGGTCGGGTCACGGTCGAGGAGGGCGGGAGCAGCGTCTCGCTGCTGAGCATGCGCGGCCAGGGGCTGAACCCCGCGACGAAGGCCATCCCCGCCCTCTACTCCGGCGCGAAGCGCGCGATCATGCTGCTGCGCAACCGGAACGCGACGCTGTCGATCTCCAGCGTCGAGCGCGGCGACGCGCCGTTCCTTCCCGCGGGTCGTTGAGCGACCGTCTCGTGGCCGGATCGCCCGATTCCTCGACCCCGCGCGTCGCGATCCTGATCCCCGCCCGTCTCGGCAGCACGCGGCTGCCGGAGAAGGTGATCGCCCCGGTGGGGGATCGGGTTCTCGTGGAGCTGACGTGGGAGCGTGCCCGCCGCGCGCCGGGCGTCACGACGGTGCTCGTCCTGACCGACCACCCGCGCGTCGAGGCCGCGGTCCGGCGCTTCGGCGGCGAGGTCCGCCGCACCCGCACGGAGCACGCGAGCGGCACGGACCGTTGCGCCGAGGCGGCGCGCGATCTCGACGCCGACATCGTCGTGAACCTGCAAGCCGACGAACCCTTCGTCGATCCGCGGGATCTCGCGGCGCTCGCGGCGGCCGTCGCGGACGGGGACGCCGACCTGGCCACGCTCGGCTACCCATTCGAAGACGCCGCGCGCCGAGCCGAACCGTCCGCCGTCAAGGCGCTGGTCGGGGCCGACGGCTTCGCGATCGCGTTCCGGCGGGACGATCCGACGCCCGCCGAGCTCGCGGCCTGCGGCGCCAAGGAGGTGCTGCACCACCTCGGCGTCTACGCGTTCCGGCGCGAGAGCCTGCTCGCGTTCGCGGCCCTTCCGCCGAGCCCCTCCGAGCGCCGCGAGCGCCTGGAGCAACTCCGCGCGCTGGACGCCGGTTGGCGCGTCCGCGTGCTTCGGGCGCACGGCCCTGCCTTCGGGATCGACACCCCCGAGGACCTCGCCCGGCTGCGCCGGCGGTTGGGCGTCCCCGACCCCCGGTAGGCTCCGCCACCGACCCGGGGTAGGGTTTGCCTTTACCCCTTCCTTCTCCCCTGGAGGGTGCGTCGTGACGAAGTACCTCTTCGTGACGGGCGGCGTCGTTTCGAGCCTCGGCAAGGGCCTGACGGCCGCTTCGATGGGCCTCCTCCTCGAAGGCCGCGGGGTGCGGGTCCAGCATCAGAAGCTCGACCCCTACCTCAACGTCGATCCGGGGACGATGTCGCCGTATCAGCACGGCGAGGTCTACGTCACCGACGACGGCGCGGAGACCGATCTCGATCTCGGTCACTACGAGCGCTTCACCCACGCGGTTCTGACCAAGGACAGCAACTACACGACGGGCCGCATCTATTCGTCCGTCATCGCGAAGGAGCGACGCGGCGACTACCTCGGTCGCACCGTGCAGGTCATTCCGCACATTACCGACGAGATCAAGGCGGCGATCCGCCGCGCCGGCGCGACGACCGACGTCTTGATCTGCGAACTCGGCGGCACGGTCGGCGACATCGAGGGACTCCCGTTCCTCGAAGCGATCCGCCAGTTCCTCCTCGACGTCGGTCGCGAGAACGCGATGGTCGCGCACCTCACCTACATCCCGTACCTGCGCACCAGCGGCGAGTTGAAGAGCAAGCCGAGCCAGCACAGCGTCCAGAAGCTGCGCGAGATCGGCATTCAGCCCGACGTGCTGATCTGCCGCACCGAACTGCCGCTCGACGAGGACATGCGCAAGAAGCTTTCGCTCTTCTGCAACGTGCCCTACGGCTGTGTCGTCGAGGAGCAGGACGTCCCGACCAGCATCTACGAACTCCCCCAGATGCTCGCCGAGCAGGGTCTGGACCGATTGATCGTCGAGCGCCTCGGCCTGAAGGCGGGCGATCTCCATCTCGACCGGTATCACGAGTTGCTCGAGAGCATCCGCAACCCGCGCGGCCAGGTCGAGGTCGCGCTCGTCGGGAAGTACATCGAACTCGACGACGCCTACAAGAGCGTCTACGAGTCGCTCGCCCACGGCGGCTTCGCGTGCGAACACAAGGTGCGCGTGCGGCGCGTCGGGAGCGAGGATCTGAAGGCGAGCAACGTGGCCGAGCGCCTCGGCGGCGTCCACGGCATCGTCGTTCCCGGCGGCTTCGGCAAGCGCGGCATCGACGGCAAGATCGAGGCGATCCGTTGGGCGCGCGAGAACGGCGTTCCGTTCCTCGGGCTCTGTCTCGGGATGCAGTGCGCGGTGATCGAGTTCGCCCGCAACGTCGCCGGGCTCGAGGGAGCGAACTCGTCGGAGTTCGACCCCGACACCCCGCATCCGGTGATCGATCTGATGGCCGATCAGGAGGGGCTGGACAAGGGCGGCACGATGCGTCTCGGCGCGTACCGCTGTCTGCTGCGCGCCGGGTCGCGCGCGCGTTCCCTCTACGGCGACGAGTCGGTCACCGAGCGGCATCGGCATCGCTACGAGTTCAACAATGCGTACCGCGAGCGGCTGGAGGCGGCCGGGCTCTCGATCGCCGGCACCAACCCCGAGCGCGACCTCGTCGAGATCGTCGAGGTCGCGGATCATCCCTTCTTCGTCGGCGTGCAGTTCCACCCCGAGTTCAAGAGCAAGCCGACCCACGCGCACCCGCTGTTCCGCGGCTTCGTCGAGGCCGCCCTGGCGCACAAGGGCGTGGGGGTCACGACCGCTCGCGATTGAACGGCGCCTCGCCGAGGTACCCGTTCAGGCCCGGCACTCGCCCGCAGGTCAGGGGGCGATCCGAACCACCGAGGCCATGCCTTCCCTTCGCCTTCACCGCCGGGCCGGGTTCGCAGGCGGGGAGCGGAAGGTCGCCGTGGAGGGCGACGTGTGGTGGACCACTCCAGCCCGACGCGGCGGCCTGAGCGCCCCCGATCTGCGAAGCCGCACGCACGCAAGGCCGAAGACCCCCTGAACGGATACCGACCCGCGGATCGCCCGCGCTCAGAGCGACGACTCGGGCGCCAGGCCGAGGTGCGCGTCGGACCAGCGTCGGGTCGCGCCCTCCAGGCGGGAGAGCGCCGCGTCGAAGGCGGCCCGGTCGCCGGCATCGCGGGCGTGGATCACGTCCTTCAGCGCGTCGCCGAACCCCTGGCGAGCCGCCGTCCAGCGGGGCACGTCGGGACGTGCGACGTCGTGCGGCATCCGGGCGCGCAGCAGCGCGAGCCCGTCGTCCACGAGCGGACCCGTCTCCGCGAGGGCCCGCGGGCCCGCGGCGCGGAGGCCCTCGATGCGGGTGAGGATCGGCCGCAGCCGAGCGTGGACCACCTCGCCGATCGGAACGGCCGTCGGCGAATCCGGCGGCACGCGGGAGCCCTCGACGAGCCCGCAGCCTCCGAACCCGCCGAGCCCGGCCAGCGCGGCGACGACCAGCCGAAGGCGACCCGGGCTCGTCACGACTCCGGGACGACCGCGACCCGACTTCGGTCGTAGGTGGCGAGCCGCTCCTCGAGCAGCGCGACGAGGTGCTCGGGACGCACCCGGTCCTGGGTCATCGCATCGCGGTCGCGCAACGTGACGGTGCCGTCGACGACGGTGTCGCTGTCCACCGTGACGCCCCAGGGCGTGCCGATCTCGTCCAGGCGGCTGTAGCGCTTGCCGATCGAACCGCCCTCGTCGTACGTCGTGCGGAACCGCCTGCGCAACTCGCTGCGGATTCGCTGAGCGATCTCCGGCAGGCCGTCCTTCTTCACCAGCGGGAACACGCCGACCTGGACCGGCGCCAGCTTCGGGTGGAGGTGCAGGACGGTGCGCGTTTCGCCGTTCGGCTTGACCTGCTCCTCGTACGCGTCGCAGAGGACCGTCAGGAAGCAGCGGTCGACGCCGCACGACGGCTCGACGATGTACGGCGTGATCCACTCCTTGCGATCCGCGTCGTGATACGCCAGCGGCCGTCCGCTCGCGGCGGCGTGCTGTTTCAGATCGAAGTCCGTGCGGCTCGCGACCCCCTCGACCTCGTCGATGCCGAACGGGTAGCGGTAGTAGATGTCGGTGCAGGCGTTCGCGTAATGCGCGAGTTCCTCGGGCTTCTGGTCGTAGAAGCTCAGGTTCTCGGCGCGAATCCCGAGGCCGCGCCACCAGCGCATCCGCGCTTCGCGCCAGTGCGCGAACCACTCGAGCTCGGTGCCCGGGACGCAGAAGAACTCCATCTCCATCTGTTCGAACTCGCGCATCCGGAACAGCTGGTTGCCGGTGACGATCTCGTTGCGGAACGCCTTCCCGATCTGCGCGATGCCGAACGGCACCTTGACTCGGGTCGTCTCGAGCACGTTCTTGAAGTTGACGAAGATGCCCTGCGCCGTCTCGGGGCGCAGATAGCAGAGCGCCGCCGTGTCATCGACCGGCCCGGCCTTCGTCTGGAACATCATGTTGAACTGACGCGGCTCGGTCAGTTCGCCGCCGCAGTCGGGGCAGACCGTCGTCGTCAGCTTGTCCGCGCGGAAGCGCGCCTTGCATCGCTTGCAGTCCACCAGGGGGTCGTTGAAGCCGGCGACGTGGCCGGAGGCCTCCCAGACGCGGGGCGACATCAGGATCGAACTGTCCAGGCCGACGACGTCGTCGCGATCCCCGACCATCGCCTGCCACCAGTCGTCCTTGATCGCGCGCTTCAACTCGGCGCCGAGCGGGCCGTAGTCGTAGGTCGCCTGGAACCCGCCGTAGATCTCCGACGACGGGTAGACGAAGCCGCGTCGTTTGCTGAGCGCGACGACCTGGTCCATGTTCTCGGCCATGCGGAAAGACCCTCGGGGTGCGGCGGGCCGTTCTAACCCCGTGACGCCCTCGCGATCCGCGGTGCGTCGGAGAACCGCTCGCCGCGTCGCCGGCCGCACCCCCGGACGCCGTCCCGACCCCCCTCGCGAACGGGATGACGAACGGGTGACAGGGCCCCCGAGGCCACCGTCGAGCGTTGTTCGCATCCCATATGTGGTGGATCATCCGACATTCGGTCACCACGAGGCGCCACCGGTTGGGCCGCCTCGACCGCCGCGTGGGGGCCTCGAAACCCGTCCTCCGACAGGGGTTTTGCCCTTGGACCGTGGGCCGATGCCACCCAGGATCGGATCGTCCGACACGCTCCTTCAGGGAGGGATCCCGCCGCGCACGCCGCCGCGGGTCCGGAAGGGCGTCGCCGGAGGGTCGGGATCGGTTCGCGAGAGTCGGCCCCGAAGCACCCAGGGAGGGTCGCCATGTCCGACGCCACGCTGACTCGTGACGCCGCATCGCCGGGGACGTCCGCCTCGACGTCCGCCGCGCCGCGCCGCCACAACCCCACCCGCTCGAAGGCCCGCGAGGAGTTCCGTCAGCGCCTGCGGCCGGTCTGGGAGGCCTACCGGGCGACCGGCGAGGTCGCCCTGCGCAACCAGATCGTCGAGGCCTACCACTACCTCGTGAAGATCATGGCCAATCGGATCGCCGCCCGACTGCCGCGCACCATCGACGTCGGTGACCTGCGCAGCGCCGGGAACATCGGCCTGATCCGCGCGGTCGAGCAGTTCGACATCCACAACGGAACGCCCTTCGAGTCGTACGGGGCGCTGCGCATCCGGGGCGCGATCCTCGACTCCCTCCGCAAGCAGGACTGGGTGCCGCGCCTCGTCCGCAAGCGTGCCGCCACCTGGCGCAGGACCACCGAGGCCCTCCGTCTGGAACTCGACCGCGAGCCGATGGACGACGAGGTCGCGGAGCGTCTCGGCATAAAGCGCGCGGACTCGGTCGGATGCCGCCGTCAGTCCCAGATCCTCACGGTGTTCACGTTGAGCCCGAAGGACGATGGCGACGACGACCCGCGGACGATGCACTCCCTCGACGCGATGCTCGACCGCAGGAGCGACATGCCGGTCGAGCGCTTCGTCACGGCGGACCTCGCCCGCACGATCGTCCGCTCCCTCACCAAGCCCGAACAGACCGTCATCGCCCTCTACTACGAGGAGGGGCTGACGATGCGCGAGATCGGTGGGGTGATGGGCATCTCGGAGAGCCGCATCTGCCAGATCCACTCGAAGTGCCTGAAGTCCCTGCGCGAACTGCTCACCGCGCAGGGCTATGGGCATGAGATCGCGCCGGAGCAACCGGCCATGCGCTGGTCGCGCGTCTAGTCCGGAACACGCGTTCGTGGGCCATGGGCCCTGTGGGCGCACGGCTACGCCGATCGGGGGCGACCTGGGGTAGGCGCACCGGCCGGGTAGGCTCTGGCGCTCGATGGATCGCTTCGCAACCCGCGCCGGACGGCTCCACGCCGAGGACGTTCCGCTGGACGTGATCGCCGACGTCGTCGGCACGCCCGCCTACGTCTACTCGCTCGGTACCCTCCGCGACCACGTCGATCGCCTTCGCGCGGCGTTCCACCCCCTCGACCCGCTGATCTGCTTTGCGGTGAAGGCGAACGCCAACCTCGCGCTCCTCGCGGACCTCGCCGCACGAGGGATCGGCTTCGACATCGTCAGCGGAGGCGAACTCGACCGATTGCGCCGCCTCGGCGTGGCCGGGGATCGGATCGTGTTCTCCGGCGTCGGCAAGACCCGCGACGAGATGTCCGCCGCGCTCGAGCACCGCGTCCGCCTGTTCAACGTCGAGAGCGACGAGGAACTGGACGTACTCGCGGAGGTCGCCGCGGCGCACGGCCGTCGCGCCGACGTCGCCCTGCGCGTGAACCCCGACGTGGATCCCAAGACCCACGCCTACATCGCGACCGGCTTGAAGGAGTCGAAGTTCGGCGTCGACCTCGCCCGGGGCGACGCGCTCGCGCGCGTCGCGCTCGAGCGACCGGCCCTGCGGCTCGTCGGCCTGCAATGCCACATCGGCAGCCAGATCACCGACGTTCGGCCGTTCGGCGACGCGGTCGGGCGCGTCGCCGACCTCTGGCGTCGCCTGCGTCCCATCGCTCCGGATCTCCACTCCATCGACATGGGGGGCGGGTTCGGGATTCCGTACCGCGATCCGGTCGTGCCGTCCTTCGCGGACTACGCGCGCGTCGTCCGACCCCATGTCGAGGGCCTCGGTGCGCGGCTCCTGATGGAGCCGGGCCGGGTCCTGGTGGGCAACGCCGGCGTCCTCCTGACGCGCGTGCTCTATCGCAAGCGGGCCGGCTCGAAGCGCTTCGTGATCGTGGACGGCGGCATGAACGACCTCCTGCGGCCGAGCCTCTACGGAGGTTGGCACCGCATCTGGCCGGTCGAAGGCCACGGTCCGGCGCCGGACGGGGATGCGCAGGGATTCGAGCCCGCCGACATCGTCGGCCCAGTGTGCGAGAGCGGTGACTTCCTCGCGCGGGACCGGGCCTTTCCGGACGTCGCGCCGGGAACGCTCCTCGCGGTGATGGGTGTCGGCGCGTACGGGTTCACGATGAGCAGCAACTACAACGCGCGACCGCGCCCGCCGGAGATCCTGGTGGACGGCGCGCGCTACGCGATCGCGCGACGACGCGAAACGTACGACGACCTCGTGGCGGCCGAAACCGCCGCGCCGTCCTACGCCATGGCGCCGCGCGAGGAGTCCGCCCGATGAGCGATGTCCGTCCGTGCCGCGTGGCCGACTTCCGGGTCGGTCCCGGCGAGCCGCCGCTCCTGATCGCCGGGCCGTGCGTCATCGAGAGCCGCGAGAGTTCCCTCCGTCACGCCGAGCGGATCCGCGACATCGCGAAGGCCGCCGGATTCTCCTTCGTGTTCAAGTCGTCCTTCGACAAGGCGAACCGCACGAGCCTAGGGGGGTTCCGCGGGCCGGGTCTCGAGTCGGGTCTCGAGATCCTGGCCGAGGTCCGGCGTGAGGTCGGCGTGCCGGTCCTCACGGACCTCCATGAGTCGGTCCAGGCACCGGCTGTCGGCGAGGTCTGCGACATCGTGCAGATTCCCGCCTTCCTCTGCCGGCAGACCGATCTGCTGGTCGCCGCCGCGAAAACCGGCCGCGCCGTCAACGTGAAGAAGGGACAGTTCCTCGCGCCGGACCAGATGCGACCGGCCGTCGAGAAGCTGACCGCCTCGGGATGCGACGACATCCTCCTGACCGAGCGGGGCGTGTCGTTCGGTTATGCGAATCTCGTCGTCGACTTCCGTTCGCTGCCGATCCTGCGCGGGCTCGGCCGACCGGTCGTCTTCGACGGAACCCATGCCGTGCAACGGCCGGGCGGCCTCGGCGATCGCAGCGGCGGCGACCGCACCGAAGTCCCGGCGCTCGTCCGCGCCGCGGCGGCGGTCGGCGTGGACGGGTTCTTCCTCGAAATGCACGAGGATCCCGATCGAGGCTTGAGCGACGGCCCGAACATGCTCGCCCTGGCGACCGTGCCGGCCCTGCTCGCCACGGTCCAGCGCCTGCGCGCCGCGCTCTGACGCGAGCGCGCCGGGAGTCGGGCGAACCGCCAGCGATCCCGTGCGTTACACCCCCGCGGGGGACGCCGCGCCGCGCGGAAGGCCGCGCGACGATCGACGACCTGACGATGCCCGGACGGGCGCGCGCCCACCGGGGAAAGGAGGACCGATGGCGCGGCTCGTTGCCTGGGCGGTGCTTGGAGCCCTTTGTTTCCTCGCGGTGGCCCGCACCCCCGCCCGGTCGGAGGACGGGGACGCGCGAACGCTCCATCGCCTCGAGCGCGATCTCCGCACCCGGCGCGAGGACGGAACCTTCCACTTCGTTTCGTTCCACGTCGCCGACGAGGCGCCGGGCTGGGCTTTCGTCGTGCTGTGGGGCGGAGGATCGGATCCTGGGAGCGGAATCGAAGCGTTCGGATTGGTTCCCGTGGTCGAGGGGTTCCCTCCGGCGCGCTGGCGATTCGGCATCGTTCCCAAGACGCTCCTCGACGAGGTGCCGGTCGGGCTCGGCGGGAACCGAACCCACGGGCTGACCTGTCGGGTGGATGCGCACGCGTGGACCGCGGCGCGCCGTGTTTTGCGCGGGTGGACCGTCGGGTCCGGAGCCGAGTCGCAGACGTACGAGGTCGCCGGGCCGGCGGTCGTGACGTTCCTCGCCGAGATCGCGCGCTCGATCGGCATCGACGCGCCGGTAGGTTGGCGAACGATGAGCCCGCAGGCCCTGTTCGACGCGCTGGCCGCATCGACGCTCGTCGCGGGTTCCCATGCCAAGTCCCCCGCGCCGATCGTCGGGTCGCCCATCCATCTGCCGTCCGCAACCTCGCCCGACGAAGGGTCGGACGGGGAGACGGACATGGGGCCGTGGCCCCCGGCCTTCCCCTTACGCGGCGCCGCGAACGCGCCGTCTGTTCGGCGATCGACCGACGTGGAGCGCGCGATCGACGACGCCCTCGTCTGGCTCGCCGCGCACCAGAACGGCGACAGCGGGGGGTGGGACGCGGCGGACTTCGGGCGCTGGTGCGGCGGGCGCCCGATCGCGCGCGGTGAGTCCCGCGACGGCGCCGGCAAGTCGCTCTACGACGTCGGTGCGACGGGTCTCGCGTTGTGTGCATTCCTCGGCGCCGGCTACACGCATCGCGGCGATCACGCCTACGCGGACGTCGTCGGTCGTGGACTCGGTTACCTGCGGAACGTGCAAGATCACGAGGGTTGCTTCGGCGCTCGCGCGTCGCAGCAGTTCATCTACAACCACGGTGCGGCGGCGCTCGCGATGGTCGAGGCCTACGCGATGACCGGCAGTCCGCTCCTCCGGTCGCCCGCGCAGAAGGCGCTCGACTTCATCGCGCACGCACGGAATCCGTACCTGGGATGGCGCTACGGCGTCAAGGCGGGCGACAACGACACGTCGGTGACCGGCTGGATGATCATGCCCTTGAAGAGCGCCGCGACGTGCAACCGCGCGGCAATCCAGTCAGGCCGGACGGCTCCGTTCGTGATCGACGAGGAGGCGTTCCGGGGAGCTCGCGCCTGGATCGACAAGGTGACCGATGCGGAGACCGGTCGCGTCGGCTACATGACGAGAGGATCCGGTCCGGCCCGCCCGCAAGAGATGATGGACCGCTTCCCGAGCGAGAAGTCCGAAGCGATGACGGCCGTCGGCGTCCTCGTGCGGATCCTGACCGGAGAGACGCCGGCCGCCAGCGAATCGCTCCGTCGCGGCATCGCACGCTGCCTCGCCTGCCCACCCGTCTGGAACGAGAAGGACGGCTCGATCGACATGATCTACTGGACCTACGCGACCCTCGCGATGTTCCAGGTCGGTGGCGACGCGTGGACGCGATGGCAGGCGGCGATCGAGCCGGCCGTCGTCGCACACCAGCGCCGGGACGGCGACCCGTGCGGGTTCCGGGGATCGTGGGACCCGGTCGATCCATGGGGACCCGACGGAGGACGCGTCGTCAGCACCGCCCTGATGGCGCTGACCCTGATGACGGCATCGCGCTACCCGCGCGAGATCCCCTGATCGGTTCCCCGCGTTCGATCGCGGATTCCCTCACCCCAAAGGCGCAGCGCCTCGCGTTCCGAGGACATCGGACCGTGGGACCCGCGGCATCGCCCGTCGAAGTGATCAGATCGCCGTGCCGATGGGTTCGCGTACCGCCTTCCAAAGGCGGATCGCGGCGGGCAGACGCTCGACCTCGACGGTCGTCGTGCCTGCGGCGTCGCCATCGAACTGGACGGGGATCGGCTCGGCGGCAAGGACGCGCACGCGATCGGCACGTTCGATGCGGACGCGATGATTGGCGGAGACGCGACGGAAGAGCGCGCCGGCAATCACCAGGAACAGGTCGCGCGGCGTGCGCCCGCGGATCAACACGACGTCGAGCGCGCCGCTGGCAAGTCCGGCGCTCGGACTGAGCCGGAACAGGCCGCCGTAGCAAGCGGCGTTCTGGATGATGCACGCGCTCGCCGCGAACGCGCGCCGTCCGTCGATCTCGACGCGAAACCGGGGAACGGGCGTGTCGCGCAGCGCGCGGAGGATCGGCGCGACCCATCGCGTGTACCCCCCCGAGCCCTCCGCGCCTCCCCGGACCGCCTCGATCACCCGCACGATCGCTGCGTCGAGACCGATGCCGACGTTGGCGATCGCCCAGCGGCGCGTCGATCCGACCGATGCCACGCGCATCGCGTCCACCGGCCACGCGACGCCGGCGTCGATCGCCGCGGCGGTCGCCGTCGCGTCCCTCGCGAGCGGCATCCCGAGTTCCCGCGCGACCAGGTTGGCGGTCCCGACCGGCACCAGGGCGATCGGCCAGGGCACCTCGCCGCGGCGTCCGTCGACGACCTCCGCGAGCGTGCCGTCGCCACCGACCACACCGAGCACGTCGCAGGCGTCCGGCGCGAGCGAGGCGACGTACGCGGCGCCGTCGCCAGGACCGCGCGTCGCATGGATCGTCACGCGATGACCGCGCTCGCCGAGGCGATGCGCGAGCGCCTCGGCGTAGGGCAGGGTGTTGCGCCTCCCCGCGTTCGGATTCACGACGAGCCGAAGGTCCACGCGGCCTCCCGGCGCCGCCTCGGCGCCCACCCGCGGTCGATTCTCGGTCGTTCGGGACCGTTGGTGGACTATACCGACGGCCGCGCGGTTCGCCGGGACAGTCGCTCCCGTCGCGAGCCGCGTCAGGGAGGCGGCATGCAGCACACGGCGCTCGGCAACGGCCGCTACTTCGTGCGACTGGACCCGGGCGACGAACTCGTGGCGTCGTTGCGCGCGGTGGCCGCGGAGTTGGGCATCGTCAGCGGCTTCATCCAGGGTCTCGGCAGCACGCAGCGGCTCGTCCTGAGCTTCCTCGACACGGAGACGGGCGACTACATCTCGCGGACGTTCGACGAACCGATGGAGGTCGGCGCGCTTTCGGGAACGATCTCGTGGAACGTGGCCGACGAACGCGTGTTCGTCCACCTGCACGGGGTCTTCTCCCCCCGCGAGATGATCGCGTACACGGGCCACGTCCACGAGGCGATCACCGGGTTCGTGGTCGAGATCTACCTCGTCAGCTTCGACACCCGGCTCGAACGCCACCCCGTTCCCGGCAAGTCGTTTCCCTGGCTCCTCCTCCCTCATGAGCCGCGCCCCGACGCGGGAACCAAGGACTGATCGCGCAAGCGGAACGGGGCTTCGGTTCGCGGGAGGGATCACCGGCGATGCGCACGCTCGTCCTATGTCTCGCGGGCGCGGCGGACCGCCCCGTGGAGGATCTCGGCGGGCGCACGCCTCTCGAGGCCGCCGCGACGCCGAATCTCGATCGCGCCGCCGCCGACGGACGCCTGGGGCGGGTCATCGCCGCGCCGAGCGGGATGCGGCCCGAGGAAGTCGCGTTCGTCCTCTCCCTCTACGGCCTCGATCCGGTCTCCTACGGGGATGTCGGGGCCACGCTCGACGCCGCCGCGCTCGGCGTGCCGGTCGAGTCGCTCGATCAGGCGCTGCGCCTTTCGCTCGTGACGGCGGACGAGACGACGATTCTGGATCCGACCGCCGGACATGTCGGCTGCGACGAGGCCGCGCTCCTGCTCGAGAGCCTCTCGGAGGCGCTCGCCGACGACGCGCTCGCGATGCACGCGGGCTCAGCGGGTGGCCACGTCCTCGTGTGGCGCGGCGCGCGCGATGTGCGGTTGAAGACGCTGCCGCCCTACGAGGCGGTCGAGCGTTCGCTCGAGTCGGCGCTTCCGCGCGGTACCGGCATCGGTCGCCTCCTCGCGGCCATGCAACGCAGTGCGGCGATCCTGCCCGCGCACGAGGTCAACGAGCTGCGCCGGGACCTCGGCGAGAACCCGGCGACCCTGATCTGGCCGTGGAGCCCCGGCGTCACGCTGCCGCTCCCGCCGATGAAGGAACGCACCGGGCTCCGCGCCCGCGCCATCGGGGTGGACAATGCGTTCCGGGGTGCGGCGCTCCTCCAGGGCATCCCCGCCGAGGTGCCACCCGGGGCCACCGGTCGGATGGACTCGACCCTGCGCGCCAAGACCGACGCGGCCCTGGCGGCGCTCGACGACAGCGACCTCGTGTTCGTCCACGTCGCCGCCCTCGCCGCAGCGTCGCACGCACGCGACTTCGTCGGCAAGGTGGAACTGCTCGAACGGGCCGACGGCTTCGTGGTCGGCCCGCTGCTCGACGCCGCGCAGCGGGCCGGCGACGTCCGGGTCATCCTGATCGCCGGGCCCGCCGTTTCGACCGAGAGCGGGAGGGTGCTGGACGATCCGGTGCCGTTCGCGCTGTTCGGGCCCGGTGCGCGAAGTCACCGCCGCGGTGCGTTCACCGAAGTCGGCGCCCAGCAGTCCGGTTTCCGCGTCGATCGAGCGCACGAACTGCTCGACTTCGTGTTGCACCTGGGTAGGTAGACTGCGGCCCGGGATCCACGGAAGTTCGACGAGACCGCCCTTGACCACCTTGCGCATCGACGTTCGCGGGCACCGCTTCGAAACCGACCTGCCGGTCGGACAGGTCGTCCGCGTCGGGCGTCGCCACGGACTCGAACTCTCGATCGACGCGGACGGTGTCGCGGCCGAGCACTGTTCGCTCGAGGCGATGCCCGACGGGGTCGTTCGGCTGAAGGATCTCGGCAGCGGCGTTCCGACACGGCGCAACGGTTCGATCGTCAAGCAGGTCGCGCTCGCCGTGGGGGACCAGATCGACATCGGAGAGGCCCGACTGCTCGTCGGTCGGCCGTCGGCGTCGGTCGTGCCGACGCCGCGTCCCGTGCCGGCCGTTGCGAGCGCGGCGCCCGCACCCCGACCGGAGGGGGCGCCCCGATCGGAGTCGACGCCCCGACCGGAGACCGCGACCCAACCGGAGACCGCGACCCGATCGGAGACAACCCGCGCGGAGCCGCTGCGCGGCGGTACCGCGCGGGCGGTGTCCACGAAACGCCGCCCGTGGGTGTTCGTCGCCGCGGCCGCGATCGGAGCGCTCGCGATCGTGCTGGGCCTGCGCGACGGGGGCGAGCGGAACGGTTCGGGCCCCCGCGATCCGCGCATCGACGAGGCGCGCGACCATCTCGACGCCGGCCGGATCACCGATGCCGAGCGCACGATCGAGGCGCTGCGGGCGGAGGGACGCGACTCGACGGCCGTGCGTGACCTGGCGGCGCGCATTCCGCTCTGGCGCTCGCGCCTGGACGATGCCCTGGCGCACCTCGCCGTCGTTCGACTCGACCTGAACGACGCGATGCTCGAAGAACATCGACGTGACATCGTCCGCCGCTTCGGGCAGGACGCCGGGACGCGCTTCGATGCGTTCCTGGAAACCGTCTGGACCGCGAGAACCACCTGGCGGGAGGAGCGCGCCGCGGCGATCGACAAACAGGTTCCCGAGTGGCGGCGGCAGCATCGCTTCGATCGCTGGCTGGCGGCGTGGGACGCGATTGCGCGAAGCGTGCCGCTCGGGATCGACGGTGCCTCGTGGATCGCCAACGCGCGCGCCGAGATCGAGCGCGAAGCGTCGGCGGCTGCGCAGCGCCTTCTCGAGACCGGCGAGGCGCAACTCGCCGCGGGCCTGCCGATGCGCGCATCCGAGGAACTCCAGCGCGTGATCGACGGCTACGCGGGATTCCCCGAGCACTCCGAACTCGCCGCACTGCTCGACCGCGCGCGCATCGCGAAGACACGGCCGTTCGTGCCGGAGCCGCAGGTGCCGTCCGGGCCCGACCCGACGCCGACGACACCGCTCGACCGCCCGGCCGATGCGCCGACCGATGCGCCGACCGATGCGCCGACCGATCCGCGTCCGCCTACCGTCGAGGAGGCGCTCGACGCGATGCGAGCCGTCGCGTCGCCGGCCGTGGCGCGACGCGCGTTCGACGAGGCGGGGGCGGCCGTCGCGTCGGCGGCGGCGGAGCTTCCGCCGGGCGCGGCGCGCGACGCGGCGCTCGCCTTCGGCGCTGATCTCGCGCGCGCGGTGGACGGACTCGCGGCGCTCGTCCGGGCGATGGAGTCGGACGTGTCGCGCTTCCGCAACGTCCCAGTCGGCGGACGGTTGCGCGTGGACGTTCAGCGCGCCGACGCTCGCGGGTTCGACGCCGCCGTCCAAGGGGGGCAGAGCCGCTTCCTCTTCGCGCGCCTCGCCGCTTCGACGTGGGACGCGCTGTTCGAGCGCTGGCAGCCGTCCGGTCGCGACGCCACCGATGCGGCGTTCCTGGCTCGTGCGCTCGAGCGCCCTGCGCTCGCCGATCGCCTGCTCGTCGCGGCGGGCACCGGCGGGGCGGACGAGGCGACCCTGTTCGCGCTGATTGCGCGCTGGCGCGGCATCCCCGTGCCCGCCGACGGGTTCGTTCCCTACGAGGGGCGCTACGTGACCCGCCTCGAGCGCGAGCACCTCGAGCGCGAGAAGGTGATCGCCGCGGCGCTCGCCGACATCGCCGCGCCGAAGCCGGAAGCGCGCCGGGCCGCCTACGAGCGCTTGCTCGGCTTCGGCGAGCACGCCGCCGAGCGCTTCGCTGCGGCGCTGCGGATGCGTCGCGTGAACCTCGCGACGGCCCTCGCCGCCGCACCGAGTTGGACCTCCGCGAAAACGAAGACGCGGCTGTTCGCCGAACTCGAGCGACGACGCGCGTCGGCGCTCGCGATCATCAACGACGGGCAGGCGTATCCGTACCCGAGTGCCGACCATCGCGGCCAGGACATCGTCGATGAACGGGTGGACGCGGTGCGCCAGGTCTGGGAGCGCCCGTTCGAGTTGATCGTCGCGTGGGACGAGCGGCTTGCGGCGGACCTCGGTCAGCTGACGGAGGTCGACGAGGTGCTGCTGAAGGTCGATCCGTCGCACAAGGCGACGCTCGACGAGGTCGCCGCGCCGGTGAACGCCGCCGTGGACATGCCCTCGTTCACGCCGGACGCGGGAGCCCAGAAGACGCGTGCCTATTCGTTGGAGGTGCTCGCGTTCAACACGCGCCTCGCGACGACTGCGACCGCGGAAGAACGCGACAACGTGCTTGCCGTCAACGAGTACCGGATGATGCTCGGCCTGCCTGCGGTCAAGATCCACGAGCGCCTGCTGCGCGCCGCCCGCGGCCACAGCCGGCACATGCGCGAGAACGGCTACTTCGCCCACGACGTCCCCGCCGACAAGGGCGCGAACGGACAGAACCGCACGCCCGGCGATCGCGCACGTGCGCAGGGGTACGGCGGAGGGACCGGCGAGAACATCGCGTTCGGCGTGCGTACCGGGCGCGACGCCTTCCGTGCGTGGTACGGGTCGAGCGGGCACCACCGCAACATGGTCGGTAGCGGCTGGACCGAGATGGGATGCGGCCGCAGCGGGGATCACTGGACGCAACTGTTCGGTGCGCAAACGGGTCGCTCGCTCGATGCGCCGGCCGCGCTTCCCGATCCGGCACCGTTCTTCGCACCCGAGGCCGAGAACGACGCCGCGAGTCCACCGGCGGACCCCGAGCGGGACGCCGAGCGACCCTCGCGATGACATCCTTCGCCCACGCGCTGCTGATGCCGGGCGTGCGCCTGGATCGCGACGCCCGGGCCGAGGAGCGCCTCGCACTCACGCGGGCGCGCGCACCGTGGACGATGGGGTTCTGTCTGTTCGGCGGCGACGCGGAGCGCGTCCGCGCGCTGACCGAGCGACTGGAGGACGCCGCCGGGCGTTCGCTGCGCTTCGCGAGCGACATGGAGCGCGGTGCCGGACAGCAGGTGCGGGACCTCATGACCCATCCGCCTCTCGGCGTGCTCGGCGCGACGGCCGACCCGCACGAGGTCGAGTGCCTCGCCCGAGCGGCCGCCGCCGAGGCGCGTTCGGTCGGCGTCGACGTGCTGTTCGCGCCGGTCCTCGACGTCCGCAGCGAGCCGCGCAATCCGATCGTCGGGGCGCGTTCGTTCGGTGCGGACAGCGCCCGTGTCGCGTCGCTCGGCGCGGCCTACTGCCGCGGCGCGATCGCCGGCGGCGCATTCCCGGTCGGAAAGCACTGGCCCGGTCACGGCGCGACGACGGCCGACAGCCACGACGCGAGGCCCGTCGTCGAGATCGATGCGACCACGCTCCGCGATCGAGACCAGGCGCCGTTCCGCGCCGCTGCGGCGGCGGGCTGCCGCGCGTTCATGACGGCGCACGTGGCCTACCCGACCCTGGATCCGTCCGGTGAGATCGCGACGTTCAGTCGGCCCCTCCTCGACGACGCCCGTGCGCTCGTTCCCGACGGCGACGCACCGATGATCCTCGTCAGCGATGCGTTGCTGATGGCGGGGGCCCTCGGCGTGGGCATCGACGAGAGCGAGGCGGCCCGTCGCGCGCTCGCCGCGGGCATCGACGTCCTCCTCTACCCGAGCGAGCCGGAGCGCATCGCGGCGCACCTGTTCGACGTGGAGGCGCCGCGCGCTCGCGCGCTGGAGCGGTCGGCCGACGCCGCGCTCGAACGCCTTCGGCGGACCTGGGGCGTGCGGCTCGCGACGGTGCCGCGCGAGGACTCGCGCGCGCTCGGCGCGGACCTCGCGACGCGGGCGCTCTGCGCCGTCGCCGACCGGGTCGCACCGACGCGTTCGGTGCTGCTCGTCGATGACGACGGAACCCTCGACGCACCGGTCCACGGCCTCGCCCTGGCCACGCGCCTCGCCGAGCGCGGCGTGCGCGTACGCCGCTGCGCGTCGCGCGACGGGGGGTTACCCGGCCCCGCGACGCTCGACGCCGAGACGGTGGTCGTGCTCGCCGAGGTCCGTGCTTGGAAGGGGGCGGCCGGCGTGTCCGCGCCGCTCGGTGCCTGGCTCGCGGCGCTTCCGCCCTCGATGCCGCGTGTCGCGCTCGCGCCGTCGCCGGTGGACGGCGTGCCGACGACGATCGGGCACGGCCCGGAGTTGGAACTCGCCCTCGCCGACCTGTTGAGCGGTTCGGCCTAGTGGCCGTCCTCACGTCGATCGACTGGGCGGTTGTCGCGCTCTACGGCGTGCTCGTCGTCGCCATCGTCTCCTACGTCCAGCGCCGCGGCCGCTCGAGTTCGGAGTTCCTGCTCGCCGGAAAGCGGGTCCCGGGTTGGGTCATCGCGGCGAGTCTGCTCGCGACCTCGTTCTCGTCCATCTCGCTCGTCAGCATCCCGAGCGAGGGCTACCTCCGCGGTTTCGGCTACGCGCAACTCTGGATCGGCGAACTGATCGCCGCGGCGCTGGTCGTCTGGCTGTTCGTGCCGGCCTATCGGCGCGCCGGCGTCACCACGGCCTACGAGTTCATCGCCCAGCGGTTCGGCGGCCGGGCGCGCGCGGTGGCGAGCCTGGGATTCGCGCTGGTGACGCTGGTGCGTGCGGCGCTCCTCCTGCTGCTCACGGCGCGCGCGTTAGAGGTGTTCAGCGGACTTCCGCTCGCCACGTCGATCCTCCTGATCGGCGGCACCGCGATGCTCTACAGCACGCTCGGCGGGCTTGCGACGGTCGTCTGGATGGACGTGCTGCAGTTCGGCGTGATCGTCGTCGGCCTCGGCGGTGCGGCGTGGTGGCTGTACTCCGGCCTCCCGGGCGGGGTGGGCACGGTCCTCGCGGCGAACTCGGCCGAGGCCGGGCGCCCCGCGATCGACATCGCTCCGTCGCTCTCGACATGGCCTTCTCTCTTGAGCGTCGTGTTCGCGTACACCGTGCCGCTGCTCTACGTGGGCGGAACGAACCAGCAGATGGTCCAGCGCTACGCGGCGTGCCGCGACGCGGCGAGCGCGCGCCGTGCAGTGCTGGGCGCGTGGGCGCTCGGAGCGGCGGTCGGGGGCACCGCGCTCCTGCTCGGCGCGATGCTCTTCGCGCGGGTCGGACCCGGGTACGCGGCGCCGGACCGCGAACTCCTGACCTGGTTCGTGCGCGAGGCCCCGAGCGGGCTCGGCGGCGTGATGGCGGCAGCCATCTTCGCCGCGGCGATGTCCAGCGTGGACAGCGCCGTCCACGCGCTCGCCACGGCGACGCTCGTGGACGGCATCGAAGCTCGGCGCGGCGCCCCGCTGCCCGAACGCCGCCGTCTCCGCTGGGCACGGACGCTAACGATCCTCTACGGTCTGCTCGCCACCGGCGGGGCGATCCTGCTGATCGAGTGGGCGGGCGGCGAGACGATCTTCCAGCGTCTCGTCTCCTGGCTTGCCCTGTTCAGCGGCCCGGGCCTCGGCCTGTTCCTGCTCGCGCTTCCGCGACGACGCGTGTCCGAGGGCGCCGCGTTGATCGGCGTCGCCGCCGGACTCGGCGTCGCGGCGCTGCTGGGGGAACGCTGGGGCGGCGTTCCGTCCCGACTCGAGGACCTCGGTATCGCCGGTGTCTGGAAGGGGCCGCTGGGGCTCGTCGTGACCCTAGCCGTCGCCCTCCTCGCGTCGCCCTGGCTTCCGCGCCGCGCGCCGGCCTCGACGGCGGCCGATTCCGCCCCCCCCCGACCGGGGGGCTGTTCTTGACACATTTTGAACCGAACCCGTACACTCCCGACGCGGCCGGGACCGCTCGTCGCGGATTCCCGGTCGCGGTGCAGGCGCATGGAGGCCCGAGGCGTGGAGGGACGCTTCGGGTTGGGCCACGCGCCGAAGGGAGGGCATCGATGAAGGCCAATCGCCTTCGCGTCGTTCGCGGCCTGGCGTTCGCCATCGCGCTTGGTTTCGTCGCGGGTGGCGTCGCTCCGCGGGCGGCACACGCCGACGGCGAGGACCTCAAGTCCGCGCTTGACGACTACGCGGCCGGGCGTCCGGAAGAGGCGCTGACGAAGCTCCAGGCCTACGTCGCGAGCAATCCGGAGCAGTCCGAGGTCTACAACGTCGTTCGCGACGTCGAGCAACTGCTGCTGCTCAACGCGATGGCCAAGGGCGGCGAGCACGAGCGCCTGATCAAGTACCTTCTGCGCCACTCGCAGCCGCCCCGCGAAGACACCGCTCGCGACGAGGACGCCATCCGCGCCGCCGTCGGGAAGGCCGTCGAGAGCACGGACTTCGCCGAGCGCCATGCCGCGGCCCTGTCGTTGCGCGCCGCGGGTGCACGCGCGGTTCCGTACCTCGTGCCGCATTTGGCGAGCGAGGACTCGGCGATCGTCACGAACGCGATCCTCGCGCTGCGCCAGGTCTACACGGACGGCACGCTGCCGCTCGTCGAGGCGCTCGAGTCGGACAACCCCCGCGTGCGGGCGTACGTGGCGAGCGTGCTCGGCCACATCGCCGACGATCGCGCGCGTCCGGCCCTCCAGCGCGCCCTCGGAGACGCCGACGAGAACGTCCGCGCGAAGGCGCAGGGCGCCCTCGTGGGGCTCGGCGGTGCGAAGGGTTCGGCGGCCGACGCCTACGTCGAACTGGGTCGGCGTTACTACAGCGAGGAGCCGGGCACGGTTCGCGCGTTCGCCGACACGATGGACATCTGGCGTTGGGACGACGGTGCGCTCGTCCGCTACGAGGTCCCCGCGTGGCTTTACGGCGCGCAGATGGCCGAGGAGGCGGCTGCGGACGCCCTCGCCCTCGACGCGACGCATCGCGGCGCGGCGTCGCTCCTGACCCGCGCGATCCTTCGCCAGCGAGCCGAGGCCGACGGCCTCGCCGCCCGCGGCGAAGAGGCTCCCGAGAGCCTCGCCTCGGCGACGACCCTCGCGAAGAGCCTCGGCTTCCAGGCCGCGAGCGACGCGCTGGCCGACAGCCTGGCGACCGGCGATTGGGATGTCGCGGTCGGTGCGGCGGACCTCGTCGCGGCGACGTACGGTCGTGAGAGCCTCGCCGGCCACCCGATCGGCAGCGCCCTCGACAGCGCCGAACAGCGTGTTCGTTTCGCCGCGGCGATCGCCGCGCTGAAGATGAGCCCGCCGGCGGGCTTCCCGAACTCCGACAAGGTCGCGGCGATCGCCGCGCAGGCCGCGGCGAGTGGCGCGATCCGTCAGGTGCTCGTGCTCGACGACGTCGCGGAGACGCGCAACAAGCTCGTCACCGCACTGGGCGCGGCGGGCTTCGTCGTCGGCGGCGAGTCGAAGGGCTTCGTCGGCGCCAATCGCGCGAAGATGGCGCCGACGCTCGATGTCGTCGTTCTCCGCGCCAACCTCGGCGAGGGCGGCTACACCGTCCCGTCGGCCCGCCTCGAGAACGCTCTGCTCGTGATCGACGAACTGACGCGCGATGCCCGGACCAAGGACATGCGGATCGTCGTGCTGCTCGACGAGGGCAGCGCCGAGCGCAACGCCGCGACGAAGGAGTTCTTCTCGTCGAAGTACGGCGAACAGATCGCCGCCTACGTCGAGACGCCGCTCGTCGAAGCGACCGTCGCGAGCGAGGTCGAGGCCGCCGCGGAGAAGGGCGATCTCGGTCCGGATCGTGAGCGCGCCAACGCAACCGCCGAGGCGGCCGCGCTGGCGTTCGCCGCGACGGATGTCGGCTGCAACACGTTCGACCTGTCGAGTGCGGTCGGCGCGCTGGCGGACGCGGTCGCGTCGGGTCCGACCGACGGCATCCGTGCGGCGGCCGTGAAGGCCCTGGGCAACCTGCGTGCCGGTGGCGCGGATGCGCTGCTCGGTGCCCTGACCGACGGCGACGACACGCTGAAGTTGCTCGCCGCGGAGGCGCTCGGCAACGTCCTGTCGGTCGTGGATGCGAGCGAGGCGCACGTGAACGCGTTGCTCGAGGCCTCCGGCGCCGAGGGCGACCTGGGTCCGGCGGCGCTCCGGGCGCTCGGCCAGGTTCGCAACCTCACCCCCGGTCAGCGCCTGGAGGTGTTCAAGCGCCATCGCCTCTCGGTCGCGGAGCGCGTCGAGTAGCGTCGCGCGACATCGTCCGATTCGTCCCGATTCGTCGGGTCGCCGTCCCCCGGCGCGGTCTACCCGCCGGGGGACGTTTCCTTTCCGGGGATGACGTGGCCGTAGACCACGGCCGAGGCGAGCGCGTCGGTGTGCGAGATCGAGACGCTGAGCGCGAGGCCCAGGGACCGCGCCACGCGCTCGGCCTCGCCCGAGAGCCTGAGCGACGGCTGCGTGCGTCCGCCGCCCAGCACCTCGACGTCGGTCCACGCGACGCCGCCGCCCCAGCCCGTGCCGAGCACCTTGAACGCCGCCTCCTTGGCCGCGAATCGCGCCGCCAGCGCCGCCCAACGGTCGGCGCGACCGGAGGCGTGCTCCCACTCGGCCGGGGTGAAGACCCGGGCCTGGTAGCGGTCCGGGCGGGCCTCGACCAGGCTGCGGAAGCGGGGCACGTCCACGAGGTCGTGGCCGATTCGGGGCGCGAGCGGTGCGGGCATGGGGGGAAGGTAGTCCCGACCCGCGCCCTGACGTATCCGTTCAGGGGGTCGGCGACCTTGCGGACATGCGGCTTCGCAGATCGGGGGCGATCAGGCCGCCGTGTCGGGCTAGAGTGGTCGACCACACGTCGCCCTCCACGGCGACCTTCCGCTCCCCGCCTGCGAACCCGGACCGGCGGTGAAGGCGAAGGGAAGGCACGCCCTCGGGGGTTCGGATCGCCCTCTGACCTGCGCGCGGAGTGCCGGGCCTGAACGGGTGCGCCCTGACGGAGGGCGAACGGGCCCGAATGCGCGTTCAGCACGGGTCGGATCCGGCCGATTCGGAAGGGCGAGGGAGGACGGTGGGACCTTGAACGGTCCCGCGAGTCCGCGGTACCCTGCCGGACCCACGAGGACGCCCATGGCCAAGAAAAAGGACTGCTTCGGCTCCGAGTCCTACGTCTGCCGGACGAAGGACTGCCCGTACGTGGCGGAGTGCGTCCAGGTCGTCTGGAGCAAGAAACTCCAGCGCGTTCTCGCCGAGCGCACCAAGGCCTCCACGACGCGCATGGGATCCGACGCGCGCGGCATCCGCGTCCGCAGCAAGGAGTTCCTCTCCCGCTGATCGTTGGCCCTTCGCGCGTCGCGGCCTTACCCTTCGGCCCCGGCTCTCGCCGGCCGTTCCTCAAGCCCTGGTAGCTCAGCGGTAGAGCACCGCTTTCGTAAAGCGGGGGTCGTGAGTTCAAATCTCACCCGGGGCTCCATCTCCTACGGCCGCCGTTCGCGCGAGAACGCGCGAATCCGGGGAACGGGCCGCCACCCGCGCGATCGCGGGTCCCCCCGTGCCAACCGACCCCGAGCGACCGGCACCGACGGGGACCGACCGCGAGATCCACACCCGTTTACCCACCCGGCCGTCGCGGCATGGGGTCTGGGGCGCCTCGCGAAGGAAGATGCGAATCGGGCCGGACAGGGCCTAGGCCCGCCGCCCGCCCGAACGTCCACCGGACCGGGAAGGGCCGCTGTGCGTGGCGCCGGCGCGGACAGTGGGGCCGCCTATGACTGTTCCGTCCCCGACTGGTGTTGACTCTTCGCGACCCTCGGAATCCTTCCGTTGG
>CAZPGF010000027.1:0-30094 GCA_964586025.1 uncultured Planctomycetales bacterium
CGTTCCTTCGCGAGGCGCTCGCGGGCGGGGCCGAGGTGTGGGTCGCGGATCGGGCCGGCGCGCCGCACGTGCCGCCGCGATTTGCGGCCTTGCGAGGGGCGCTCGAAGCGATGCTCCCGCTCTCGGTGGACGGCCCGCGCGAACGCCTGACCCGATGCGCGTGCGCGTTCTCGCGCCGCGCGCGTTCCCTCTACCGCCACGTCCACCTGCCCACGACGAACGACGAGGACGGCCCCGTCCGCAATTGCCGCACGTTGTGGATGGGGATGCGCCGCACCGCGACCGAGTAGGGCTCCGTCCTACGGGGCGAGGCCCATTCGCGCGAGCGCGTGGGACTTCAGATCGGCGAGGGTTCGCACGGACTCGGCCCCGTCGGACTCGCCGGCGACGAACACGGGGCCGTCGCGGGGATCGAGGGAGAGGACGCCGTGGCTTCCGCGAACGAGCGTCGCGTCGAGCGGCACGACGTCCATCTTCATGCGGAAGCCGAGCTTCTTGCGCAGCAGGCGTCGCGCGACGCGCCATGCGGGGAGGCGGATCGTCGGATCGACGAACAGCTCGCACGGGTCGTAGCCGGGCTTGCGATGGATGTCCACGGTCCGCGCGAAGTCCGGCGCGCGTCGATCGTCGAGCCAGTACGGATAGGCGAACCACGCGTTCGGCTTCGCCAGCAGCACGAGGTCGCCGCCGCGTGGGTGCTCGATCCCCATGCGCACGCGCGCATCCCGATCGAGGACGCGGCCGACCGCAGGAAGTCCTTCGAGCCGCGACGCGACCGCGTCGAGGTCGTGGGGATCGCGCACGTAGACGTGCGCGATCTGGTGGTCGCAGACGGCGAAGGCGCGGCTGCGAAACACGTCGAGTCCCTCACCGAACGGTCCGTCGCGCACCGCGAGCAACCCCGCCTCGCGCAGCACGCGGTTCGGCCAGGCGACGACGCTCACCGGCAGGATGCCGTACTCGGAGAACACGACGACCTCGGTGCCGGTCTCCTCGGCGGCATCCAGCACGAGACCCGCCGCGGCGTCCACCTCGCGCACGCGCTCGACGGTTCCGGGCGCGTCGGGGCCGAAGCGCTGCAGGTCGTAGTCGAGGTGCGGCAGGTACGCGAACGTGAACGACGGACGCCTCGTGCGCAGGACCTGCGCCGTCGCCCGGGCGATCCAGGTCGTGGCGGGCAGCCCGGCGCGCGGCCCCCAGAACGCGAAGAACGGGAACGCCCCGAGATCGCGTTCGAGGCCGGGTGCGAAGTCCTCGGGGTCTCCGTGGATCCCGAATACCTTGCTCCCGTCGCAGCCGTACCAGGGCTTCGGCGTGACGCTCGCGTCCACGGGAGCGCCCTGGTTGAACCACGAGAACAGCGTCGCGCTCGAGTAGGCGACGCCACGCTGGATCGCGCGCGTTCGCGCCGCCGCGTGCAGCGGCTCCCCTTGAATGAGTCGATGCGACTGCGGCCAGAAGCGGACCTCGCCGAGGTCGCGATCGAACCATCCGTTGCCGACGATCCCGTGGCCGCTCGGCGCGAGCCCGGTCAGCGCGGTCGCCTGGGCTGTCGTGGTGACCGCCGGGACGACGCCGCCGAGAGGTCGCGCGACGCCCTTCGCGCCGAGCGCCCGGAGGCGCGGCGCGTGGTCGAGAAGCCGCGCCGTCAGCCCGACGACGTCGAGCCAGAGCAGAGGGCGCGCCGCTTTCGTCACGATGCCTTCGTGAACCGGAACGTCATCTCGACGGGCTTGCCTTCCTGCTCGCCAATCAGGCAGACGGTGAGGTGGTCGGCCTCGCGTGCGTCGTAGCGGACGACGCGCGGAAACGCGCGGGCGGCCTCCGCGAACACCACGAGACGACCGTCGAGAGACGAGAGACGCCACGTGAGGGCGCCGTCCTTCTCGCTCGCCCACGGCTCGAGCCCGGCCCCGAAGTGCCGCAGCGAAAGGACCAGGCCCTCACGCCGCGCTTCGATCGTCTGCAACTCGACGAGTCGGGTCTTGCCCCCGTGCACCCAACGCGTCACGGCGGGCATCGAATCGCCCTCGGCGTGGAGCCACTGCTCCTCCCAGACGGCCTCGCCGTCCACCGAACGCCAACGTCCGACGAGGAACGCGAGGTCGGCGAGCGACGGCGGTTCGGACACGGGCGGAGCCTCCTCGGCAACGGCGAGCGTGCCGAGGAGGACGAGCACCGCCGCGACGGCGACGCGAGCGGGAGCGGTTCGGGCGCGGGACATGGCGCTCTCCACGGCGTGCGGGCTGCGGAGAGCGTATGCCGGGGCGTGCTCAGAAGCCGCCCATGCCCCCCATGCCGCCCATCCCGCCCATGCCGCCGCCGGGGTTGGCGGCCGGCGCGGGCTTCTCCTCGGGGATCTCGGAGATGACGGCCTCGGTGGTCAGGAGCAGCGTGCTGATCGACGCGGCGTTCTGCAGCGCGGTGCGAACGACCTTCGTCGGGTCGATCACGCCGGCCTTGACGAGGTCCTCGTAGGTGTCCGTCGCCGCGTTGTAGCCGAACGTGTTCGACTTGCTGTCGCGGACGCGCTGGATCACGATCGAGCCGTCCACGCCGGCGTTCGTCGCGATCTGGCGCAACGGCGCCTCGAGCGCGCGACGCACGATCTGCACGCCGATGCGGACATCGCCGTCGGCCTCGAGGTTGTCGAGCACGTCCGTGCTGCGGAGCAGCGCGACGCCGCCGCCGGGGAGGATGCCCTCCTCCACCGCCGCGCGGGTCGCGTGGAGCGCGTCCTCGACGCGCGCCTTCTTCTCCTTCATCTCGGCCTCGGTCGCCGCGCCGACGTTGATCTGCGCCACGCCGCCCGAGAGCTTCGCGAGCCGCTCCTGGAGCTTCTCGCGATCGTAGTCGCTGGTGGCCTTGTCGAGCTCGGCCTTGATCTGCGCGATCCGCGACTGGATGTCGTCGCGCTTGCCGGCGCCCTCGATGATCGTCGTCGTGTCCTTGGTGATCACGACGCGCTTGCAGCGACCGAGGTCCTTCAGCGTGAGGTTGTTCACCTCGATGCCGAGTTCCTCCATCACGGGCGTCGCACCCGTCAGGGCCGCGATGTCCTGGAGCATCGCCTTGCGACGGTCGCCGAAGCCCGGCGCCTTCACCGCGCAGCAGGGGAACACGCCGCGCAGGCGGTTCACCACCAGCGTCGCGAGCGCCTCGGCCTCGACGTCCTCGGCGATCACGAGCAGCGGACGTCCGCTCTTGGCGACCTGCTCGAGCAGCGGCAGCATGTCCTTGACGTTCGAGAGCTTCTTCTCGTGGACGAGGATCGCCGGGTCGTCGAGCTCGACGGCCATCTCCGCCGCGTTCGTGACGAAGTGCGGCGACAGGTAACCCTTGTCGAACTGCATGCCCTCGACCCAGTCCACGGTCGTCTCGAGGCCCTTGCCCTCTTCGACCGTGATCACGCCGTCCTTGCCGACGCGATCCATCGCCGAGGCGATCTGCTTGCCGATCTCGACGTCGTTGTTCGCGGCGATCGCGCCGACCTGCGCGATCTCGGCGCTGCCCTTGACCGGCGTCTTCGACTTCTCGAGTCGCGCGACGACGGCCTCGACGGCCTTCGCGATGCCGTTCTTGATGCCGATCGGGCTCGCGCCGGCGGCGACGTTCTTGAGGCCTTCCTCGAAGATCGCCTCGGCGAGCACGGTCGCGGTCGTGGTGCCGTCGCCGGCGACGTCGGACGTCTTCGCGGCGACCTCGCGCACCATCTGCGCGCCCATGTTCTCGTAGGGGTCCTTCAGCTCCACTTCCTTCGCGACGGTGACGCCGTCCTTGGTGACGGTCGGGCTACCGAACGACTTCTGGATGACGACGTTGCGACCGCGCGGGCCCAGCGTGACCTTCACGGCACGGGCGAGCTGGCGCACGCCGGAGCGGATGCGCTCCCGGGCGTCCTGGTTGTAGACGATCTGCTTGGCGGACATGGGGATCTCCTTGGTTGACGCCGCGAGGGACTACTTCTTCGACTTGCCGGACTTCGCGCTCTTCGCGGCGGGCGCCATGGCTTGGGCCTTCTTGGAGCCGGACGTCTTCGCGAACGGCTCGTTGTCCACGATGGCGAGGATCTCGCTCGCCTCGAGGATCAGGTACTCGTGGCCGCCCTCCTTCACCTGCGTGCCAGCGTAGGAACTGAACAGCACGCGGTCGCCGACGCGGACGGCGAGCGGGACGCGCTGGCCGCTGTCGCGGACCTTGCCCTCGCCGACGGCGATCACGCGTCCCTCGGTGGGCTTCTCCTTGGCGGACTCGGGCAGCAGGATGCCGCCGGCGGTCTTGTCGCCGGCTTCGAGGCGTTCGAGCAGGACGCGATCGTTGAGCGGCTTGATCTTGGACATGGTTCCCTCGCGATGGGTGGCAGAAGACGGTTGGGTGGCAGAAGACGGAATGGGCCGGCCGGGTTCAGTCGGCGGCGAGACGATCGGTGCGGTCGGTACCGCCGCCGGTCGCGACCGCGAGCGCCTCGACCAACGTGGCCTCGACCCACGGATGCGGCACGACGGCCCCCACGCCGGAGCGCAGGGCCTCGAACCAGATCGTCCGACGTTCGGCGCGAAGCAGGAGGACGAGCCGGCGACCGAGCAGCGGGCCGACCCGTTGCCAGGTCGGCTCCGATCCGGAACCGAGTTCGCTGTCGAGTACGCCCGCGACGAACGTCGTGGGCTCCTCGTGCAGCCATGCGACCGCCTGATTCGCGTCCGCGGCGAACCGCGGCCGGAACCCGGAGCCCCGGACCCAGCCCTCCAGGTCGCGACGGGCACGAGCGTCCGCTTGGACGTCCTGCCCCACGGCGACGAGAACGGTGGGAGCGGGGAGCACGGACGAGCAAGGGCAAGCCGGGTGCCGCCGGCTCGAGCGTCCCCCTCGCCGTTCGCAAGACGCGACGCGACAAGGTCTTGCGTCTGCGAGAGGGGAGCTCCCGAGGGGCCGGGACCCCGCGAAGCCTGCCACCCTGTCAGGGACGCGTCGGAACCCGGCTGCCAACGTGGCGGATCGCCTGGGGTCAGCGACTCATGCGGCAGGCGGCGAGGACCGCGAACCCCCGGCGGACCTCGAGATCGGTGCGGACGAGGTCGATCGACGTCACGCGGGCGCGCAACGGGACAAGGGGCACCGTCCGGCCGAGCGCCGCGCCGAGGTGGGACGGCTCGATCCCGTGGCCGACCGTCAGGTGCGGGAGCCACGCACCCTCCCGGTAGAGGGGGTGGCAGTCCGCGCCCGCTCGCTCGAACGCGCCGAGCGCATCGGCGTGGAGCAGACGCAGGGACGCATCCACCGCCGGCGCCAGGAACACGACGCCGCTCGCCTCGCCGAACGTGCCGACGGCGGCGAGGTCGATCGCGAACGACGGACGCTCGCGAAACGTCGCCTCGACCTCCGCCGCGAGTCGCGCGGGCGGTGGATCCTCCCCCAGCGTCAACGTGAGATGCGCGGGGATCTTGAGGCCCGCGAGATCGATCCCGCCGCACGCACGATGGAGATCCTGCGCGTGTGCGCGAAGGCGAAGGGCGAGCGCCTCCTCGAACCGCAGCACGATCCCGATCGACATGGCGGGGAGTCTCGCACGTCGCGCGCTGGACGCGCCGATTCGGCGCGAACGGGGATCCCTACGGGCCGACGATCGGGATGATGCCGGTCGTGTTGACGCGGATCACCTCGAGTTCCGGCAGTTGCAGCGTGACCGGCGCGCTGGCAAACGGACCGGAGGCGAGGCTCGTCGTGAGTTGCTGGATCGGACGCTTCAGCTTCGCCAGGGTCACGCGGAACTCGCCCATCAGATGGCCTCGCACGCCCGACTGCGCGGCCGCGACCCGCGTCTGCGCCTCGTCGATCGTGCGCACGTACTCGTCGAGCAGGGGAACCAGTTTCGCGACGGACTCGGCATCGGGTTCCTGCGCCAGTCGCTCGAGGCGCGAGCGCGCGCGCTGCCGAACGGCGCGATCGGGACTGGTCATCAGATTGAGCAGACGCTGCGCCTCGCGCGCGATGCGAACGCGACGGCCGAGCTCGTCCGCGTGGGCCGCGGCGTCGCGTTCGGCGGCGCCGACGTTGGCCCACTCCTCGGGTGTGTACCAGCGGTCGCCGTGTCGCTCGAGGCCCTCCGCGCGACGCGCGTCGTCGGGGTGCATCCAGCGACCGCGAAACCGCACGTGCCCGAGGAAGCCGTGCGCGTCGGCGTTCTCGGGATCGAGGGCGACGACCTCCTCGGCGAGCGCGGACGCCTCCTCCTCGCGCCCGAGCGTGCGCAACCACGCGGCGATCCGCAGGCGGTTCGCGCCGTCTTCGGGCGAGAGGCGGGCGAGGGCCTCCCTCACCTGGACGTCGGCGGCAACGCCTTCACGACGGGCGGCGACGTCGGCACAGGCGACCTCGCTCACCCCGAAACGCGAGAGGACGAGGAGGCGATCGCCCTCCTCGACGACGAGGCCCTCGATGAGGCGCCCGTCCTTCAGTTCGAGCACGTCGGCCCGGGCGGAGGGGGCCGTCGCGAGGAGCCCGAGCCCGAACACGACCCAGGTCCGCAACGACGCGGAAACTCGGCACAGGATGGACATCTCGGGCTCCTTCGGATCGGCGCGGGGGACGATGCTGGAAACGCGACGGCGACGGCCGGGTTGCACCGGCCCCGTGGCCCGTGGGCTCACGGGTCGACTTGGACCGGGACTTCCCTCACCCCCTCGAGGGCCCAGCGGCCGGACGGAGCGGGACGCCAGACGAACTCCACCCCGACCGCCTGGCCGCTCCGGCGGCCGTAGATCGGGCCGAACGAGCGCTCCGCGTCTCCCTGGAACGCGACGATCGTCCGCGAGCGGGAGGGATCGACCTCGACCACGCGCCAGACGAGGGCGGCCGACACCTCGCGCAGCCAGGCCACCTTGCGGACCGCACTGCGGGCGTCCGCGTCGCCCGGCACCCGCAGGCTCGAGGGGCGCGCCGTCGGATCCCCGGCGAGCGCGGCCGCCACGCCCTTCGTCTCGACGTACAGCCTCCCGGCGGCGCTCGCCGGGACGCGCTGCGCGACGACGGTCGCGATCGCCGCGAGCAACGCGAACGACGCGATCGCGAGCCAGGTTGCGGGTCCGTGCGAGGACGGGGCGTCGGGCACGCGCCCATGATGCCGCAAGTTCCGTGGCGACGACCCGGGCCGGCCCCCGAAGGTCGAGGCGAAGCCCTCCCGGATCGGGCAGGATCAGGGGCGCACGCCATCGTCGGCGCGCTGTTCGGGAGGTCCCATGCCGTCTCTCTTGTCGATCGTCCGCTCGCTCCGGTTCGCTTCGCTCCTCACTCTGTCGGCGGTCGTGCTCGGGCCCGCCGGTGCGTCGTCGGCGCGCGCCGACGAGGACGCCGAACCCGGCGACGAGCCGGCCGGTGAACACCACTTCGTCGTCGAACACGAGGACTCGCCGTGGCCGCTGAACGTCGGTGTGCGGCGCTGGTTGATGAGTCCGAACGACATGCCCATCGTGACGGCGCCGGCGGACCGGACACTGGCCCAACGCGTCGAGAAGCTCGAAGCGGAGAACCGCCGCATGCGCGAGGAACTGACGACGTTGCGGCATCAGATCGCGCGTCTCGCGCTCGCACAGAGCGATCCGCACGGACGGAGGTCGGTCCTCCTGGGGGACCGTGCGATGGGCCATGGACCGCTGGACGAACGACTCGAACGCATCGAACAGCTGCTCCGCGAGCGGCTCGGCGGGCCACGGCGCGAACGGATGCCCCGCGACGGCGCCGACCGACGTGATGATCAGGCCCCGCCCGCGGGGCGTCGCGGCGAAGCACCGCGCCCGGACGCGCCCCGGATCGAGAACGAGGCGACGGTGCGCGAGCTCCGCAAGGAGCTCGAGCGCCTGCGGAGCGCGGGGCAGGAGGGGAAGGAGCGGCTGCGCGAGGATCTCGAGCGCCTGCGGAGCGCGGCGCAGCAGGGGGAGGAGCGGCTGCGCGACGCGCAGCGCGCGCTGATGCGCGCCGAGGCCGAGACGGCGCGGCTCCGGGCCGAGCACGAAGCGCTGAAGGAAGCCCTGAAGCACTCCCGAGAGGGCAACGCCCCCCGCGGCGACTGAGAGCCTGAGCAGGAATTGATTTCTCGCTCCCGGACCGGGCTGAGCGCTCCGTTGCGCGCTGTCTACAGCGCACGTGAGCGTTCTTCGGGGTGGCGTGGATGCGCTTGTCGGCGCTCGTCCTTCGTGTCCGGCGGTCCTCGCGGCCGCCTTCGGACCGCATTCGGGCCGCCCTCGGGCCGCCGGGGCGTGCTTGGCGCCCCGGCCTCCCGCGTTCCTCAGAGGATCTGGACGGTCCTCAACTGCGCGGCCCGGAGCATGTTGTGCGCCAGGACGTGCCAGAGGAGTACCGTCCGTACTTCGTCCAGACCCCGCACGAGGAACTTCGTCAGCCCTCGGTTGCGGGCGATCGCGTTGACGCACTCGGCCGTGGCGGCGCGGTCCCGATGCAGGGCCTGCGCCTCCGGCGTCGCCATCCGCTCGCGCCACGCGGCAATCACCTCGCTATTCCGGGGATGCGGCTCATGGGGGTCCAACGTGGACTTCTTCGAGCGCATCACGGGTGCGTACACCGTCGATCCAAGCGCGGTCGCGGTCTCGATGGCCTCGTGGCTCACGAAGCCGCCATCCACCAGCATGTTCTTCGGCAACTCGCCCAGTCGCGTCTGGATCTGCTCCAGCATGGGCAGCATCTGCTTGAAGTCGTTGCCCGCGTTGGTCACGTCCACACCCACGATCAACTGGGATGTGGCATCCGTGGCCAGTTGGGCGTCGTAGGCCGGGCGGAAGGCGCCGTCGGGCATCTTCATGACCCGGCCCTCCGGGTCCGTGGTGGAAGCGCGTGCCTCGGTCGTCTTCTTGGCGGTCTTCTTCTGCTCGGCCGCTTTGTCGCGCTCCGCCAGGGCGCGGCGCACGCGCTCCTCGCGCTCCCGGACCGCGCGTTCCCGAGCCGCCGTCTGGCGGCGGTCCGTGGCCGCCGGGTCCTGATCGACCTCCTCGCGCAGTGCCTTCACGAACGCCTCGGCCTGCTCCAGGCAGCGGCCCAGGCCGTCGCGGCTCCGGAACGACGCCGCCCCCGCACTGGCCCGCACGCGCATCCCATCCTGGGCGACCCGGTCCAGATCGATCAGCCCCTGCCGCATGAAGCCGGCCAGGGACTCGGTCAGCAACCGATCCAACGCCTCGCCGTGGCCCGTCCGGAAGTCGCTCAGCGTGTGCGCGCTCACCGGAACGCCGCCGCAGATCCACGGGTAGGCCACGTGGGCCTCGCAGAGCCGCGCCAGGGCGCGGGCCGAACCCACACCCTCCGTCGTGGCGTACAGCCATAGCGTCATCAGGATCCGGGGGTCGATGGCCGGCCGCCCAGCACGCCCCTCCACCGAGCCGATCGCGGCGTGGAAGGCCGAAAGATCCAGGCCCGCGACGAACTCCCACACCAGCCGGGCCCGATGTTCAGGGGGCAGCAGCGCGTCCAGGTGCGTCGGAAGCAGAAGGATCTGGTCGCGCTGCGCCGAGCGACACCGCGGGCGATCCCCCGGGGCGCGCGATCCGCCCGAGGCTTGGGGATCGGGTCACGGGAACAGCGTCTCGTTCTGCATGACGATGATTTTGAGCCGCCACCGCCATGCGCAGACGCAATTTCTGCTCAGGCTGTGAGCCGCCGAAGCGCGGCGAGCCGGAAGGGGCTATAAGGGGCACGGTCCCGAGCGGTCCCGCCAACCGGAGTGCGCCCTTGCGACGTCGGCCCCTACGCCCTCTGCTTCTCGCGGCGTTCGCGGTGCTCCCGGCGCTTGCGATCTGCCCTCTCGCCACGCGCCCGGCGGGCGCCGCGAACGAGTACCGACTCTCCGGCGAGTCGGAGGAGATCTTCGCGGAGATCTCCAAGATCCAGGAGCGCAAGGACGCCGCCGCCGCCCTGCCGCTGCTCCAGGCCGCGGTCACGTTCACCGAGCCGCACCTCGCCGTCGCGGCCGGCGAGGCGCTGCGCGCGATGGGCGAGGCGGAACTGACCGCATCGTTGCTCGGGACGCCCGAGTTCGCGTCGTGGTGGAAGCGCGCCCTCCGCGCAAAGTCGGATACCGAACAGATTGCCCTCGCCCACGTCCTCGGTGCGTGGCGTCACCCCTCCATCGACGAAGGCATGGCGTTCCTCGCGTCGGGTCGGCGCAACCCGGACGTGCAGGCGGCCGGGCTCGCCATGGCCGGTTCGCTGCGGCCCGACGAGACGCGCCGCTTCCCGCTCACGAAGATCGCGATCGGCGACGCGATCCGCAAGGGACGCACCGAGGAGATCCTCTGCGCGGCGGCTTCCGCCGCCGGTCGCTGGCGCGACAAGGCCTTCGTCGAGCAACTCGTGTCGCTCGTGAAGGGCCACCGAGAGAGTTACGCGGGCCTCTACGCCGTGTGGGCGCTCAAGCAGATCGGCTACGACGGCGGCCTCGGTTCGTTCATCCACGTCGCGTCGAGCAATCCGAAGCGACCCACGCTCCAGGCGAATCTCAAGGCGATCACGGAACTGGCGACGTTGAAGGACGTCGAGGACCTCCTCGCGCTCTCCCGCAACTCGAAACAGGATCTTCGCGACGCGGCGGTGCTCGCGCTCGGCCGTCTGCCGTGGCGGGCCCAGCGCGGACGCCTGCCGGGCGTCGATGCACCCCCCGTCGGCGAGATCACCGGCGAGGCGGGCCCGGCCCCCATCATCGAACCGCTGCCCGACCCGTCGCTCGACGTGCCGAATCGGGTGATCGAGCGGATGATCCAACTGGTCCGCGACGATTCGTCCTGGGAGGTGCGCGACGCGGCTCGCCAGGGGCTCTTGCGGTTCGGCAAACGCGCCGCGCCGAAGGTGCTGGAGGCCATGCCCGCGCTCGTCACGTCGAACGACACGGACGTGGCGTACACGGCGATCGAGCTGTGCGGTCGCTTCGGCGCGAAGGCGGCGTACGCCGAAGTCCTGAAGATCGCTCTCTACGAGCAGAAGGACCGCACGAAGCGCATGTTGGCGTTCCGCGCGCTCGAGGGCATCGACCCCGCCGCCGCCGTGGAGGCCTGCAAGGAGGCCGTGCGCCCCCGCCCGAAGCCGAAGGACAGCGAACTGAACGCGGTGCGCTGTCTCGGCTACATACGGACGAAGGAGTCGTTCGACGCGCTCACCGCGATCGTCGGTTCGACCCAGCCGTTCAGCGAGGGGATCCTGCGCGAGGCCGAGTACGCACTCGAACGCCTGACCGCGCATCGTTTCGGTCGCGTGCTCCAGACGTGGCAGGAGTGGCACGGGCGTTCCGCCACGCCGTTCTCGCCCCGGATGAAGAGCTTCGACCGCGCCGCGAATCGCCGCGAGGCGATGAGCCGCGGGCTGTACGGACTGACCCAGGCGACCGAGCGCGCCGTCGAAGGGGGCTTGCGCTTTCTCGCCCGTCACCAGCACGTGATCGGAAGTTGGGACGGTAACGAACGCGGATTCGGCGGCGTCGTCAACTGCGAGCCCGCGTACACCGGCCTCTCCCTGCTCGCGTTCCTCGGCGCCGGCTACCAGGGCGATCATGGGAAGTACTGCGAAGCGATCCGCCGCGCGTCCGAGTTCCTCGCCGCGACCCAGCTCTACGACGGCGGCTTCCCGGTGACGGGCGGCGGCGACAACAGCTGGATCTATGCGTACCTGATCGGTATGGCGGTCTGGGCGCTCAACGAGTCGTACGGCCTCACCGGCGACCCGGAACTCGCCGCGCCCGCGCAGTGGGGCATCGACTACCTCGTTCGCACGCAAACGCCCGGCGCGGGCTGGCGCTACGGTCCCCGCTACGTGCAGAGCGACTCGTCCTGCACCTCGTGGGTGCTGATGGCGACGAAGATGGCCGACATGATCGGGCTCGACGTCGCCCAGAAGAGTTGGGACGGCGTGGACGACTGGCTGGAACGGTGCTCGTACGACATCACGGGCGAGATCGAGAAGCCCGAAGATCTGTCGAACGACTACGATCACGAGGTCGGCGTGCGACGCCAGTACGAGGCGTTCACGAGCTACTTCGAACTCGCCGGCAAGGATTCGAGCGGCCTGCAGAAGATCAGCATGACGGCCGTCGGGATGGTGTGCCGCTTCTTCATGGGCTGGAAGCGCAGCCATCCGTTCCAGATCGGATCGGCGAACTTCCTGCTGAAGTACACGCCGGAGTGGATGGCCGGCATGAACAAGGACCAGGCGCTCGCCTGGTACCACTACTACTGGTATTACGGCACGCTCGCGATGTACCAGATGGGCGGGAAGTACTGGCGTGCCTGGAACCAGAAGATCCGCAAGATGTACCCGGAGCGGCAGCGGCAGACCGACGACCACCTGAACGGTTCGTGGGATCCCGACACGACCGTCCTCAACGGCGGCCGTCTCTTCTCGACGGCGATGTCGGTCTTGAGCCTCGAGTCGTACTACCGATTCTCGCCTCTTCTCGGCGAGGCCGGCGCCGAGACGATGGCCGGCGAGAAGGATGCGGGGGCTCCCAAGGACGGATCCGCGCGGTAGACGCTCGTCCGTCCGGCCGCGGCCGACCGCTCGAAGCGGGGGTCAGGACCCGGGCGGCGACGGCTCCGCATCGCCCACGTGCACGAGTCGGTCGAGCGGAACCGAGGTCGGGGTCACCACGAACAGGAACTCCTTGTTCCGAAGGTGGCTGACCTCGCCCACGAGTCTCCCGCTCGGGTCGTGGATGCCGATCTGGGCCCCGACGTACCGCTTGACGTCGCGCTCGATCACCGTCACCACGCCGCGCGTCCCGAGCAGGTCGCAAAGCGCCTCACGGTCGAAGAATCCCTCGTCGTTGAACGAGACGACGAGGTTCGGGGCGCGGACCGACTCGATGAGGAGCCGCATGGCGTCCCATGCGTCACGCTTCGAGTTGAACGCGCTCTTGCGGGTGCGGCAATCGACCCGCTTGCACGCGACCCCGTAGACCTCCGGCTTGTCCCACAGGACCAGCGACTCCCAGATGTGGTAGTTGCTGAGGTAGCGGTGCTGGTTGTACGGAGGATCGAGGTAGGCGACGTCCCCGGTCAGAACGTCGCGCGCGGCCCGGATCGCGTCGAGCCCGAATGCCTGGCACGCGCCCGCCGCCGGACGCGGCGCCAGGTCGGGCACACGGAGTTCGATGTCGTTGTGGGCGCGGGGTGCCCAGTCCTTGAGATAGGCCATCTGCAGGCCGGTGGTCGAATCCACGCGATCCGCCGCCTCCATGAGGCTCACGAGCAGGATGGCCTCCAACTCGGGATGAAGGCTCGTCGCGGCGATCCGCTCGCGGATCGCGTCGACACGCGCGCCGTTCTTCGGATGGAAGAACCGACTGCGAACGCAGAACGTCTCCGTGAAGTACCCCGGCTCGCCGGGAAGCGCGTTCAACTCCGCGATCCACCGCGAAGCCTCTGCGTCCCAGCGCTCCCGGTCGGCCTGGACGTAGCAGCGTGCGATGACCTCGGCGTAGGCGTTGTGGTCGTTCGCCAGCACGCGGTAGCCGCCCGCCTTGAGGGCGGATGCGACGCGGGCCGTCCCCGAGAACAGGTCGATGACGGTGCCGACCCGGCAGACGCTTCGGATCGCATCGAGGATCAGCGGGACGAGGGCCCGTTTGGACCCGATGTACTTGATCGGCACGGTGCGCGCTCCCTGCCCATGGTCCGCGAGCGGCCACGTCACCAGGCCGACCGCCCGATCCTACGTCCGCGACGGTGCTCCTCGACGGGACTCGCTCCGCGTCTAGGACCGGCGACGGACGAGGTGACGGCGCAGCGCGGGCGGAGGCGCCTCCTCGGCGATCAACCCGATTTCGACGTCGCAGGGTCCGCGCGCGCCGGGACGCACCGCGGCAGGTCGGGCTTGGGTCGTCCACAGGTCCGCGCCGCGGCGCCGGAACGTCAGCGTCAGCATGTCGTCGCCGATCGTCTCGAAGACTCCGCGGTCCCGGGCGATCGTGCATGCGACGCCGACGACCGAATCGCCGAAGCCGAGCAACCGACCGACGAACCGCGGTCCCACGACCTGCCCATCGCCGTGCGCGAACACGTCGATGCGCGCGCCGCGGCGCACGCGAATCGGCAGCGCGTCGAGCAGGACGGCCGCGGTCCACTCGGGCGTCACGATCGGACGTCCGGCATCGAGCAGGCCGACACGGCGCTGCTCGCTCGCCGTCAATGGACGGTCGAAACGACAACCGACATACACACGTTCCCCCTCCCCCATCGGTGACGCGACCCGGATCGGTACGGCGTCCCGCTCGAAGTCCATACCCGGCAACACCAATCGGAATCCGGCGCCCAGCCGCTCGTGCAGGGCCATCATCGGGAGTCCGCCGAGACCACACGCTTGAATCGTTGCGCCGTCCACCGAGATCAGGACGCCCCCTTCGGACACGTCCTTCACCTCGGCCGGGATCTCCAGCCCCCCGGCGCGCAGAATGGCAGGAATCTGCAGGGAAACGCGAGGCGAGCGGCGCTTCCCCGAAAGGAACGCCCGAAGCGGATCGCTCGCGCTCACGGTCGTCACGTCTACGCCCCCCCAGGCGATCGAACCGGCCCCTTACCTCGCGCCGGCGTTCACCATCTTCTGCACGCCGGCACGATCCGGCAGTTGCCCCAGTCCGAAGTCCTCCAACTCCTTGCGGTGCCGTTCCCCGGAGTCCTTCGTCAAGGCCTCGATCTGCGGAAGGCAGCGCTCGAAGGCATCGACGATCGCCGGATCGAACTGGGTCCCGGCGCATCGCCGCAGTTCGGCCATGGCAACCGACGACGGTTGCGCGACCTTGTAGCACCGCTCGGAGATGATCGCGTCGTAGGTGTCCACGCACGCAAAGATCCGCGCGGCGAGCGGGATCTCCTCTCCGGCAAGTCCGTCCGGGTAGCCGGCGCCGTCCCAGCGCTCGTGGTGGTGGCGGATCACCGTCTGCGCGGGCGCGAGGAACGGGACGCGCGAAACGAAGTCCGCACCGAACTCCGGATGCATGCGCATCACTTTCCACTCGCTCTCGTCGAGGGGGCCGGGCTTGGTCAGGATCGCGTCCGGCACGCGGTACTTGCCGACGTCGTGCAGCATCGCGCCGAGTTGGATGTCGCGCAGCTCGCCCTCGCTGAACCCCATTTCCCGCGCGAGGAGCGTACACAGGTCGCGTACGCGCCACAGGTGGCCCATCGTGCTCGAGTCCTTGCCCTCGATCATCGACGCGAACCCGATCACGGTGCCGTCGTAGGTCCGGCGCAGTTCGTCCTCCTTCTCACGGAGGCGCTGCTCGAGCTGCACCTTGTAGTTCAGTCGCAGCTTGTAGACCTGGCGCAGTTCGAGCGCGCGGTTCACCGCGTCGGCGATCTCGGCGAGGTCGAACGGATTCTTCTGCAGGAAGTTGCATGCGCCGAGGCGGATGGCCTCCATCGCGTACTTCCACTCGTCGTACGCCGTCAGGATCATGAACGGCGTGACGGACTCGACGTACGGGCGCACCTGCCGGAGGAACGCCAGGCCGTCCATCTTCGGCATGTGGATGTCGCTGATGATCAGGTCGAACCCGTCCTTCTCGGCCCGGACGCGGCGAACCCCCTCCTCGCCGTCACCGGCGCGCTCGCAGGAGTGCCCCTGGGTTGCGAGGTGACGTGCCAGCACGTCCCGCAGGGTTTCTTCGTCTTCGACGATCAGGATGCGTCCCATGGGGTTCCCTCGGGCGACGGGAGTGGGCGTTCCATTCTGTCGGACCGTCTCCCCCCCGTTCTTTAGGGGTCCGGACGAAACCGGTCGGAATCAGGCCCCGACGGGGGCCCCCTCGGGCAGGGCGGATCGAGGCGTCGGGGCCTCGGGGGAGTCCGGAGGGCCGCCGGCGGCGAGGAAGCGGGCCCGGTTGCGGATCCAGAGGGCACGGAGCGTGGCGCCGCCCATGGTGAACAGGCCGATCGAGAGCACCCCCGTCACGACGGCACCCATCGCCATGTGGCGGGACTGGACCACGGCCATGAACACGTAGTAGAGGCCCAGGGTGATCTCGAGCAGCGCCTGCCAACGATCCCGCCCGCCGGTGTAGGACCGTTCGCGCTTGCGGACGAGGCTGTGGTCGGCGTCGAGCACGCCCAGTTTGGGCGTCCGAACGAACTCGGTTCGCAGCCCCCCGAGCGCCTCGAGGACGCCGCGGGCGTTGTTCACCGCGAGGCCGACGCCGATGAGCGGGAAGAACGGCAGGAAGCGCAGCCGCGCGACCCAGTCCTTCGGATGGGCTTCGCGCGTGGCGACCACGTAGAACAGGACCTGCGTCACGATGACGAGCAGGAACACGAGGGAATCGACGATCTGCGCGACGCTCGCGCCGTTCGTACCCATCCCGATTCGGACGAGCATCACCGGCAGTGCGACGACCGTCATGAAGAGACTCGCCGGGAACGCCAGGTTCGCACCGAGGTGGAAGGTCCCCTCGAGCTTCTGGCGCACCGTGAGGCGGCTCGCCCAGAGTTTGGGGATGAGCTTCAGGAAACACTCGGTGAGGCCCTTGGCCCAGCGATGCTGCTGGCTCTTCAGGGCGGTGATCTGCACGGGCAACTCGCTCGGGCACTCGACGTCGCGAAGGAACACGCCGCGCATGCCGGCGATGTAGGTCCGATACGAGAGATCGGTGTCTTCGCAGATCGTGTCGGCGTCCCAGCCGCCGGCGGCCTCGATGGCCTGGCGTCGCCAGATCCCGCCGGTGCCGTTGAAGTTGAACACGTAGCCGCCGCGGGACCGCGTCACCTGCTCGAGGACGAAGTGCCCGTCCATCAGCATGCCCATGCCCTCGGTCAGCATGCCGTATCCGCGATTCAGGTAGGTCCAGCGCGTCTGCACGAAACCGACCCGCGGGTCGGTGAAGTGATCGACGGTTCGCCGCAGGAAGTCGGGCCGGGGCACGAAGTCCGCGTCGAACACCGCAAGCAGGTCGCCTCGGGCGCGGGGCATCGCCGCCGCCAGCGCGCCGGCCTTGTAGCCCGAGCGATCGGTGCGGTGGACGTGCTCGATCTGGTATCCCGCGGCCCGCATCGCGGCGACGTGGGCGGCGGCGATCTCCTTCGTGTCGTCCGTGCTGTCGTCGAGCACCTGGATCTCGAGGCGGTCGCGCGGCCAGTCGAGCGCGCACACGGCGTCGATCAACCTCCCGACGACGAACCGCTCGTTGAACACCGGCAACTGCACGGTCACCACGGGCAAATCGTCCGGATCGAACCGGGACGTGGGGTCGGGATCGCCGCGCGGGTGGCGCAGGTAGCGAACGATCAGGAACGCGCGATACACCATGACCGCCGAGACGAGCCCGAGCAGCCCGTAGTAGATCGTCAGCAACAGGCTCTGCGCGAACGCCATCGGGTGGGCCAGCGTAGCGACGCCCGCCTTCCGTGCCCCACCCCGTCCGAGGGCGGCCGGAGCGCCCCCGATCTGCGAAGCCGTTCCTCCGCAAGGTCAAGGACCCCCTGAACGCGTACGATGCCGCGCCGATGGCCTTGAGAGACGCCTCCCACCGTGCCGCCGAACTGCGCGCGATCCTGCGCGATGCGAACTGGCGCTACTACGTGCTGGACGATCCGATCCTGACGGACGCCCAGTACGACGAAGCGTTCCGCGAACTTCGTGCGATCGAGGAGGCACACCCCGAACTCGCCGAGGACGACAGCCCGACGCGGCGCGTGGGCGGCGCGCTCGCCGAGGGGTTCGCGCCCGCCCCGCACCCGAGCCCGATGGTCTCGCTCGACAACGTCCTCGACGAGACCGAGTTCCGCGAGTGGGTCGCGTCGAACGACCGCTTCCTCAAGGCCGATGCGCCGCGCGCGTACAGCGTCGAGCCGAAGATCGATGGCGTGGGGTTGGAACTGATCTACGAGAAGGGCCGCCTGCGCGTCGCCGCGACCCGCGGCGACGGCCTCGTCGGCGAGGACGTCACCGCCAACGCAAGGACGATCCGCGGCATCCCGGATCGCCTGCGTGGCGACGAGGTGCCCGCGTTCGTCGCGATTCGTGGCGAGGCCTACGTCCGCAAGGCCGACTTCGAGACGTTTAATCGCGCCGCCGAGGCGGCCGGTGAGCGCACCTTCCAGAACCCTCGCAACTTCTGCGCCGGCTCGCTGCGTCAACTCGACCCGGCGATCCCCGCGTCGCGCCCGATCCGCTTCTTCGCGTACACCCAGGGCGGTATCGACGGCGACCGCCCCGCGTCGCAGACCGCCTGGCTCGAGGCGTACCGACAATGGGGACTCCCCACGGTGCCCGACGCGCGCCGCGTGGTCGGCCCGGATGACGTCGTCGCGCGCTACGCGGAGTTGCTGGCGCGACGCGAGGAACTGCCGTACGAGTTCGACGGCGTCGTCGTGAAGGTGGACGACGTGGCGCTGCAGGACCGGCTCGGCCAGAGGAGCCGCAGCCCGCGCTGGGCCGTGGCGTGGAAGTTCCCACCGCGTCGCGCGACGACACGACTTCTGGACGTGGACTGGAGCGTGGGGCGGACGGGGGTCGTCACGCCACGCGCCGTGCTCGAACCGGTGCACCTAGCCGGCGTCACCGTCAGCCACGCGACGTTGCACAACGTGGACGAGTTGGATCGCCTCGGGCTGCGCATCGGGGACCGCGTCGAGATCGAGCGCGCGGGCGACGTCATCCCGAAGGTGCTACGCGCGATCGACTCGGAACGAACCGGCGAGGAACGCCCGATCGGCGTGCCGACGGCGTGCCCGGGGTGCGGGACGGCGCTCCACCGCGACCCGGAGCGGGTCGCGCTGCGCTGCGACAACTTCGCCTGTCCCTCGCAGGTCGTCGCCCATCTCGTCCACTTCGCCTCGCGGCGGGCGGCGGACATCCGCGGCCTCGGCGAGAAGCAGGCCGCGCTGCTCCACGAGCGGGGCTTCCTCAAGGACGCCGCCGATCTGTACGCGCTGGCCGACCACCGCTCGGCGATCGTCGAACTGCCGCGCATGGGGGAGGTCAGCGTCGACCACCTCCTCTCCCAGATCGAGGCGTCGAAGGAGGTCCCGCTCGACCGGTTCCTCTTCGGTCTCGGCATCCGGGAGGTCGGGGATCGCGGCGCGCGAATCCTGGCCCGCGCGTTCGGGACGCTCGACGGCGTCGCGGCGGCGACCCGTGACGCGCTCCTGGCCGAGAACGAGGTCGGCGAGGCGCTCGCTGACGCGGTCGTGACGTGGTTCAGCGAGCCGCGCAACCGCGCCATGCTCAAGCGGATGGCCGACCGCGGCGTGCGCCCGAAGCGTTGGGAGGGCCGCGAGGACGGACCGTTCCAAGGCCTGACGGTCGTGTTCACCGGGAAGCTCGAGCGGCTCTCCCGGGACGAAGCGAAGGCGCTGGTCGAGTCCCTCGGCGGTCGCGCCGGGAGTGCGGTCTCGGCGAAGACCGACCTCGTCGTCGCCGGGCCGGGCGCCGGATCGAAGCGCAAAGCCGCCGAGGCCCTCGGGGTGCCGGTCCTGGACGAGGGGGAGTTCCTGCGCCGGGCCGGGCGCGGCGACTGACGGCGGGAACCGGCCCCTTCATTCCGTGTCCGATTCGGCCGAGAGCAGGCGTTACCCTCGGATCGGCATACGTTGCCGCGTGGCGCGCCGTGCGCCTTTCCGGAGGAGAAGGATTCCCATGGCCCCCCATCGAGCCCGGACCGCGCGGCCACTGCTCGCACTCACCGTGACCGCACTCGCATCGCTCGCCTTCCTCGGCCGCACGCCGGCCGAAGCGGGCGGCACCAAGCGCTACCGCGACGCGGCGCACAAATTCTCCCTGCTGATCCCGGCCGACTTCGAACGCGTTCCGCTGCAGCCGGCCGAAGAGACGCAGCGGGGCATCGTCGCCCGGTTCACCGATTCGAAGAACAAGGGCGCCAACGTCGGCACGTATCCGGCCATGATCGAGATCGTGCGGATCGACACCGAGAAGGGCCTGCGCAGCGGTCCGGTGATCACCGGCGATATCCCGCCCGAGCTCGCCGAACAGATCGAACGGATGGGGGACCTCGACAATCCGAAGTCGGCTTTCGACGCGACCATTCGACGCGAGATGAAGTACAACGACGGGGAGGAAGCCGAGATCAATCGGATCCAGGCGCGTCCCGACAAGAAGATCGCCTCGACCGACAAGCCCCAGAAGGTTCCGGGCCAACTCTACCGCGTCGAGCATCCCGTGCGGAGCGTGTACGGCGAGAACATCACCCTCTTCATGATGCTCGCCGCGTTCAAGAAGGACACGCACGAGTACGGCGTGTTCATGCAGTGCGGCGGTCGCCTGAGGAAGAAGTTCGAGTCCGACTTCTACGCGTCGGCCCGGTCGTTCCGATGGTTCGACGAGAACGCCGAAGACGTCGCATCGCTCGACGTGCTGGACGGCATGAACATCACCGCGAAGCGCCGGCGCGGCATCGAGCGCGGCCTCGTGCAGGGCTGGGACGTGATCGTCAGCCCGAAGAAGAACTACATCATCCTGTACAACACGAACAACGGGAAGAACAAGCTCCTCGCGAAGATCATCGCCGAGCGGATCGAGAAGATTCGCGAGCAGATCTACGAGGTCCAGTTCCCCCCGACGGAGCCGATCGACGCCGTTTCGATCGTCCGCATCTGCAAGGATCGCGACGAATACATGGACTACGGCGCTCCCGGCGGCAGCGCGGGATACTGGAGCAGCCACGACGAGGAGTTGGTCTTCTACGACGCGAGCCCCAGCAAGAAGCCCGACGACGACACGCTGGCCGTCCTCTATCACGAGGCGTTCCACCAGTACATCTACTACAGCGTCGGCAACGTGGCGCCGCACTCGTGGTTCAACGAGGGCCACGGCGACTACTACGCCGGCGCGAAGTACAAGGGCGGCAAGTTCCAGATCGAGCCGTTCGACTGGCGCGTCGGAACCATCCGTGGTGCGATCGTCACGGGCCCGCGAGGCGTCGTCGAAGAGAAGGAAGGGCGCAAGGTCTACGACGGAAAGGGCGGCTACACGCCGCTCGATGACTTCGTGCGGTTCACCCAGGGCGAGTACTACTCGTATCCGGGCATCAGCTACGCACAGGGATGGTCGCTGATCTACTTCCTCCGCGAGATCGTTCCGAAGAACAAGAAGTACCGCGAGAAGTGGGGCAACATCCTGACCGTGTACTTCGACACCCTGAAGGCCGAGGTCAAGAAGGACAAGGACTTCGAGGGCTTCCGCGCCGGCGGCGGACCGGCGCCCGATGACGACGGCGGCGAGGGGGAGGGAGAAGGCGACGGGGAGGACGTGGAAGACGGCGACGAAGCGCCTCCCACGCCGCCCACGGGCCCGGCGCCGAAGGACGGGCCCGACAGCCCGCCGGCGGACGGCGGTCCGCCGCCGAAGGACGGACCTCCGCCTTCCGACGACCCCGACGCGACGTTCAACGCGCCGATGCAGCAGGGCGGGTTCGGTCCCGATGCGGCCCTGAAGAAGGCCGTGGACGAGGCGTTCAAGGACGTGGACTGGGCCGAACTCGAAGCCGCTTGGAAGGAAGGCACGCGAAAGGGTCGCTGACGAAGCCCGGGCCAACGGGCGTCGGGGATTTGCAGGGTTCGTACCTTGGCCGGCCCGCCGGCGCGGGGAAGATGCCTCGCCGTTCGGAGGCCCCCATGCCCCTTCGCCCCCTCCTCGCCCTCGCCCTCTCGCTCTCGGCCTTTGTGGCGTTCGCCCCGCCGTCCCGCGCCGAGGGCGCCGACGAGACCGTCGTCGAGGCGCGCCGTCTCGCGCGGCGTCTGCTCGCGCACGACGCCGCACGGCGGGAGGTCGCCCTCGACCAGTTGATCGCGCTCCTCGACCACGCGGGCGAAGGCCGCGGCGTCCTTGTCGCGGAGGCGACGCGCGCGCTCGCGACCTGGGCGGATCGTCCCGAGCGGCTCGAGGAAGCGTGGCAGCGGGATCTCCTGACCGGCGACGTCGAGACGCGCGAGCGCGCGGCGCGATTGCTGCACGCGCTCGGTCCGGCGGCGATCACGCGCCTTGGCGACGAGGCGCGTCGCCTGCTCGCGGATCGGGCGGCGCCGGGTCTTTCGGCGGACGCGGTGAAGCCCGCGGCAGAGAGCCCGATGTCGGAGTCGGACGAGACGACCGAGGACGACGAGCCCGCGGGCGAAGGCGCCGACGTGTCGCACCTCGATCCCGAGGTGCTGACGGCGCCGTCGAGCACGCCAGATCGACGCGAGCCTCGCCTCGTGGACGCAACGCCGCTCGTGAAGGCCGGTGCGAGCGCCCTCGACGTGCGCACGTTCCTCACGCGCGTCGCGAACGCAAGCCAGGCGACGGACTTCGGCGGCGGGCGTTGGATGGTCCTCGCCGAGGCCTCCGGCCACGCCCGTCTCGCCGAAGCGCTGGCGCGCGTCGCGACGAGCGGAACGTTCGACCTGGCGGCTCCTGCGGACGCCGGGCCGTCGAACACGAACTCCGCCCCGACCGATCCGGCCAAGGACGAACCGCAGCAGAAACCGGAAGAGGGCGAGGGGTTGTCCGGAACCGCATGGGACGTGACCGCCCACGCCCTGGTCGGTCCAGTGACCACGCTCGGCGAGTCGGCCGGCGTCGGACCGCGCGTGGCGACCCTCGCGGGCGCCGCCGCCCTGCTCGAGGCCGAACGGACGCGCCGTGACGTCCGCGAGATCCGCAGCTGGTCGCAACGCATCGTCGCGGGCGGCCCCACGGTCGAGTGGTTCGCGGGGCGCGAGATCCCCTACAACCGCGCGGTGGTCGCGACGAAGGACGGTGCGTGGGCGGTCGCGACCGACACCTTGCGGGACGGATACACCACGCGCGTCTCGCCGAAGCCGCGCGGTGACGGCGGCATCGATCTCGAGATCGAGATCGCCTATCTCGACGTGAACGAACCGCTGTTCGAGCAAGTCGTCCGGCCCTCCCCCGACGCCGAGGCGCTCTCGGTCCATCGGCCGGTGTGGTCGAGCCGTCGCGACCGCGCCGAGGCCCGAATCGGCCCGGACGGGGGAGCGGTCGCCTACGCGGTCACCATGAACGGGGAATCGCCGAGCGAACGCTTCGTGCTCGTGGCGCGCTTCACGCCGCAGCGCTAACCCGCCCGGCGCGCGAGGGGCCGATCGGGGGCCGCGCAGGGGTGACGATGAGGCCCACCGCCACGGCCGACTCGATCGGCCCGACTCACCGCCGCGGCGGTAGGCTGCGGGCGTGCGAGGTCGGACGCTCCTGCTGATCGCCCTGACGTTGCTCGCGATCGCCGCGGGATGGTGGCTCGCGTACGGCCTGAACCCTCCGCCCGCCGGCTCCCTCGGCGGGGCCTCCGCGGACGAGGGGTCGGTCGCCGAAGCGCTGCTCCGATCGCGCCTCGGCGCGGAGGCGGACGAACGACGGCTTCCGGGCCTGGAGGCCCGACCGCGTGGCGAGGGCGTCCTGCGAGGGTGCGTGCTGCATCACGTGCCGGAGGTCGGCGTGAAGCCGCTCGCCGACGTCGTGATCCACGTCTATTGGCATCCGTCGCCGCTTCCCGACGCCGGCGAACCGAACGGCAGCCCCACGACCCAAGGTCGTGCGCACGTTCGCACCGATGGCGAGGGCCGCTTCCTGTTCGATCGCCTGCCCGCGTTCGTGGGCGGCGTCCTGATCGTGCGCCACGCTCCGTACCGCGAGGTGCAGCGCCGTGCGATCCACGTGCGCCCGGGGGAGACGACCGACGTCGGCGAGATCCTGCTCGGCGCCCCGACGTCGCTCGTCGGCGAGGTCGTGGACGCACGCGGCCGTCCGCTCGAGGGCGCCCGCGTCCAGGCCTTCGCGGCACACAACGCGGCGGGTGTGGACTTCGATCTGCGTCGCGGCCTGCTCCAACTCCAGGAGGGATCGGTCGCGGTCGCCGACGTCTTTGCCGATCGCTTCGGCCGATTCGTGCTGGACGACCTGCCGCCGGGGACGTACACGCTCCGCGCGAGTCTGCGCGGACACGCGACGTCGTTCCGCGGCGGCGTGATCGTCTCGCTCGACGAGCAGGGGAGCGCGGTGCGCCTCGTCCTCGACGAGGGCGCGGGCTTCGAGGGGATCGTGACCTCCACGGCCGGCGGCACGCTCGCGGGCGCGCGCGTGATCGCGGTCGCCCTGCCGTCGGGAGGCGAGACGCGCGTCGATCGCGTGGACACCGTGAGCGACGCGAACGGCTCGTACCGGCTCGACGCGCTCGTACCCGGCGTGCGCTACTTCCTCCAGGCGACCCATCCCACGCACGCACCGTTCGGCAGTTTCGTCGTCGCCTCCGCGGGCGTCGCGGCTCGCGACCTGTCGCTGACGCCGGGAGGTCGCGTCGAAGGGGGGATCCTCGAGGCCGCCACGAAGCGACCGATCCCCTACGCCGAGGTCACGCTCGCGAGCGGCTCGCTCACGGGCGTCTCGCCGCTGAGCACCACCACCGACGCGGAAGGTCGCTACGTCTTTCCGAACGTGTTGCCCGGCCCCGTGCTCCTGTTCCTCGCGCGCGCCCCGGGCTTCGTGCAGTCGGATCAGGCGGACTTGAAGGGGGTCGGGCTCGTCGTCGAATCCGGCCAGCTGCTGGAGATCGATCGCGAGCTGATCGAGGGCGGTCTGGTCGAGGGCCGCGTCAGCGATCCGACCGGACGCCCGGTGGCCTACGCGACGGTCGGCCTCACCGAACGACACGCGCGGTGGCGGGGCGAACGCACGACCACGACCGATCTCGACGGTCGCTACCGTCTCGCCGGCATCCGTCCGGGCGAGCAGGTCCTGCGTGTGGACGCGACCGGGTTCGCGCCGCTCGTCGATGACGCGGCCACCCGGCTCACGATGCCCGATCCCGGGGTCGCCGTCCTGCACGACATCCGCCTCGACGACGGCGCGGTCCTGACGGGTCGCGTGCGGCGCGAGGACGGTGCGGCTCTCGGCGGCGCGGTCGTGCGGATCGACGTGGACGGCGGACGGCGTGCGCGCGAACGCGTCGCCGGACGCACCGCGGTGTCCCATCCCGACGGCTCGTACCGACTGGGCGGACTGCCGCACGGCGTCGCCGTTTCGCTGCTGGCCGAGCACGCCGAGTTCGCGCCGGCGCGACGCGGGCCATGGCACCTCCTGCCCGGCCAGGTCCAGGAGATCGACCTCGTCCTGCGGCGCGGGGCGCGACTCGTCGGCCGCGTCGAGGATCCGGACGGACGACCCATCGAGGACGCCCGCGTGCGATGGGGACCGGTTCGCCCCGAGGACGAGCGCGAGTTGAGCGACGCCTTTCGCGCCGACGCCCTCCTGCGAGCGAGGGCGTTGCGAGCGGATGCGGGCGGCGCGTTCGTCATCGAGGACCTCGCGCCGGGGCGTCACGTCGTCAAGGTCGAGCGCGAAGGCTACGGAACGTGGTACCGACACGACATCGTCGTGCCCGAGGAGGACGATCCCGCGCCGATCGTCGCGGTGCTGCCCCCCGCGCTCTCGATCGAAGGCGTCGTCCGCGGTGAGAACGGCCGAACGGTGCCGGCCGCCTTCGTCTACGCGCGGGAACCCCGCGGCGAAGGCGAGCCGCGCGTCGCCGACGGTCGCGTGCGTGCCCTCGTCAGTGCGGAGACCGACGCCGCCGGGCGCTTCACGTTGGAGCCGCTCGCCCCGGGTCGCTACGAGGTCGTCGTCTGGTACGCCCCCGGCTTCATCGGCGAGACCCAGGACCATCGCGACGCGCGGGTCCGCCGGACCGACGTCCTCGCCGGCTCCCGTGGGGTCACGTTCGCCCTGGGATCGTGGCCGCCTCCGCCCGAGTGAGAAGGGCGGGGCCGCACGCCCGCCGTCCGATCAGCGCGCCTGAAGAGGGGGAAGCGGAGGGCGTTGCTCTTCCTGCTCTTCGAGCCGGAACTCGAAGTCGTTGGTGCCGGGGATCGTCACGTTCTCCTGCGTGATCGGCTGGTAGGTCCGTCCCTCGGCCGTGCGGACGCCGGCCCACACGTTGAACGTGTAGGTTCCGGGCAGCACGTCCTTGATCTCGAACGCGCCGTCGGCTTCGGTCCACCCGAACAGCGCCGTCGTCACGTCCTCGCCGCCGGACCCGCCCTCGGGCGCCAGGTCCCTCGTGCCCGCTCCGCCGAAGGCGCTTCCCATCGATCCCCCCACGCTGACGACCGCGCGTTCGATCGGGGATCCCCGCGTGTCGAGCACGCGGCCGCGCAACGTCACGCCCCGGCGCATCAGTCCCAGCCAGCCGGTCCACACCTCGCCGAGGCCGACGCGCACGTTGCGCTTGATCAGGGGTGCGTAGCCTTCGGCCTCGACCTGGATCACCTGCAAGCCGGGCTGAAGTTGGGTGAGCCGGAACGTGCCGTCGTCCCGCGTCGTAACGACGTTCGGCTCGAGCAACCCGATGACCTCCCAGTTCGTCAGGTTCACGCGACGCGCCAGCTCGTCGTCGAGCCGACCGTATCGGACGCGCGCCCCCGCGACGGGTTGTCCGTCCTCGTTGACGACGCGCCCATCGAGCGCGCCCCCGACGAGCACGACCACGCGCACCTCGCGCGTGTCGCCGACGCCCATGCGAACGCGCTCGCTCTCCGTCTCGACGAAGCCCTCGGCCTTCACCGCGGCCTTCCACGCCAGGCGCGGAGCCAACCCTTCGAGGGCGAACCGCCCCTCCTCGTCGGTCATCGTGACGCGGGGCGTGAACTGCTCCCGGAACCGTTGCATCGGATCGCCGCGCCGGCGACCGCCAACGCGCGGCGCTTCGGCGTCCGGCTTCTCGCTTCGCGCATAGACCTTGGCGCCGGCGACCGGCTCGCCGTCCGCGTCCACGACGACGCCGACGAGGCGCGCCGCCCCCGACAAGGACACGTTGATCTCGCCCTGTTCGCCGCGGTCGGTGATCGGCACGCTGCCCTCGCCGAGCGCTTCCGCATAGCCCGGCGCGCGCACGTCCACGCTGTAGACCCCGCGGCCGAGCCCGGTCAGCTCGTAGCGACCGTCCGCGTCGGTCGTCGCCGAGGGCGCACCGGCCCACATCGCCTCGTTCGAGGCGATCGCATCGACGCTCGCGCCCGCGATCGGCTCGCCGTCGTCGAGTCGCGTGACACGACCGACGATCCGCCCGCCTCGCTCGAGTTCGAGGTCGCGTTCGAGCGTCTCGCCGGCGACGAGCGACGGCAGCGTGGCACCGGTGAACGCACTCTCCATCGAACTCGAGAAGCCGTCCGCCTTCGCGACGAGCATGAACATCGGTCCGGAGGCGACCGTATCGAACGTGTAGCGTCCCTGCGCATCGGAGCGCGTCGATTCCATCCCGGCGGACCCTTCCCCCAACCGCCCGACCATCAGCACGACTTCCGCGTCGGCGATCGGTTCACGGGAATCCTTCTCGCGCACGGTGCCGGTCACGCGCGCCGCACGCGCCAGCACGAAGTCCTTCGTCATGCCCGTCTCGATGCGAACGGACTGGAACATCCACTGCGACGGGTGCCCGTCCGCGGACACGCCGAACCGATAGGTGGCATTGGGCATCAGCGTATCGATCGCGTACTTCCCCTTCGCGTCGGTCAGCGCTCCCTCGCGGCGCCCCACGGCGAAGTCTTCCACGCGCTGCCCGTCGTAGAGCGCCCGAACCATCGCGTTCGCAACCGGCCGACCCTGATCGTCCGTGACCGTTCCGCGCACGGTCATGCCGGGGTCGAGAACCAGCGTCAACGTGGTCGCACTGCGCTCCGTGCGCACGAGCACCTCGCCTTGGTGAGCCGTGGCACGACCCGCCGCCCGCGCCTCGATCCGGTAGATGCCGCTCTCCAACGTGGCGAACGCGAACCGACCGTCCTCGCCGGTGGTCGCCCGTGCGAGCGGCACGTCGTCATGGACGGCCATGTCGAGCATCGAGAGCAGGAACCCTCGCCGGAAGAAGTCCGTTCGCGGCGCGAACACGGCGACGGTCGCGCCGGCGACGGGACGGCCCGACGGGTCCACGACCCGCCCGGTCAACACGACGTTCGTTCCGACGCGCACGTCGTCGAGCGTGGTCACCTGGTTCGAGAGCACCTCGACGTTGCGGACGAGGACTTCCGCGAATCCCTCGCCCTTCACGTGCAGCGTGTAGCGAGATCCGGGCAGGATGCGTTCGAAGAGCGCGCGCCCCTCCTCGTCGGTGACGCGATCCGCGACGTGTACGCCGCGAACGCCGAGCAGGCGGACGACCTGGCCGACGACCGGCGCATCGTCCTTCACCCAGAGCAGCCGGACGCGGACGCCGCCAGGAGGCGCGTCGCCGTGGACGCCCGCGAGCGACGCCTCGCGCTCCTCGTTCGCCGCCTCGGCGCCGTCGGCCGTCGTGCGGCCTTCGAGCAGAGCCCGTCGCGCTTCGTCGTCGTCGCGGGCGCCGCCGTCCGAGAGCGATCCGCCTCCCAGCAGCCCGCTCGAGAACGCGAGCCAGGCGACCGCCGCGAGAGCCGCCACGAGAAGGAGCAGGACCGGAACCGACAGCGCGCCGCGCGACCTGGACATGACCGATCCTCCGCTCGGGAAGCGACCCCCGCGGCGTCGTTCTACCCGGCCGCGAGCGACCGGGGGTCCCCGTCCCGTCAGGAACGCCGCAGGACGAACCAGGCGAGGAACGGCGCGCCGAGCAGCGCGGTCACCACGCCGAGAGGGAGCGTCTCCGGCGACAGGGCCGTCCTCGCGAGCGCATCGGCGAGCACGAGGAGTCCGCCGCCGAGCATCGCCGACGCCGGGACGAGAAGCCGGTGGCCGGACCCGACGATGCCGCGCGAGAGGTGCGGGACGACGAGTCCGACGAAGCCGACCAGACCCGCGACGGCCACCGTCGCCGCCGCGAGTAGGCACGCCGCTCCGCCGAGCAGGGCGAGCTCCCGCGAGACCGCGACGCCGCCGAACCACGCGGCCTCGTCGCCGAGCGTCATCACGTCGAGCGCACCGGCCCGCGCGCGCGCGACGATCGCGCCGAGCGCGAGGATGCCGGTGACGAAGGCGATGTCGCCCCAGGTCGCCATCCCGAGGTCGCCGAGCATCCACCGAACGACGACGTGCCAGTCACGGATCGTCGCGTGCAAGAGCAGCGTCGCGATGGCGTGGACGAACGCACCGATCGCGATGCCCGCGAGCAGCACCGACGCGGTCGGCGATCGGGTGCTTCGCCGCGCGACGCCGAACACGAACGCGCCGACGCCGAGCGCGCCGACGAATGCCGCCGTGCCGCGCAAGCCCGCCGCGGGCAGGCCCGCGCTTCCGGCGAGCGCCGCCGCCACGGTCACGCCGAGCAGCGAGCCGGGCCCCACACCGAGCAGGTACGGCTCGGCGAGCGCGTTGCGCAGCAGGGCCTGGAAGAGAGCACCTGCGATCGCGAGCGAGGCGCCGACGACGAGACCGGCCGCCACGCGGGGCAGTCGAACGTCGCGCACGATCGGATCGCCGTCCGCGTCGAACAGCGCGGCGACGACGTCCGCCGGAGTGCGCGCGACGGCCCCCGTGCCGAGTCCGACTGCCGACGCGACGAGCACGAACACGGCGAGCAGGGCGAACCGTCGCGTCATTTCGACCCGTCGCCGTCCGTCGCGGAGCGGCCGGGCACGACGAGATGGCGTGCGAGCACCTCGACGGCGTCGAGGATCCGGGGACCGCCGCGCACGAACGCGTCCGCGCCGAGCACCGGAAGGACCCTCTCGTCGCGAACCGCGGGCGTCGAGGCGAGCGTCGCGCGCAGGCGGGCAGGCATCTCTCCACCGGGGCCGAGGATCCAGTCCGGCGCCCGCGCGATCACCACCTCTTCGGAGAAGGTCCCGGACGCATCGACGGGGAGATCGCAGGCGACGTTGATCGCGCCGAGCGTGCGCAGGACGTCGTCGAGCAACGCGCCCGGCCCGAGAGCGACCAGCGGTTCCCACTGCGCGACGATCAACACGCGCGGCGCGACGTCCAACGGCAGCACCGGATAGGCGTGCGCGAGGAGTTCGGCGCGCTCGTTCCACTCGTGCGCGGCCTCCCGCGCCCGGCCGTCGTCGAGCACCTCCGAGAGCAGATCGAAGCTAGCGCCGAGGGCGGCGAGCGAGCGGCTCGTCTCGAGCAACAGGACGTGCTTCACGCGGCGCAGCACGCTCTCGACGTCGCGGGCGTGAAGGCGGCGATCCAGGAT